>JAGBPS010000027.1 GCA_017633255.1 Bacteroidales bacterium
TATTTGGATTTCGCCACGTCAAACAGCCCTTGGTCGGTGATTTTCAGTTCGGGGATGACGGTGAGTTGCATGAAACTGAGGGCAACAATGGAAGATTGAAGAGGGCAGTGCAACATGCGGAGATGCGTGGTGAGTTGCTGCTGGGCGGTAGCCACCTCGTCAATGGGATCGTTGGACATGAGTCCTGCAATGGGCAGGGCCAGAGAGCTAGTCTTTTGGGGATCGGTAACCACAATACCGCCTTGCATGCGAATCAGCTCGTTTACCGCTTTCACAATGAGTTCGTCGCTGCTGCCGGTGGCGATAATATGATGGCTATCGTGCGCAATGCTTTGTGCCAGTGCGCCATTGTGTATATCGAAGCCTTTGATATAGCCTATGCCGATGTGTGCTTTGGGTTCGTAGCGGTTGATGACCACAATCTTTTGCGCCTGTCCCATGTTCTCCTTGGACAGGACTACATGAGGGGTGAACAAGTCTCCGTCAATTACTTGAATGACGTCGAAACTGTCCTTGCCTTCCAAACTGTCGGCAATGTCGCTGGTGCTGATAGGTTCGGCCTTGAAGTTGTTGAGTAACTTTGTTGCCGGACGGTAGGGAATATGATCAATTAGTTTGCCGTCCACAAACGTGGCGGAAGGAGAGAAGTTCTTTAAGTCGTTGCAGATGATGAAATCAGCAGGGTCTCCCGGTTGTAATAGTCCCATGGGAATGTGGTAATGTCTCACGGGGTTCAGGGAGGCAATCTGCAGCACATCGAAGAGATCGTAGCCTAAATACAAGCATTTGCGCAATAGCTTGTTGATATGTCCATCTAACAGGTCAACAGCTTTGAGGTCGTCGGTACAGAACATCAGCATGTCCTTGTGGCGGCTGATGAGCGGATGCAGGGCATTGAAGTTGCGGGCGGTGCTGCCTTCGCGGATGAGCACTTTCAGGCCTAACGATATTTTTTCTTCGGCTTCTTCGATACTGCTGACTTCGTGGTCGGTGGAAATGCCGGCAGACACGTATTTTTTCAGGTCCTCTCCGGTGACGACAGGGGCGTGACCGTCCACAGGCTTGCCCAAACGGTGGGCGGCCTCAATCTTGGCCATGCAGTCGGCATCGCGGGAAATCACTCCAGGAACGTTCATTACCTCTGCCAAGGCGATCGTGCGGGGGTCTTCCAGCAACTTTGTTACAATGGGGGCGTCAAGGACGGCTCCTGCTGTGCACAATGGTGTGGCGGGGACACAGGAGGGGACAGCAAAAAATTCCTTCATGGGACAAGTATCACCCTCTTCCAGCATGAATTGAAAACCTTCAGTACCGCAAACATTGGCAATCTCGTGGGGGTCGGATATGGTGGCAATGGTGCCATGGCGCAGGGCCGTGCGGGCATACTCGTAGGGTGGTAGCATCGAGCTTTCGATGTGGTTGTGCGCATCCACAAAGCCTGGCATGATATATTGCTGCGAAACGGTCTCGTGACGGTTGATCGCTGTGATGGTGTCGCCTTCAAATTCCACGGATCCAGGGAAAATTTCCCGCCCGATAATGTCCACAATCTGTCCTTCAATTTTCATTGCTATGTATTTTTAAAATGCAAAATTACATATAATTCTTGAAACGAATACCGTCAAACAATTTTTTGTGGAATATGAAGGAGGTTTTGTCTTTTTCTGCTGAAATCTGTACTTCAGAAAAATTATGTATCTTTGCATGAAATTTGCATAGATAGGAATTCATGAATGTAAAGTTTAACAGGTTCGTACTCCGTTATTCGCACTTCTTTGTGTATGTGCTGATTTTCCTCTTGATTTTTTTCAATGGCAGAAAATTGAGCACGGCCATGTCGCTGATTTACGCTACCGTGGATACGCTGTTTTTTGCGGTTCTGTATCAACTCCTGTGCAAATTGCTGATCCAGCCGCCCCAATGGCTCCAAAGCAAGGCTTTGAGATTCGTCGTGGTGATGCTGATTATGGTTTTTGCTTGCCAACTGCTTTTCAGCATAGAGTATCTTGTGCATATTTACACTCCCATTGAAAGACCTCAGCCTAACAGCGACTTCCTGCCGTATATCACTTTGGCCAATTTCCTGAAAGTGCTGATTCTGAATCTTTCCGCTTTGTGTATAGCGATTTATAAGTATTCCCTTTTTACCTTGCGGCAAACTGAGGAATTGAAACAGGAACAGAAACTGATGAAGCTGCAATTGCTTCAGTCACAGATTAATCCTCATTTTCTGTTCAATTCCCTCAATAATATTTATGCCTTGGTTTATACCAAAAATGATATTGCCCCCGATGCGTTGCTGAAATTGTCGGATATGTTGCGTTATGTGACTGATTTCGGTCAGCAGGAGAAGGTGTCGTTGGACAAGGAATTGGCTTATATTCAAAATTATATAGACTTTCAGATACTTAGATTCGGACAGAATGAGCATATCACGTATCAGAGCCAGTTTGATTCGCAGTCTTATTCGATAGCTCCGATGCTTTTGCAGCCTTTTGTTGAAAATTGCTTTACGCACAGTGATTTAACCACGAATCCGGAGGGTTTTGTGCACATCCGTCTTGAGGTGAAAAATGCACAGCTTGTTTTTCAGACGGAAAATAGTATTGTCCTGTCACACAGTCATCAGGAACATAAAAAAGGAAGCAGTGTTGGCATCGACAATGTGGAGCAGCGACTGCGTCTGTATTACCCTGATGAACATTCGCTGACCATGGGGGAAGATGACGGGGTGTATAAGGTGAAACTTACAATTGACTTGAGATGATGGAATTGATGCAAAATGTTGAGAAAAAAGCGGATGGCTTATACAAAGTGCTGATTGTGGACGACGAGCATCTGGCAAGAACCTTGTTGGAAGAGTATGTGTCGAAGCTGCCCGATTTGGTGTTGGCGGGCTCATGCTCCAATGCCATGAGTGCCATGACAGTCATGCGGCAGCAGGAAATCGATATCTTGCTGACGGACATAGAGATGCCAGAATTGACCGGGGTTGAATTTGTGGAGAATTTGCCCTATCGTCCCAGCATCATATTTACCACGGCGTATTCGCAGTATGCCATTGATGGCTACGATTTGGGCGTGGTGGATTACTTGTTGAAACCCATTCCTTTCAATCGTTTCGTGAAAGCCATCAACAAGGCCGTTGACAGAATCAAGCTGATTAGGGCGGCCGAGGCTCATGTTTCGGAAGGAATGAGGCATGAGATTGCGTCTAATGCCACTTCACAAGATATGCAGCCCGTCGTCAATGCGCATTTTATGGCGCAGCCCCGTGATTTTATGATGCTCAGGGCTGACCGCCGCATGTATAAGGTGATGTTTGACGATTTGCTTTATATGGAGGGACAGCAGGAATATGTGACTTTTCATACCAAGCAGCGCAAAATCACCGCCTATTTCTCCATGAAAAAGCTGATGGAGGAATTGCCACAGGGACAATTTGTCAGGATTCACAAATCGTATATTGTCTCTGCCAAACATGTGGAGATTGTGGATGTGGCGAGTGTGACGGTGGCGGGAGTGGAGTTGCCCATAGGTCCTGCTTATCGTGAAACAGCTCTGAAGGAATTGGGTGTATAAGAGGTCGAAATTTTTTGTATCTTTGCATTTTTAATCAATAGTATGAAGAAGAATCTCTTGCTGGTGGCTTTGAAATGGGGTGCGCTCCTCGGAGCGGCACTGGCGGTTTGTGAGCTGGTGAAGATGGCTGCCCGTGACATCAACTACGATGCTGGCGCGGTGTTCAGTATTTTGCTGCTCATTGTCATCATTGTCTTTCTGTATGCGGGTATCAAAGAGTACCGCGATGAGGTGCTCGATGGCTTTATCCGTTTTCCCAAGGCTTTCGGTGCCGGCGCCGCTATTATTGCGGTGTCTTTTGTGGTGGTGTTCGCCTATATGATGGTTCATTATCAGTATATTGATAAAAATGGCCTGGAAAGATTGAACACGCAGAATGTGGAGACCTTTTATGCTAGACTGGAGAAAGACACGGTGAGTCAGGCGGATGCCCGGAAATATCTCGATAAGACCGATTCGGTGATGAGGTCAACCTATACATCTATGATTCAGAATGATATGCTGGAAGAGGGTTGTGCCGATTTTACCCGTGAGCAGATGGAGCGTATGCTGGTTGCCTATAACGACAGGGTGATGCTCCGTCCCAAGATTGATACCTCTTTTAATACCTATGGTCAGTTCTCGGCTTACGCCCAGCGAGTATTTCTGGATGTGTACCAGAACCTTTTGTCTGCCGCCAATGCGGGTGACAGTTGCTACCAGTCGCTGTCTATGCTGGTGAACAACTCCCGGAATGGCATGGACCAGGTGGATATCATGGAGGAGGCTTATCAGCAGCGGAAGGACAGTATACCGCACTACACCTCCATTTTTCCGGTGGCCATGTCCTATGCGGTCTCGGTATTACTCTACGGATTGTTCTTGGCCATCTTCGTCGCCCTTTACCTGACGAAAAAGAAAGAAAGCGAGCATGCCGCAGATGACAGTGGACAGGAAACAGTTGACAGTTAACAGTTGACAGTTAACAGTTGACAGTTGATAGTTGACAATTAATAATTCAAAATTCAAAATTCAGAATCCATAACTTCCTAACCTCCTAACCTCCTAACCTTTCTAACCTTTCTAACCTTTCTAACCTTCTAAACATTAATCACTAAACACTAACCCCTAACCCCTAACCCCTAATCACTAACCCCTATAACCTAACAAAGTATGAACATTTCAGTAATAGTCCCATTGTTGAACGAGGCAGAGTCGCTGCCGGAATTAAGCGCCTGGATAGAGCGTGTGATGAACGAAAACCATTTCTCTTACGAGGTGGTGATGGTGGACGACGGCTCCACCGATGATTCGTGGAAAATTATCGAGGAACTGCACGAAAAGAATCCGGCCATAAGAGGTATCCGTTTCAGAAGAAATTACGGCAAATCCGCAGCTCTTAACGTGGGTTTTGAAGCCTGCCAGGGAGATGTGGTGATTACGATGGATGCTGATTTGCAGGACAGTCCTGATGAGATTCCGGACCTGTACCGTATGATTACGGAGGAAGGTTATGATCTGGTATCGGGGTGGAAAAAAGTAAGATATGACTCCAAATTGGCCAAGAATATTCCCTCGAAGTTTTTCAATTGGACCACACGCCGCATGTCGGGCATTTATTTGCACGACTTTAACTGTGGTTTGAAGGCTTACCGTAAGGAAGTGGTGAAGTCCATCGAGGTTTATGGGGAGATGCACCGTTATATTCCGGTGATTGCCAAGTGGGCTGGTTTCCCGAAGATTGGGGAGAAAGTGGTGCATCACCAGAAACGCAAATATGGGGTGACCAAATTCGGCTGGGACCGCTTTGTCAACGGTTTCCTCGACCTGATGACCATCTCTTTCGTGTCCAAATTCGGCAAGAAACCGATGCACTTCTTCGGTCTGTGGGGTACCATCTCTTTCCTGACAGGTGGTGTGATCACTATTTGGCTGATTGTGGAGAAACTGGTGAATCTGCACCGCCAGGTGGCCCATTTCCGTCAGGTGACAGAACAGCCGCTGTTTTATATCGCCCTGCTGGCGATGGTCTTCGGTTTGATGCTGTTCCTCGCCGGTTTCTTGGGCGAGATGATTGCACGCTCCTCCAACGACCGCAATAAATACCAGATTGCTGAAAGAATTGACAGTTAACAATTGACAGTTGACAGTTAGATTTGATATTTTTTCAAGTCAAATAATATAGAATTATGGACGAAGGGCGCTGGTTGTCGGGTAGGGTAGTGCGAGGATTGCAGAATGGCCGTACTTTTGGTTTCCCCACCATCAATATCGCTTTGGATGAGCATTGTTCGGTGAATGATACCGGAGTTTTTGCGGTGGAGCTGGTCCTTCATGGCAGAAATCACAAGGGGATGTTGTATATTGGCACCCGTCCAACTCTTTCGTTGCAGGAAAAGACATTGGAAATCAATATTTTTGATTTTGACCAAGACTGCTATGACGCTGAAGTGAAGTTCAGAATCGGTAAAAAGATCCGGTCTGAACAGAAGTTCGCTTCGGTGGAGGAACTTATTTCTCAATTGAAAAAAGACAAAGATGAGATATCTGAATTACTTCGCGATTAGTCTTCTTTTGCTATTTATCGGCTTTATTCCCGATACTGCCAGTGCGCAGAAGGTGCGGTACGGCTACGACCAGCAGGATGACGGAACGGTGTATAAGTCCATTGACGAGGCTTTGTTGAATGCCGACAAGGTATATCGTCTGAAGCTGGTGAATAAGCGCAAAATGGACTCACTGCCGGAGAAAATCTTTTTGTTGACCAATCTTCGGGAATTGACGGTGAAAGGCTGCAAATTGCAAGTCTTGAATCGTCGTATCAGTGAGTTGAAGAAGCTGATTTATCTGAACGTGAGCTGCAACCGTTTGGTACGTTTGCCGGAGACCATTGGCGATATGCAGGAGCTGAAAGGTTTGGTCATTAGCAGGAACAAGATTTACGAGTTGCCTGAATCCATTGGAAAGATGAGCAAATTGGAGATTATCGACGCCTGGGATAATCCTTTGTATGTGTTGCCAGCATCGATTACTAATTTAGCGGAGACCCTGAAGATTTTCGACTTGCGTCAGGTTGCCATAAGGCAGTCGGAGTTGGACCAGATGGAGAAGTTATTGCCCAACACGAACATTCTCACCACTTCGTTTTGCGACTGTTCCAAAGGGGACAGATAGAAAAAAAACTAATGAAATTAGTTTTATTATATTGAAATAGATTTCTTCTATATACATCAAAAAAGCCCCTTCGGAAGGAGGGGCTTTTCATTTATAAGAATAAGGCGTAAGGAAAAAATTATTTTTTACCTTTGTCCTTCTGACCAGCGTGACCACGGAAGATACGTGTCGGGGCGAACTCGCCTAATTTGTGGCCGACCATGTTTTCAGTAACGTAAACGGGGATGAATTTGTTGCCGTTATGCACTGCGATGGTAAGTCCGACGAAATCGGGGGAGATCATAGAAGCGCGTGACCAGGTTTTGATAGTGGTTTTCTTGCCTGATTCCTGAGCTTCCAACACTCTTTGTTCCAATTTGTAATGGATATATGGACCTTTTTTTAATGAACGACTCATGATATTCTACTTTAAGGTTATTTTTTTCTTCTTTCGATGATGTACTGATCGGAATTTTTCTTCGGATGACGGGTTCTGTAACCTTTAGCTGGCAAGCCCTTGCGTGAGCGCGGGTGTCCACCGGAGGCACGACCTTCACCACCACCCATCGGGTGATCAACAGGGTTCATCACAACGCCACGGACGCGAGGTCTGCGGCCCAACCAACGGCTTCTACCTGCCTTACCTGACACTTCCAAGCTGTGGTCGATATTGGAAACCATACCGATAGTAGCTTTGCAAGCGCAGAGGATCATACGGGTTTCGCCGGATGGCATTTTGATAACGGCATACTTGCCTTCACGAGACATCAGCTGTGCGTAAGAACCTGCACTACGTGCGATCTTAGCACCCTGACCTGGACGCAATTCGATGTTGTGAATTACGGAGCCGAATGGAATCTCGCCCAGTGGAAGCGTGTTGCCCAAGTCGGGAGAAACACCCGTACCTGAAACGATCACCTGATCGACTTTCAGACCATGAGGAGCAACAATGTAGCGCTTTTCGCCGTCGGCATAGAATACCAATGCGATACGGGCCGAACGGTTCGGGTCGTATTCAATGGTCTTAACGGTTGCCGGGATACCATCTTTTTCTCTTTTGAAATCAATAAAACGATACATCTTCTTGTGACCGCCACCGCGGTTTCGCATCGTCATTTTACCACAGTTGTTTCTACCGCCTGTGCTCGGATGAGCGCACAATAAGCTCTTTTCCGGCGTGCTTGTGGTAATGTCGTCAAACGCACTGATAACTTTGAAGCGTTGACCTGGCGTTACTGGTTTGTACTTTTTTAATGCCATTGTTTAATTGCTATTAAATATTGCTGTATAAATCAATTTTGTCGTCTTTGCTGACAAAGATCATGGCCTTCTTGAAGGTGTTCTTCTGACCTTGGATCATGCCGGCTTTGGTGTAACGGGAAGTGGATTTGCCACGCTGAATCAGGGTGTTCACCTGCAGCACCTTCACACCGTAGATGTCTTCGATCTCTTTCTTGATCTGGGGCTTGGTGGCCTTTCTGTCAACAACGAAACCGTAACGGTTGTACTTCTCGCCAACCATTGTCATCTTTTCACTGATGATGGGTTTAATGATTACGTTCATTTCTTTATTTATTACTTGTTATTGACTCTGTTAATTATTCACCCAACATTTTTTCAATGTCCTTCAAGCTGTTCTCACAGATGATGAGGTTGCTGGCGTTCAGCACACAGTAGGTGTTGATGTCCTGAGCTCTCATCACGCTGGCGCGTTTCAGGTTGCGGGCTGACAGATAGACGTTCTTGTTGCTTTCGTTCACCAACAATAAGGTCTTGGCATCCTGCAGGTTGAATTTCTTCAGCATTTCCAGATAAGATTTGGTCTTGGGGGCCTCGAAAGTGAAGTCTTCCACAACGATGATCTTGTCTTCCTTAGCCTTGTAGGTCAGGGCTGAGAAACGGGCCAAACGTTTGATTTTCTTGTTCAGTTTGAAGCTATAATCTCTGGGATGAGGACCGAAAACGGTGGCACCGCCGCGGATGGTCGGGGACTTGATGCTACCTGCACGTGCGCCGCCCGTACCTTTTTGTCTTTTCAGTTTGCGCGTACTGCCGGAAACGGTTGATTTTTCCAGAGTGTCGTGTGTTCCTTGTCTTTGATTGGCCAGATACTGCTTCACATCCAACCAAATAGCGTGATCATTGGGTTCCACATTAAAGATGTTGTCGTTCAATGTGACCGTCTTGCCTGATTCGCTTCCGTCGATTTTATATACTCTTAACTCCATCTCTCTATTTTTATATATGAACCATTAGGTCCGGGTACGGAACCTTTTACTAAAATTAAGTTTTTCTCTTTCACGATCTTCATGATCTGCAAGTTGATCATCTTCACCTGCTTGCAACCAGTCTGACCAGCCATACGCATTCCTTTCAATACTCTTGAAGGATAGGAGGATGCACCCAGTGAACCGGGAGCTCTCAGTCGGTTGTGCTGACCGTGCGTGCTGTCGCCGACACCGCCGAAGCCGTGACGTTTGACGACACCCTGGAAACCTTTACCTTTTGAAATACCAATGACATCCACGAACTCACCTTCTTCAAATACAGTGACATCCAAAATTTCACCGTACTGTTTCTTGTGACCTTCCTCGAAACGTGTGAACTCACGCAACAGTTTCTTGGGGGTGGTGCCGGCCTTGGCAAAGTGTCCCTTTAACGCTTTGGTCGTCCGTTTTTCTTTCTTTTCGTCGTAACCCAATTGGATTGCATCGTAACCGTCTTTCTCAACGGTCTTTACTTGCGTAACTACGCAAGGACCAGCCTCCAATACCGTGCATGGCACTATCTTGCCAGAGGCATCATAGATGCTAGTCATCCCAATTTTTTTTCCTAATAATCCAGACATTTTGTTTAAATTTATAATGTTTTTAGTTCCGGTTCTCGCAAACCGTTTTTCTTTCTGTTTTTATAATTCTCTAATAATTAAGTGTTTACGCATAAAAATCACTTCGTCTCCCACTTCATTTTAGGGAGTGCAAATATACACATTTTTTTAATTGATACACAGGTAAATAGAATTTTTTTTGAGATTTTCTATTTTCCTTCGTTTTTGAGGACAATCAGTACGGTATAAATTAAGATTTTGATGTCCATCTGAATCGACATATTCTCCAAATACAGCAGGTCGAAACGCATTCTCTCCACCATCTCATCCACATTCTCGGCGTAGCCGAATTTGACCTGTCCCCAGGAGGTGATGCCGGGCTTGACACCTAACAATAATTTATAATAAGGAGCTTTCTCCACAATCTTGTCGATGTAATACTGACGTTCGGGTCTCGGTCCCACCAGCGACATGTCGCCTTTCAGCACATTGAAGAACTGCGGCACCTCGTCCAGGCGTGAGTGGCGCATGAAGCGTCCGAATTTGGTGATACGGGGATCATCCTCGCTGGACAGCATGGGACCGTTTTTCTCCGCGTCGGTGTACATGGACCTGAATTTGATAATCTGGAAGGGCTTGCCCATATAGCCGATACGTTCCTGCATATAAAAGATGGGCCCTTTGGATGAGCATTTCACTCCGATGGCCAAAAACAGGTACACGGGGGTAAGCATGATGATGGCGATGAGCGAGATGGTGATGTCCATGATGCGCTTCATGTATAACTGCCAGGGTGACATGTACTCCGAGTCGATGGAAATCAAGGGTTCGTAAAATACTGACGACATTTTGATGGTGCCCATCAGGTAGTCCTGGGTCTGTGGCAATATGCTCATGGTCAGTCCGGGAATTTCACGAACGGTGGAAAGGATTTCCTCGATATATTTTCGTTGGCCGTTATGAATGGCGATGATAATTTCTTCGATTCCTTCTTTCTGGATGATTTCACGCAGGTTGTCAATCCCTCCCATACAGGGCAGAACAGAACTCATGGTTTGGTCGTCGCTATTGGGCAGGCAGATATAGCCTACGATGAAATTTCCGGAGCGGATGTTTTGCTTGACGACAGACTGATAGGTGTTCAGGGCAATCTGGTCGCTACCGATAATCAGTGTTTTGAAGCCGATGACCCCGTTGTGAATCATGCGGTTGATGTGGGTGGTCATCAGTGCTCTGGGAATATAGGTGAGCAGGAACTGACAGCCGAAAAGCACAAAAAAGTACTTGATGTAGTCGGAGGGCGAGTTGACAATATCATCCAAAATGAAGACAAAGAAAAACAACAGTACCCCGAGGAAGGTTATTCCGAAGGTTTGCTCCAATTCTTTGAGTCGGGATTTGCGATATATATTATGGTAATAACCGATGAACAAGTGCAGCGAAAGCCAATAAATCGGACCCAAACAAAGACCGAGCCAAAATTTGTAGTCCTGCAAAATGAGAGCGGAAAACTGGTCAAATACTTGGACGTCAACATTGTATTTCCTGTAAATGAAGAAAATCACCCATGTGAGGATGGCTGCGAGCACGTCCATGACGAGATAATAAGTCAGTAGCAGAGTCTTGTTTTTCTTCATCTATAGTGTTTTGTACTGTTTCCTTTTATAAGGCTTCTGTGCCATGCCAACCCAACCCTACAATCCCTTCCCCTAAATTATTTTATATATTCAAATCCTGAATTTTGAATTCTGAATTCTAAATCCTCCATCCCCACTCACCTCCTAAACCTTCTAAACCTCCTAACCGTGTAACCTCCTAACCGTGTAACCGTGTACCCCCTCTTACGGCTGCGGTCCCGTAATAATCTTCACATAGTCAATGAAATAGTGGGTGTTGCGGTCATCCAGTTTGCTGCCGCTGAGCAGCAGTCTGAACATGATGCTGCCGCTGAAGACAGCTCCGGAATTATATATATTGACAAGGTGTTCATCCAGATTGATATAGGCGGTCTCCCATTCTTCGGTGGCATACAAGCCTCCGCATGGATAAACATTGTAGTAGCCGGGAGCGTATATCTCAATGTTCAGGTCATTTTCGCACTTGTATCTTATCTCCAAATAGGTCTGGTAGTTGACAGGTACAGTGATATCGGAGGTGGTCACTTCAAAACTTTCCCGGAGTGAGTCGCTTGTCAGGTTTAGCAATCCAATACGGTTGGACAGATCGCTTGGGTCGGTGATGCATTCGAAATTGACGATGGATATCAGCGAATTCTGAGGGGAAAAATTGTTTTGGGAACTAAACGGTTCTATCAGTTTGAAGGTGGCATATTTGTGATATTCGTAAAACGCATGCATGGTCTCCTTGTTGAGATAGGTGGTTGAACCTTTCTGGAGCCTGACAGGAAGTTTGTACGATTTGATGTAGCTGTATCCTTTGATGGTGCTGCTCTGTCCGTTTTTCTTGAAACAGGGGACAACGTTGATGTAGGTGCTGTCACCGGTGACACTGAGGATAGGCACGCTGCAGGGCAGTTCCCATACACCCAGTGCGTCGCCACCGTAAGAGATATAAACATGGGTGAACTTGTGTTGCTTCATGGCTCGCAACTTGTCCTCGTCGGTAATCTGCTCGTCATGCTCAATGTTGTAATTCGAGATATCGAAGCAGTCGTCAAAGGCATCCTCGCTGATTTCCAAGATGGCGGGAGTATAGTCGTGCTTGTCTTTGCAGGAGCAAAAACAAAGGCTGAGAATGCTGAACAGGAGTATAAATTTCTTCATATTGTTTATAACGAAATGTTGGAGGCTTTTATTTTATGTTATGATTCATTTTTTTGATAATTTTGTATGCTGTCGTCAGCGCATTGTATCCATCTTGCAGGCTGACTTCAGGAACAAGCTGGTTGTCAATGGAATGTATGAAACTTTCCAGTTCGCATCGAATGGCGTTGTTGGCTTCGATTTTAGGCATGTCGATGATGATGCGTTTTTTGCCTTTCTCCTCGCCTAAATCAAGAATCATGGCAAATGGATCGTCAAGTTCTTCTGTAATGCTTTCAATATGAATCATTTCCGCTTTCTTTTCCAGCAAATCTATACTGATATAGGCGTTATCCTGGAAAAGTCTCAATTTGCGCATGTTCTTCATGGAGATACGGCTGGCGGTGAGGTTGGCCACGCAACCGTTGGCAAAGGTGAGACGCACGTTGGCAATATCGAAGGTATCGGTGACAATAGCCACACCGCTGGCTTGGATATCTACAACTGGACTATTAACGATTTTTAAGACGATGTCGATGTCATGGATCATTAAATCCAGAATTACGGAAACATCGTTGCCGCGGGGATTGAAGAGTGCCAGCCGGTGTCCTTCGATGAACATAGGTTGCCTGATTTTGGACTTGGCGGCAATAAAAGCGGGGTTGAAGCGCTCCACATGTCCGACTTGCACAGGGATTTGCAACTCTTTGCTCAATCGGAGCAGTTCCTCGGCCTCTTCAACAGTGGCAGTGACCGGTTTTTCGATGAAAACAGGCTTGTGGTGCATCATCGCCAGTTTGGCCATTTCATAATGGTGGGTGGTGGTGCACACCACATCGGCGATGTCGCAGACAGACAACAGTTGTTCCGGTTTTTCAAAATAGGGGATTCCCAGGTTGGAGGCTACCTCTTTGGCATGGAGAATATTCACATCATAGATGCCGCATAATTCGGCTTTTTCGCTCTCATTGATACATTTGCAATGTATTTGTCCGAGGTGACCGACCCCGAAAACTCCAATTTTTTTCATTCGATACAATTTAATCTGCAAAAATACGTTTTTTTTTCATGTAATGATAAATTTAAATTAATTGTAAGTTTGCAGGAAAAATATTGTCTAATATTACAGATTGATTAATGTAATTTTTTGTACATTTGCAAACTTTTTTTTAGAAAGAAAGGTCAAATTTATGAAATTTAGATATTTGATAATAAGTGTTTTGTGTTTTATTGCGCTGATGATGGATGGAAATGTCAAGGCGCAAAATTGCACATTGAAAGGGACTGTGGTGGATGGAGCTACCCAGTCACCTTTGTTTTACACGCGCATCAGCTTGATGGAAAACGATTCCTCCATCAACGAATTATATATGTCATTTACAGGTGCCGACGGACAATTTGCCATAGAGAAGGTACAAGCAGGTGATTATGTGCTGAAGGCGGTGCTGGTTGGGTATGACATCTTGTCGCTACCTTTGCATATTGAGCAGGATGAGGCGGAAAAGGATTTGGGAGTGTTACAGGTGCCTCGCCAAAGTACGCACCTGCAGGAGGTGACGGTCGCCTCTACCAAACCGGTTTACATGATGGAGGGTGAAAAGACGCTTTATAATGTCGCGGAGGATCCTTCCATTCAGACGGGTACCGCTGCCGATGCATTGCAGAATGCCCCTGGTGTGGAGGTGGACGTTGAGGGCAATATTACCCTGAGAGGGGTGTCCTCGGTGGAGATATGGTTGAATGGCAAACCTTCACATCTGAACGAGGAGAGCCTGAAGGAGTTTATCAAGCAGTTGCCTGCCAACACGTTGGAGCGTATCGAGGTAATCACTAATCCTTCAGCATGATATAGCGCGAAAAGTGATGGTGGAATTATCAATATTGTGACCACCAGCAATATCAAGAAAAACAGTTTTGTCAGTTTTGGTGTCCGTGGCTCTTCA
>JAGBPS010000028.1 GCA_017633255.1 Bacteroidales bacterium
AAGTATAAGTACCACTCGTCATATAAGTGGAGTCATTCCAAGTGTACCAGTCGCAGGTGTCAACCGTGTAAGCAACATGGGTTGCATGATAAATCGTCAGATGCAGGGTATCCACCTGAGTGCATGCATTTCCATCAGCGAAGCTGTAGGTATAGGTACCACTTTCTGTATAAGTTGAATCATTCCAGCGATACCAGTCGCAAGTGTCCACCGTGTAAGCCATGTTAGTCGCATGGTTAATCGTCAGGTGCAGAGTATCCACCTGGGTACAACCGTTGGCATCAGGATGACTGTAGGTATAGCTACCTGTAGCAGTATAGGTAGAATCGTTCCAACGATACCAGTCGCATGTGTCAACGGTCACTGCCGTGTGTACCGGATTGTTGATGGTCAGGTGCAAGGTATCAACCTGGGTGCAGCCATTGGCATCAGCGAAGCTGTAAGTATAAGTACCACTTTCTGTATAAGTTGAATCATTCCAACGATACCAGTCGCAGGTATCAACATCGTAAGCGAAATGCGTTGCATGGTTCACCAACAGATGTAAGGTCACGATGCTGTCGCAACCCGCCGCATTGATCAGGGTGAACGTAGCGGCATCAGTGCTCTCGTAATAGGTTATACCATCGATCCAGGTCATTGACTCGCACGCCGTGTCATAAACATCAGCATAGGTCACCTCCATCACCGTTACATTCATCACCACCAAACTATCGGCACCGTTCGAAGCGTGAAGTGACGCCACCAAAGTATCGGTTTGCGTAAAGATCACGCCATTCCACTCGAACGGCAGCATGTCAGAACAGATGGTGCTGTCCACTGAATTTTCAACGGTATTCAACACATTCAGTATAATCGTCAAGGTGCTGTCACAACCCACGGCATTTGTCAAATTCTGAGTATAGGTACCTGCAGTATGATACTCGCTGCGATTCAAGCTATACGGAAGATTTCTTTCCAAAACAGTCACCGTCAGCGTATCGGCAGTGGCCTCCTTCACATTCAGCGTCATCACCACCAGACTGTCGCAGCCATGCCCATTCTGGAGGTAAGCCGTCTGCACACCCGCATCCAGAAAACTCAATCCGTTCCATACCACCGGCAATTGTGCGCGGCACACCGCACTGTCCACCGCCACTGTGTCGGAAACATATACCGTCAGGTTCATCGTCACCGTGCTGTCGCAACCATAAATATTGGTCAGCACCGTATCATAAGAACCGGATTCTGTATAAGTCTCACCAAACCAAACCATCTTGTTGCACACCGCAGTGTCGAAAGAGCTATGGCTGATAGGATTACTATTTAATGTCAGATACACAATACTGTCGCAACCCGATTCAGTGTAAAGGTTTATGCGATGGGTACCGACCTTTGCCAACAAGGTGTCGTGGTACTGATAGGGGAAATCATTGATACAGATGGTTGCGCTATCTTCCACCTCGTATACGGGCAAGAAGAAGAGGCTCAGGATGGTAACGCTGTCGCAACCGCCCGATGCCACATCGTGGTGGGTGAACAAGTCGTTAGTGTCAGACACTCCCGTCAAGGTGAATCCATAGCGGTCATATTCCGTCACATTGGCACACAAAGTGTCATACAAATATACTTGGTTATACGGTTGCGGATAGACCACTCTGCACCAATTCAACTCGCCGCAACCGCCCTGGGCTGAGATACAGATTTCCAGAGAATCCAACTCACGGTCGAACATCAGCTCCAAGTGGTAAGGATCCTGCTGGGGCATCACAATCACACTGTCGGGCACCGTCCACACCACATTCTGCAAGCCCGAGAGCGAGTCGATAGAATAAGCGTAAATATCACCCAGGCAAGGACTACCCTCCCCTTCGATGGCAGGCGGATTGTCGGTATTCGGTGTGACAGACAAGTGCAGAATCACCAAACTGTCGCAACCGTTGCTGCCAACTCCTGCATTCAAGGTGTCACAATAGTAGCCTGTTGACTCCGGAACAAAATGGAATCCATATTCCGTATAGGTATGGGGGAAGCAGACAGTATCCTCGATAACCAGATAGTTGTCGAGCACTTCCAGCTCAAGGACAAAGGTACTGTCGCAGTATTGTCCTGCAATCTCCACGGTGCGTGTGTAGGAGAAATGTCCATTCTCTTCTGCCATTACCTCAAAGCCGTGATCCGCATAAACAGCGCCCCTGCAGATTGTATCATAGTAGAAAATAGTCGGACCATCCACCACCTTGATACGGGCATAGAGGTTGGAGCAGAACACAGTTCCGTTGCTGGTGATGTAAAGGGTGGCCGTCACCGTATAGGTACCAGCTTCGGGATATGCATGATCTGCCGAAGTGGCATTCACCGTCGGTGTGTTGTCACCGAAATTCCACACCACACTGTCGCACGGATAGTTCACCAGCGTGCTGAAGTTGATTGGCTCATACGGACAGAACTTCGTATCGGCTGGCAGGTCGGTAGTGAGAATGCCGTTGACGAACAGCTGTTCTTTGAGCGGCACCGCTCTAGAGCCCGCCGCATAACCATACGACTCGTGGAAGCCCAGACCATAGCAGTGGGCGATGAAACCGCCTTCACACTGCAGAGTATGTGTGCCGTTGGCGATATGTTTCCGCACAAAAGCATAATCGGAGCTGCCATTCAGCAGGGTGAACTGACCACCGATAGCCATACCGTCCAGCATCACCTCGGCGATAGAGGAAGCGGGAATGACAATATTAACATAATGGTCGGAGATGCCCGGTGAGTTGAAAGTGGCGAAAGTGATCTCGCTCAGTTTCTGCTCTGTGGGCGGTATCCATATCATAGAGGGGTCGCTTCGCTCCTGCGGATTACCATGCATAGCACCGGCGATATAGAGGTAAACTCCGGCAGGCTTGGAAGTCTCCAAATAACAAGAGCCTTCAGAACCGGCCAACTGAAACTCGTAGGTCTGATAGGCCGACAAAGTGGTCAGCAGCGTACCATTCTTGCGCACTTCCGTATTGCCGTGCAACGCCGTCACACGCAACACGTCAAAGTTCTGACTCTCCGTGGAGGTGATAGCAAAAGATTTGCCCCAATATTTGATGCCGATGGCCTGTTCTACCAAGTGGTCGGTATAGGAGTTGTCGGTAGGCACCAATGCACAGACGTTACCATTGAAGACCGCGATGGGCTTGTTGTCACGCGATTTCACCACCGTACCCGACAGGTCACCCAGCGCACCACCATATTGTGACAGTCCGAGGTAAGTCTGACCTGCCTGCAGTGTAACGGAGAACGTATGATTGGCCTGATGGTTACCCTGCAAAGCTCTGGTAGGAGTAATATCAATTACGGTGTTATCCTGGGTAGCCACCACCACAAACTCCGCATTCATCATCGGGGTATAAGTCTGCAGGACATATTCGTCAGAAAGTGCGTCAATGGGCAACACATCGGTCACGTCGAAACTGCTCACGTTATAGTTGGCGGCGTACAGGGATACCGAATCGGTGGTCTCCACTAACAGACCATAATCGCCAATCTCAGCCGTGCGTGACGAGACGCCAGGATATGCCTGTTCTACAGGAATGGTGACTGTGGTGACAGAGTGTGCGCCAACGGTGAACGAGGTACTCCAACCCGTACGCGGATTGCTCACCGTACCCTCACAAGCCTCCTCAGCCGACACGTTCAGCGTGAGTGTCGGGGTACGGAAGTGGTTGACCAGATATGACAACCAGAAGGTTTTGCCCACAGAGGCCGGTGCACCCAATGAGTCAGCCAACAATGCCGAAGGCACCACATACAGCGATGCCGTATCAACACATTCGCCACCATTGGAAGCAATCACCGTATAGAGTGTCGGAATCAACGGTGACACTTGCACCGTATTGGTATCCTCGTTGCTGTGCGACCAGTAGTAGTGCTGCGCTCCTGCGGTAGCGGTCAGCTCGATATAATAGCCCTGACAGTTGTCCGTAGCCACCTCATTGGAGGTCAACGAAATGGTCACATCTCCGAAATAATACTCGAACGCACCCTGATCAACAATGTTCGCGCAGGCAATACGCGGGTCATCCTTGAGATCCAGAGGCCAGGACACCCACTGGTTGTCACCCGCATCAATAGCAGGAGAGTTCTGCTGAAGCGAATAATCACCCACTTCATTTTCAAAAACATTGGGAATATCATTCAACAAGTTATGGTCACCCATCACATTGCCACCCACATTCATCGCATGGCCGGCATTGTTGATGACGATATTATTGTACAGTTTCAGTTTCATCGCATTGGCGGTGGAATCGCTACCGCTTCCGCCACCAGAACCAGAACCAGGATCGTCTCCTCCACCAGTACCAGGGTCATCACCACCACCGGTGCCAGGATCATCACCGCCACCACCAGTGCCAGGATCATCTCCTCCTCCACCAGTACCAGGATTATCTCCTCCTCCGCCAGTGCCAGGATCATCTCCTCCACCACCAGTGCCAGGATCGTCACCACCAGTGCCAGGATCATCACCACCGCCTCCGGTGCCGGGGTCATCTCCACCGCCACCTGAGCCTGAGCCAGAACCTCCTGAACCAGAGCCACCAGATCCTCCGGAGCCGGAGCCACCCGAACCAGAACCGCCGTCACCTGTGCCATCGTCAGTACCATTCACCGCATACAAGTCAATCACAGTTTCCACTGTCACCTCGTAAGCACCGATATCAATAATCTCCGCAAAGACACGACCCTTTGTGCTGATATCTTTCGCCCAATCCGCACATTCGTTGCTACCATGGTCAACCGCCGCCGAACCGCTTCTCGGCATATAATTGAAATTCGGATCAATGAACAGCGATGCATCATCCACCACAATGTTGTTGTCAGGGACATTATCCAAATTGACATTCTGTGTATAAGTATTATTAATAATAATATTGTTACACAGTACCAACGCATCAGTATCATTACTCAAAACTGCAGTGAAAATCGGATTGTCCACATACTGCTCGTAGGCACCGATATCCACAATCTCTTCGTGGATACGGATATTATCCTCCTCATCCGCACCCCATGAAACACAATCGTTATTACCATGGTTAATCGCTATCGAGTTGGGACGCAAACGATAATTGTACAACTTATCCACAAACAAAGTATCATTGTCCGTCACAATATTGTTGGCAGGCACATTGAGGATGTTCAGGTTTTTGGAATATTTATTATTGATGATGATATTGTTACACAAAGTCAAATCTGCAGCCACACCTTCGTCATCGATACCATTAAGTGCTATGGTGGTGTCATAGATCAGACTCGGTTCAATAGCACCGATATCGATAATCTCTTCATAAATACGGATTTTCTCACAGATATCGGCTGTCAACTGACAACAACCGTTATTACCCGCATTCACCGCAGCGGAATTGGGTCTTGGGGTATAGTTGAACGACGCATCCACGAAGAGCCCGCCGTCATCAGTAAAGAGGTTATGGTCGTCCACCACGGGCACATTGGTAACGATCGTTATCGAGTTGTTGACGATGATGTTGTTGCAGATAATCAGTTCATGTCCAGGCTTCTGCAATACTACAAAAGCGGTATCCAGCAGTGAGACACCCTGCTCGTAGGCTCCCAAGTCAATAGTGTCTTCAAAGATACGTCCTTCATCCGCAATATCCAATGTCAACGGACAGCAAATATTGCTACCAACATTAATCACGATGGAATTCTCGCGCGGTGTATAGTCCGTCTCATTGTCCTTGAACACATCGTCGTGGTCCACCAGCAGGTTGTACGACGACACCGTCATATCGCTTACCGGATTCACACCATTGTTATTGATAATAATATTGTTGCAGAGATTAAGGGTATAACCATCTTTCTGCCATATTACATAAAGGTCGGAGTCAGAGAAATGGCTGATTTCGAAGGCACCGATATCGATGGTATCTGCATAAATACGAACCCCATCCCTGATATCCGTAGCCAGCTCATTACAACTATTCTCACCCCTATTGATGGCCGCACTGGTCTCGCGCGGCATAAAGTTCTGTTCGTTGTTTCTGAACACCTGGTCGTTGTCAATCAAAATATTATTGCCAGGAGTGTTCAAATCATTGACGCTAAAGACCTCCCTGTTATTGATAATGATGTTGTTGCACACCTCCATCTGATAGTCATCCTGCTGGTGTACTGCCACATAGCGCGGGAAAGGCACAAACTCGAAAGCGCCAATATCAATGGTATCCTGTAGAATTCGGGGCTTCTTGGCAATATCTTTTGTGACAAGATCTTCAGTACAATCATTCCGTCCATGGTTCACCGCAATAGAGACTTCTATCAAGCGGAAATCGTAGAGTGGATCGCGGAATACACGATTTGTATCTTTAATCAAGTTGCAATACACTGTATCCAGGCCATATTCAGTATTGGTATTAGCTGCAAATGGGTTGTTGATGATAATGTTATTGCACAGATACAGGGTTGCTGAATTCCTTTCGTACACATGGGCATTGTGGTCGGGGACCATGTAGCCACCGCCGCCCCAGCCTCCGCCTCCACCGGAGCCGCCGCCTCCTCCGCCACCACCGCCGCCACCGGCGTAGTTGTATTCGTACGGAATCTCGAAGGCACCGATGTCAATAGTGCCATTGGAGATACGCTGCACCGTATCCAAATCGGTGGGCAATCCATTACAAGTATTATCACCGGCATCCACCGCATCAGAATGCTGCAAGAGACGGAAGTCGTAGCGCTCGTCACGGAACACCTCCACCAAATCGTTGACGATGTTGCTGGAGGGCACAGGCGTAAAGTTGACATTGGGGGCATACGGAGAGTTCAGTATGATTACATTGTTGCACAGCGTCAAAGTAGAACCGGAATCCTGGAAGACAATAGCCCGCTGCACATCCACCACCAACTCAAAAGCACCCAGATCGACCACCTCGTGCATTACACGAGTGGTGTCCGTCAAGTCATTCTCCCATGAGCTGCAGCAAGTATTGAAACCGGCATCCACCGCCACCGAACCGTTCAGCAACTTAAAGTTCCTGTATTTGTCGGCAAACACATAGTCATTGTCTTTCACCAGGTTATAATCCACAGGAGGCACATTCACATTACTATCCGCTGAGTGATTGTTGATGAAGATGTTGTTGCAGAAAGTAAGCGTTCCCTCTTCCTCTTGATACACACCGAAAGCTCTCGGCCAGAAGAAACGCTCGTAAGCACCCTTGTCAACCACTTCGTTCACGATACGCTCGTTTCCACACAAATCTGAAGTGATGCCCTCTGCACAAGTATTGGAACCCGCATCTATAGCTATACTGCTGTCCGACAGCATAAACAAGCTGTGCTCAAAAACGAACACATCGGGCTCATCCGTCACCAAGTTGGTGGCTTCCACCGTCACATTGATATTCGAATCAGCATAGTTGTATATAATGATGTTGTTGCAAATATGCATATCACCATTGCCTTCCTTATAGAAAGGATAGTTGACCTCCGGCGCACGATACTCGTAAGCGCCAATGTCAACGATACCGTTCAGCACACGTTCTTCATCTGCCAAGTCATAGTCAATACCCACCGCACAGCTGTTATCACCCGCATCCAGAGTTGGAATCTGACGCTTCGGACGGAAATTGATATAGGTTTGCATAAAAATATCCGCTCCGTTGGTCACGAAGTTGTTGCCCTCCACCGCCACATTGACATTCGTGTCGAGGTGGTTGTTCATGATGATATTGTTGCAGATGTGCAGGTTACCTCCATTCTCTTGGTAAACAGGGAAATAGAATCTGTCCCAACGCAGTTCAAAGGCACCCATATCCACCGTGTGATTAGACACACGCTCGTCACCGTTAAGGTCTTCCGTCATGGAAGTGGCACAACTGTTATCACCTGCATTCACCGTCACGCTATTACGTTGCGTGTTGAAATTGGAATAGTCATGGAGGAAAACAAGCTCGGAATTCGTCACATAGTTGTATTGCGACAGCGTAGCATTGACGTTGGTATCCGCATGGTTATTGATAATGATGTTGTTACAGAAACTAAGGGTTCCGCTTGATTCCTGCCATACGGGGAAATACACATCGCCATAGTGGCACTCAAACGCGCCAATATCTACCGTTTCGTGCTGCACACGCACATCACCGGTAAGGTCTTCCGCAATGGTGGCGGCGCAACTATTGTCACCGGCATTCACTACCGCACTCTCCAACTTCGGGCGGAAGCCATAATAGTCGTTAAGGAACACGTCTGATCCATCGGTGAGGTAGTTGGTGCCCGTATTGGTCACATTCAGATTTTCACCACTGTAGTTATTGATAATAATATTGTTGCAGATATTCAATGTGCCCTCATAATCCTGGAACACCGTAAAGTTGACCAGATGGGGATACTCGAAGGCTCCC
This sequence comes from Bacteroidales bacterium, assembly GCA_017633255.1. Lineage (GTDB taxonomy): Bacteria > Bacteroidota > Bacteroidia > Bacteroidales > WCHB1-69 > RUG11690. The sequence continues at coordinate 8,373 of JAGBPS010000028.1, forward strand.
AAATCCACCGTATCGTTATACTTACGGAACATGCCCATCATGTCGTAGAGCCAAGTAGCGCATGAGTTATCACCCAGATTGAAGACCAGTTCTGGCTGCACAATATGGAAATCGGAGTAGGAATGGGCAAAAAGCGGATAATGTCCAAAGAGGTTGTACATGGCCGTGACATTACTCTGGCCGGCCCCGTTGTTGACCACCACGTTGTTGCACACCGATAGCGAGCCGCCGTCCTCCATCAGGAGGGCATAGCCCGACTGCGCCCTTCCGCTCAGGAAAGAGAACAGCAGGAAAAAGTACAACAACAGGCGTTTTTTCATTCGATACAGGTAAAGTACAAGATGAATTAAGAATTAAAAAACTATCAACTATCTACTATAAACTATATACTTTATACTTTACTCCTCATCTTTCACACAACGAACAGACAATCCGTGAGTACGGTATCTCTCGGTTGAATTGAGTGTACGTTCCGAGTTACGCATATAGCGTACGTACTGATAGCCTGAATTCCCCTCATTCCGCGTGGAGGTCATCCACCAGCTATAGTTGTATAGGTCATAGAAATTGCCGTCATATATACCAGCGGGCTCCGCAGTAAAGAGGGTAACATTATTGGAGCTCAAGTCATTACCGACTGCGCAGGACTGCTCCGAAGTAACCCAGTGTTCTTTAGAAGCCAAGGCTTTCGCCAGATAATCAGCATTATTGCCGCAGATGTTGATGGCATCATATTTCAGGAAGGAAACCATCTGGTCAAACTCCAAGGCAGAAGGCACATGCCAACCATCGGGGCATACGCCCTGCAAGCCACTCGGATTGGTGGCCGAACCGGTATTGTTGCGCCATGCGGCCGCACGGTTGTATAACAAACCATAAATCTGGGTTTCCACCTCTGAAGTACCGGGATTGTAGTAACGAGGATTTTCTGTGTTTGATGTACCCTGCGGGATCTCCTCGCCATCGCTGTAATGTTTAGTGCGAAGATTCTGACGCATCCAGCACTGATCGCCAATCACCACCGTCTTGTAAATATTGCCGTCATAGTCGGCCACTGTACCGCAATTGGTACCGTAATTCTGGGTCACCGTGTTGTTGACCACATTACCCGTAGTCCCCGCCACACCGAAACCATTGTCGGCACGGTTGTAGCACACCACGCTGTTGAGCAGCTGACCATTGTTCTGCACGTAAGCTCCGCCACCCTTGGCCTGACTGGTTTCCGCTGTATTGTAGGCCATATTGTTCATCATCACACAATGGGTTACCGTACCCCCATCAATCAGCACACCAGCACCATTGCCCGTAGTACGACCGTAGCGCACCACACAGCTTTCCATCCTGCCTTGCACCGTAGCTATACGATGGGTATAGTCGCCCGACAATATGGAGCACATCGTGGGATTAATCCAGTTGCTGTTGTATCCTGGGGCAAGTTTATGGGAAATATCAGAGCCCGTACTGGTTTGCTCGTAGCCACCAATCACCTGCACTCCCGTCGGGATGGTGATTTCAGCGGTCAGCAGGTACTCGCCCACCTTCAAGTGGATAATGGTATTGTTGTTGGCATTGGCAAGGGCAGCCGTCAAAGTGTATGCATTCTCCCAAGTCAACCCGTTAGCACTACCCGCACCTTCCGGTGTTGCGAAAAGATGGGTCTGCGCCTGTGCACTCATCCCCCATCCAAGCAATAAAACTATGGTCCAAAGTAAGTTTCTCTTGTTCATATTATTATTGTTTTATTTTATTTCTATTTTTTCTCTGACATCTATCATTCCATATATTAATTATCCTTAATGCAACGTATGGCATAGGAGTACTCCATAAGGCCATGGTTTAGGCGAGTTACAGTATTATTGGAGTAAGTATATTCCCGCAACCAAATGTTGTTGCTATTCTGCATAGTGGAAGACCACCAGCCAGCATATTCTTTGTAGCTGTAATAGTTGAAGTATGTTCCATACCGCTGGGCATATCCTGAAGGATAGGCAGTGAACCAAGTGGCATTGTTTCTCTCTTGTTGGTTACCTACAGTGCAATTACTGGAATTGCTCCTCCATTCGGTTTTGGAAGACAGTGATTTAGCGATATAAGAAGTATTGTTATTGCAGCGGAATCTCGGCTGGGTTCCCACATAATTGGTCATCTGAGTCCACTCGGCATCAATAGGCACATGCCAACCTTCGGGGCAGATTTGATGGAGGGAATCCGCACCACACTTAGCCTCTAGTTTGAAGCCCGAGTACTGCGATCCACCATCAGAATGGAAGTGGATGGTAAGTGGGCCCACAGTGGATGAAACACTGATAATACCCGTACCGCTAAACGTTCCCAACAAGACATTATCCGTACCTATACCGTCATAAACATAGATTTTATCACAGCAAGACTCTGTTTCGTACGAGCCAATCAGCGACATCATCTGCCCCTCCTGTCCAGGACGAACCACAAGATATCCGTGGCAGTTATTGGCATAGTTACCATTCTCACCCCCATTGTCACAAATATTGATGCCACAAGTAGTGATGGTATCCCAATCTGTAATAGGCATATTATAAATACCATTACTGGTGGAAGGAGCAAGTCCTTTAACCACCAAGCCCGTGTAGAGATAACCAAATTTCTCGAGCATTGCAGCGGTTAAATAACTGTCATAGCCATTCAAGCGAAAAGGACCGTAAGTGTCATTTCCCGGTACGTAAAGCGGAATAGAAACGCCATCACGGTAGTGCGTGGTACGCAGGTTCTCGCGCATCCAGCACTGCTCACCGATGACCACTGTTTGATAGATATTGCCATCATAGTCCATCACCGGACCGCAGCCAATGGGATGGTTGTTGGTGATGGTATTGTTGATGAGCGTGGAACCACTGCCAGCCACCGCAGCTCCATCATCGGCACGGTTATCGGTGACCACACAGTTGAGCAAGTAGGCGTTATTGCGCAAATAGGCACCGCCGCCCTGTGCGTTACCATCCAGCGCATCAATAGCATCACATTCCTTAATTACACAATGGCTGGCAGTACCGCCGTCAATCAACAAGCCTCCACCAAAGCCGTCGGTGAAGCCGTTGCGCACCACACAGCCGCTTATCAAGCCGCTCACTCGCGCAATACGGTGATTGCCCGCACCGGAAATGATGGTGCAATACGTAGCATCGGTCCAATGGCTGTTAACACCGGGAAAACGATGCTGGGTAGTGTCGGTGCCATACGAGTCGGCCTTGTAGCCGCCCCGCAAACTCACACCGGCAGGAATCACCATCTCGGCGGTGGTGGCATACTCACCCACTTTCACAAAGATGTCGCCACTGCCCGTACCCGAAGCACTATCCACCAATAAAGCCAAGGCTGCCGGAATGGTCTGCTTGGCAGTTTCCCACGACAGACCGTCGCTATCATCGTTTGGTGCCGATGCCGAAACAAACACCTGCGCCTGCAGCTGTATTGTGCACAACGCCACCAGTACAACCATCAGGCATCTCTGCACCACACCCCACATGACGGCTGACGCCTTGTGTGGGCTTCTCAAGTCTTTGTCCCTTCGGGACTGTTCAAGAAATATGTTTTTCATATTTAATTATGTATCTATATTTCAATTTCTCACTAATCTCTAAATTCAAACCTCTAATCACTACTTGCCATCCACTACTCACTATGTCCTAATCCTTAATCACCACCTCTAATTATCTTTCACGCAACGAACAGAAAGTCCATATCCTTTGTAAAAATTGCTTTCTCCCACTCCGTCTCTCATACTATAACCAATATACTTGTAGTAAGCATTATTGCCCGTTTCCGTCGATGACCAAATGTCAGCATAATTTTTCATCTGAGCGTAAGACCCCTCAAAATGTCCCGCTGGATAAGCACTAAAAAGTGTTGCATTATTGGAAGACATCTCCCCTCCTATGTAACAAGTATTGTTATAGACATTCCATTCTGTCTTGGCTGCTAACGATTTGATATAATAATTACTATTGCCGTTACACCAGTTTCGCGAATCACTTCTTACATAATTTATCATCTGATTCCACTCGCTGATACTCGGCACATGCCAACCAACAGGGCAGATACCCTGAACTCCACTAGGATTAGCATTTGATGAAGCTGCCCCATGCATCACTGCAGGCCAGTTGTATAGGTAACCACTCCAGGTATAAACTATGGCATAATCCTCCGATGTCTGATAGTTTCTGTAAAAGTATGGAGTAGTGGTGGAAGTAGTATTTCCCGATGTGATTTCTTCAATAGCTGTACCATCAGAAAAATGACGGGTACGGAGGTTCTCGCGCATCCAGCACTGCTCGCCAATTACCACTGTCTGGTATAGATTGCCGTCATAGTCGGCCACCACCCCACAGTCGGTAGGACGATTACGGGTGATGGTGTTGCTGATGAGGAAACCATTACCACCGGCTGCACCCGAGCCCTTGTCCCCACGACACTCGGTGACCACACAGTTGAGTAGCGTGCCGCCGTTCTGCACGTAGGCTCCCCCTCCTTCGGCGGGAGTTTCATCCTCTGTGATGGCATCGCACTCTTTGATAACACAGTAACGCACCACTGCATTGTTGCCGTCAATCAACACGCCGCCACCAAAGTCGTTGGCAAATCCATGACGAATCACACAGCCATCGAGTTCCCCATGCACTGTAGCAATGCGATGGTTTCTGTCACCTTTGATGATGGTACACCAATTGACATCCGTCCAATGGAAATTGGCTCCGGGGAGGTTTCGCTTTGAGGTGTCAGTACCGGTAGAGGAAGGCGCATAGCCACCCATCACTATCTTTCCGGCAGGAATGGTAAGTTCAGCATTAATGTCATACTGGCCTGCTTTGACAAAGACCGTACCATTGGCCCCTGCCGCCGCAATACCCGCCGCAAGGGTCTTCTTAGCCGTCGTCCATGAATAGCCTTCCCCGCTGTCATCTTCCCTTGCCGCATCCACATATATATTCTGCGCCAGACCAGCCATACAGCTTCCTGCCAGCATCAACATGGTAATCAATCGCCCAAATCTGTTCATTATAATTATTAATTGTTAATTGTTAACTATTAACTGCTTGTTAGTCTTTCACGCAACGAACGGATAAGTAGTAGTTCAAATATTCGTCTGCAAAGTTCAGTTCTGACTGATTATAGACAACCGCGATCCGACATGCTCTTTCATTATTATATTGTGTAGCAGACCACCAGCAGTTACTCAAAGTAAAATCGGAATAGGTATCTATCCTGAACCATCCCGCAGGCATAGCGGAGAATCCTGTGGCATTGTTGGCACTCTGGTTGTAGCCCGGGTAGCAACTGCTATAATTGTAGTTTGTCCAACCATTGGGTGCAGCCAAGGCCTTGGCAATGTAATTGGAGTTGTTATCACAACGGCAAGTGGACAATCCGCCCACAGTGGAGCGTAACTGTTCCCATTCCGAACGGCTCGGCAGGTGCCAGCCGTTTGGACAAATACCCTGCACATAGGAGGGATTTCCATTAGAAGAAAGGGCTCCGTTCATTACCGTCTCCCAACTGTATAGCAAGCCATAAGCAGTCTGTGTGGCCGGAGTATTGTTGGGATATCTGAAATCCACATTGCCACCACCGCTATAATGTTTGGTACGCAAATTTTCCTTCATCCAGCACTGCTGTCCAATCTGGACGGTGGCGTAAGTATTGCCATCCACATCGGTAACTGTGGGGGCACCAGGACAAGGCTGTCCGCCTGTTGTAATGCTGACACTCTCACCGTAGGCTGTACCTATGGCGTTGGTGGCGTATGCCCTCACATAATAGGTAGTATTAGCGGTCAAGCCTGTAATGCTGCTGTTAAAGTTACCCACACCGCTACCATCGGTCGTGTGGCTGTCATTAACGGTAGGGTTCTCCGTAGTGCTCCAGCACACACCTCGAGCCGTCACCACCGAGCCTCCGTCCGCGGTAACATTACCACCACCAGTAGCCGAGTTAGCCGACACATTGGCCACCGCAGCCGTGGTGACCACCGGCACCGTCTGGCCTTCCGTGCTGGCAAGTTCAGGATCCCTGATACAACGTACTGATAGACCATATGTTTTGTATGTATAAGAATTACCCATACTTCTATCGGAATGCGACAAATACCGATGATAAGCGTACGTGTTATTATATTCTCTGGTAGTCCAAAAATTCCCGACATAGTTTACATCTCTGAAATAGCTGTCCCAATATCCAGCTGGCATCCCAGTAAAACGGGTGCCATTATTCGTGGAACGGGAATAAGAGCCATACTCAGCACCAATATTGCAACTGCTGTTAGATGTGTTCCAGCCAATTTTCGATGCCAAAGCTTTGCCATAATACCCTCCGTTGTTGTTACAAAGAAAACGAGGCTGACTGGAAACGTAAGTAACCAACTCATCCCACTCCGCATAAGAAGGCAGATGCCAACCATCGGGACAGATACCCTGCACCCCACTGGGATTGGTGTTGCTACTCGCCCCATTTTTCATGGCGGCATACCAATTGTAATGGAGACCATATTCCGAAATGTTCAAATTTGTATTTTCATAGTAGCAGGGATATGACTGGTTAGAAGTCGCCAAGGGAATGGAATTGCCATCGGCATAGTGGGTGGTACGCAGATTCTGCTTCATCCAGCATTGCTTGCCGATAAGCACCGCATCGTAATAGTTGCCGTCGTAGTCAATCACGTAGCCACAGCCAATAGGCGCGTTGCGGGTGATGGTATTGTTGATGAGGCTTCCGTCCTCACCGGTCACCCCTACTCCATTGTCAGCGCGGCACTCGGTAACGATGCTGTTGATCAGCACACCATTGTTGCGAATATAGGCGCCACCGCCCTCGCCGTTGTAGTCGTCATCGTCAATGGCGTCACACTCCTTGATCACACAATAGCGAGCCACACCACCATCAATCAGCAGTCCGCCACCAATGGTACTACTATAGCCGTTGCGCACCACGCAGCCGTCCAGCACACCATTCACCGTAGCAATGCGGTGGTCGCCTTTTCCCGTAATGATAGTACACCAGGCATTGTCAGTCCAGTGCATGTTCACGCCCGGCAATCGGCGCAGCGAGGTATCTGTTCCCTCCGAAATCTGTTGATAGCCGCCCTTCACGGTCACCCCCGCAGGAATCATCAGTTCCTCAGTAATAGCATAATCACCGGCCTTGACACACACTATACCGTTGCTTCCGACCTCCGTCAATGCAGCGGATATAGTTTGTTTAGCAGATTCCCATGAAGAACCGTTACCAGTGTCATCGGTAGCGGATGAAGACACAAAAACCATCGTCTGTGCATGAATACCTAGGCATACCAGCAAAAACGAAGCGAAAAGTATATATTTTCTCATAAGCTAAATTTTTTCTCAAAACAAAAATTACATTCGGCAAAGATAACAATAATAATTGGATATGCAAATATTTTTCAACAATTTAATGTTAAAAAACTCAAAGGTAAAAATTTGATTGATTTTATTTTGCGAAAACGAAGGTCAACGAAAGCGGCAGGCATAAAAAAAAAGTGACCAGTTACGGTCACTTTTTTTTCTCAGAATATTTTTTTCTAAAAATTAGGCATTTTTGATAGCGGCCTGAGCGGCAGCCAAACGGGCCACGGGCACGCGGAAAGGTGAACATGACACATAAGTCATGCCGGCTTTGTAGAAGAATTCTACAGAAGCGGGATCACCACCATGCTCACCGCAAACACCGCACTTCAGGTTGGCACGGGTGCTGCGACCACGTTCCACACCTAACTTCACCAACTGGCCAACGCCTTCCTGATCCAAAGTGTTGAACGGGTCGGCGGGGATGATCTTCTCATCAATATAAGCATGAACGATAGCGTTCACATCGTCACGGCTGAAGCCGAAGGTCATCTGGGTCAAGTCGTTGGTACCGAAGGAGAAGAATTCTGCCACCTGAGCAATCTTGTCAGCCACGAGGGTAGCTCTCGGAATCTCGATCATGGTTCCGAAGAGGTAGTTGATGGTTACACCGAACTTAGCCTCGATTTCGGCTTTCACGCGATTGGCGATAGCTTTCTGGTGCTCCAGCTCCTTCACATTGATGGTGAGGGGAACCATGATTTCCAAACGAGGATCGTGGCCTTCCTTCATCAATTCAGCGGTAGCCTGGAACAAAGCGCGGAACTGAGTTTCAGTGATTTCGGGATAAACAATACCCAGACGAACACCACGGAGACCCATCATCGGGTTCACTTCGTGCAATGCCTCGATACGTTTCACCAGTTCTTCTTCGCTCATGCCACGTTCTTTGGCCAAAGCTTCGATTTTTGCTTTCTCGTTGGTTTTGGGAACGAATTCATGCAATGGGGGATCCATCAAACGGAAAGTCAGCGGTTTGCCATCCAGCACCTTCAAAGTACCTTTTGCACTCTCGCGGATATAGGGTTCCAGTTCCTTCAGAGCGGCAATACGGTCTTCGGTAGTGTTGGTCAGAATCATGTTGCGCAGCTTGGCCAGCGGTTTCTCGCTGTTCTTGCCATAGAACATGTGCTCGATACGGAACAGACCGATACCTTCAGCACCGAAGTTCACAGCGTTCTGAGCGTCATCGGGGTTATCAGCATTGGTGCGGACACCCATAGTGCGGTATTTGTCCACCAGCTTCATGAATTCCTGGAACAACGGGTTCTCGGTAGCGTCAATCATCTTCACTTCCTCAGCGTAAACCCAGCCTTTGGAACCATTCAAGCTCAGCAGGTCACCTTCTTTGAAGGTCTTGCCGGCGATGTTCACGGTGCGGGCGTTCATGTCGATATGAACAGCGTCGCAACCTACGATGCAGCATTTACCCCAGCCACGAGCAACCAATGCAGCGTGAGAGGTCATACCACCACGAGCAGTCAGGATACCGGTAGCGGCACGCATACCTTCCACATCTTCGGGGTTGGTTTCCTCACGAACGAGGATGTTTTTCACTTTCTTAGCGGCATATTCCTTAGCCTTTTCGCTGTCGAGGGCGATGATACCCACAGCACCACCAGGACCTGCGGGCAGACCCTTGGCGATTACTTCGTGTTTCTTCTCGTCAGCGGCATCCAAAATCGGGTGCAGCAGTTCGTCCAACTGGGCGGGAGAGAGGCGCATCACCACTTCCTTCTCGTCAATCAAACCTTCGCGCATCATATCGAGAGCCATGGTCAAAGCGGCCACACCGGTACGCTTGCCCACGCGGCACTGCAGCATATACAGTTTGCCATCCTGGATGGTGAACTCGGTATCGAGCATGTCATGATAGTTCTTTTCCAAGATTTCACGAACATTGCAAAGTTCCTTATAAGTTTCGGGCATCAGCTCCTGCATAGAATGCATGTGCTTGTTCTGCTCGTTCTTGGTGTCATCGTTCAAGGGGTTGGGGGTACGGATACCAGCCACAACGTCCTCGCCCTGAGCGTTGATCAACCATTCGCCATAGAATTGGTTGTCACCGGTAGCGGGGTTACGGGTGAAAGCCACGCCGGTAGCGGAGGTGTCGCCCATGTTACCGAACACCATGGTCTGCACGTTCACAGCGGTGCCCCAGTCATCGGGAATACCTTCGATGCGACGGTAAGAGATAGCTTTCTTACCATTCCAGCTCTTGAACACGGCCTTGATACCGCCTTCCAGCTGAGCCTTGGCGTCATCCGGGAATTCAGTGCCGAGCACTTCTTTGATTTTAGCCTTGAAAGCGTTGGCTAATTGCAGCAATTCGTCAGCGGTGATTTCTGTATCGCTTTTGTAACCTTTGCTCTCTTTGAATTGATCCAGCATATCATCCAGCTGTTTGCGGATGCCTTTGCCGTCAGCGGGTTCAATACCTTCAGCCTTCTCCATCACCACGTCGGCGTACATCATGATCAGACGACGATAAGAGTCATACACGAAGCGGGGGTTGTTGGTTTTCTTGATCAGGCCGGGGAGCGTTTTAGAGCTCAAACCAATATTCAGTACGGTATCCATCATGCCGGGCATAGAGCTGCGGGCACCAGAACGGCAGGAAACCAAGAGAGGATTTTCGGGGTCATCGTATTTCATTCCCATAATCTTTTCCATCTGAGCCATACCTGCCCAAACTTCGTCCATCAAACCATTAGGAAGCTGGCAGTTGTTGCCGTAATAGGCGGTGCAGCATTCGGTAGTGATGGTCAGACCAGCGGGAACTGGCAATCCCAATAAACACATCTCGGCGAGGTTAGCACCCTTGCCACCCAACAAATTTTTCATGTCGGCTTTGCCCTCAGCGGTCTTTCCGCCAAAGGTGTAAACGTACTTAACTTTACTCATTTTCAATTACTTTACAGATTAGTATAAAAATATTTATCGTCATTTTTTAAGGGTGCAAAGATACGAAAAAATTTCAATGTGCAAATTAGCAAATGTGCTAATGTGCCAATTATTCAGATTTTTGTATTTTTGCGGAGCAAAATATTTAATAATGCGAAAAAAAATAAATAAATTTCTGCTTCCATTATTTGTCGCTATTCTGCTGATTGTGGCAGGGGGACTGTGCACCTGGTTTACCGCCCGCAGCGTGCACGTGCACTTACGCGAAGGCGAAACCAACACCGCAGACAATTCATCCATTTATGAGGACTTCCGGGACACCGTCGCCAATTTCTCCTGCAAGAACTCCCATGGTTCAGAAAACTCAGACAACACAAAACTGCCCTTCAGCATTCGCTTAGATGAATTCGATGTGGACTATTACGAAGGCACCCATACCATCAAGGATTATATCAGCTATGTCACCGTGACCGACGGTGAGCAAGAGACCAAGGCCCGCATCTCGATGAACAAAATCCTGAAATACCGACATTATCGCATTTTTCAGGAGGACTATGACACCGACTTGGACGGCAGCGTTTTGCTCGTCCGTTACGACCCATGGGGAACCACACTGGTTTACATCGGCTTTGCCCTGCTCTTGCTATCGATGATAGGACTGCTGCTACGCCGCGACGGGGCCTTCCGCTGCTTGTTGCGCACACTCTCTGTCACCGGCCTGCTCCTTCTCTCCTTTCCCGCCTCTGCCCTAGCCAACCAGGGATTAGGGATTAGGGATCAGGGATTAGAAGAAGGCCATCAACTTTCAGTTTTCAACTGTCAACTGTCAACTGCAGAAGCGGAGGCTTTCGGCCAACTGTCGGTGTATTACCGTGGCCGTATCGCCCCCTTCGACAGCTATGCCCGTGACTACTGCAAGGCCGCATTCCCCAAAGGCACTATGCCCACAGAATACACTCCGGTACAGCTTGTTACAGCAATTTACCTGTTCCCTGAAAAGTGGCCCGACAAGCCTCAACCATCTTTCAAAATATTCCCCCAACAAAACTTATGGCTGAGTCCGGAGGATGATTTAAGCAAGGCACAAAGTGAGGACACCCTCTTCATTGCCCATATTCTGGACTGGCTGCGACAATCCATTCAGGAAGAACAGCATCTGCAGAACATAAAAATTATCAATTCCATAGCCACCTTTCAGGAAAAACGCTGCACCCCCGGCAGCATCAATCGCAGCAAAGATCGCATAGAAATTATTTATAATCAATCTAATACAGAAAGAAAGATCTTCTTGGCCGAAATCATCCTCGTACTGATACTATTCATATTGCTGATTACAGCCTCAAAAACAAACTGGCCCCAAAGAATTGCCTTAATCTTCGTATGGCTGGCACTTATCCTCACCCTGGCGGACATAATCCTGCGCTGTTACCTGTCGGGGCACGGACCCTTCAGCGGCACCTTCGACACCATGTTGTCGCTGGCTGCCATCACGCTGTTAGTAGCCGCTATTTTCGGACGAAAAAAACTTATTATCAGTTTCTCGGCTTTGACCGCCGCCGCTTTTGTCACCTTGGCAGCGTCGCTGATGGGAGGCCGTAGTTTCTCCCCCCTGATGCCGGTTTTGATTTCCCCCTGGCTTACCGTCCATGTGTCTATTCTGATGACCGCCTATAGCATGCTGACGTTCACCTTTATTTTGGCACTCATCAGCATGAGCTTCATCATTATGAAAAAGAAACAAGAAACCGTTCTAAACATCACAAAAACAAGCCGGGTATTCTGCATTATCGGAGTCGTACTACTGACAACGGGCATCATCATAGGCTCGGCTTGGGCCAACATCAGCTGGGGGCAATACTGGAGTTGGGATCCCAAAGAAACCTGGGCGCTCATCACCCTGCTGGGCTATTGCGCCGCCCTGCCGGGAGTCATCCCTGCCGCCGACCGCCACCTATGGCTATATCATCTGATTATCCTCATCGCCTTCGGCCTGCTCATCATGACTTACCTGGGCATAAACCTCTTTGGAGGGATGCATGCATACTAGGTGTTAGGAAATAGGGATTAGGGGTTAAGAATTAAGAATTCAAAATTCAACTTTCTGTTTTCAGTTTTCAGTTTTCAACTTTCAACTGATTAGTGTTTCACTACTTTCACCACGCTTTCGGTGGAGTTCTGGTTGTTGCGCAGTTTCAGCATATACACACCCGCTGCGTAGGATGACAAATCAAGTTGCATATCGTTTCCATTCATCTCCCATCTGTTCAGCAACTTGCCATACATATCCAGTAACTGAATTTCCCCACCAAACAACTGTTCATTGTTCATGGTCAACTGTACATTAACCATGTCGGTGGTGGGATTAGGATAAACGGTCACGCTATATCCATCCACATCATTGATGCCAGTGGAATAGGTAACCTGCATTGATGTCGGTTGCGACTGGCCGCATTCATTTATGGCATATACCGACAAAGTAGCGCTGCCAGGAACAAGAACCGTAATCTGGGCAATGTTCTGGTTGTAACTGAGCGCCCAGTTCGGATTCGACAAAATCCACTCATACGAAGAGGCTCCTTCGACTGACCCAATCGTATAAACATAATTACCAGGACTTGAAATGGTGCTATTGCCGGAAATCGGATTGACAATAACAGGAATAGCAGTGACGGTCAAATACAAGGTGCGCACACTATCGCAACCATGCACAGAGGTATAAGTTTCCGTAAAAGTAAACTCCCCGGCTTCATCCTGCACCGGAATCACAAAACCCTGTCCCGTATAGGAATTCCCCTGACAAATAGAAGCCTCAAAATCGAGGGCATACTCCGGATGCACCTCCACTGTATAGGTCTGAACCGCTGTACAATTGTCGGGAGAAACCGCAGCGACAGAATACGTTGTCGTTTCGGAAGGCGTGACCTCTATGGATGAGGTGGTAGCGCCCGTATTCCACTGATATGATGCCGTATTGGTACAGGCCACACTCAGGTTAATTGTTTCCTCACCGCAAACATTCGTCGGACCGAAAATAGTGATATTCGGCATGGCCAAAGCAGACACATAACGCGAAGCCGTTGACGTACAGCCATTATGATCAGTCAGCAGAACCTGATAATAACCCACTTGATGGATGGTGATATTGGCATTGGTATCGCCCGTACTCCACAAGAGAAGGCCATCACCCACTGCCGACAGCTGGGCCTGTGAACCCTCACAAATAGCCTCTGCACCCATAATGGATACCTGGGGATTGGAATACTGAATCAAAGTATGAGAAGTAGTGTCAGTACAGCCATACTGGTTGTATGCCACCAGCTGATAGGTTCCTACCGTGGACACATCAATCATGGCCGAAGTTTGTCCTGTACTCCAAAAATACACCAAACCGCCATGGGCAATCAAACTTACCGTAGAACCTTCGCAAAGACCGTCTGGTGCCTCAATTTGGGCAACAGGGCGCTCATTCACATGAATATTCTGAGTAGCCGTTGAAACGCATAGACCATTGGATACCTGAACGGTATAGCTTGTATCCGCAACGGGAGCAATCATTCTATAGGGTGAAGTAGTACCGTCATCCCATAAGTAGGAGGCTCCGCCGTATGCGTAAAGCATACTCTGCTGACCTTGACACAAGATAGTATCACCTGAAATCACAATAGCGGGATAGGAATCCACATGCACATTCAAGGAAGCGCTGTTGGTACAGCCCATTGTGTTGGTTACCACAACCGTATAAACCCCAGACTCTCCCACACGAATACTCTTACTAGTCTCTCCCGTGGACCATATATACGCATTAGCGGTGGAGCATGTCAGCACCGTGGTGTCACCCTCACATAGTAAGGTGTCGCCCGATATGGAAACCATCGGCACAGGCAGCACACTAATATACCATCCTGCGGTGGCTGTGCATCCGTATTCATTATACCCCACAACATTATACGTAGTTGAAAACATCGGATTCACCACAGTATTGGCAGTCGTGTCTCCTGACGGCCACAGAAAATGGGTGGCTGAACCCACAGCCATGAGTTCCACAGCCTGGCCATAACACGCTGTGTTGGGTCCCACAATATTCACTGATGGTGCTGAATGTACCACCACCATCTTGGAGGAGGAATTGCTACACCCATGGGCACTGGTCACCGTCACGCCATATACATTGGTTGAAGAAACACTGATAACACTGTCTGTAGCTCCTGTTGACCACAAATAGCTGACCGGCATATCGGACACGGCCCTGAGGATTCCCGTATTTCCCACACACAGATGGGGAGCACCTTCGATATACACTTCAGGCAAAGCATATTTATCCACATGCTTGGAAGACGACAAGAAACAGGTGGTAGAATCCAATGAACTTACCGCATAATCTCCACCTTCACCAATAACAATACTGTTGCCTACTTGTCCATTCGACCATATAAAGCCGCCATCACCCTGCGCCACCAAAACCACAGAATCTCCCTCGCAAAAACTGTCATTTCCACTGATAGGAATAGGCAAATAATTTCTCACCTCAAGTTGTTTGCTAATATTGGCCGTACAATTGTTATCACCCAAAACCACCAAGGAATAACTAGTAGTGGTAGTGGGAGATACTGTTATAGAAGAGTTGGTTGAGCCAGTGGACCAAAAATAGTGATAATTAGGGTTTGAAGCGGAAAGCGTAGCTGTCTCTCCCACACAAATACGGTCAGGTCCAATAATGGTACATTCGGGAATCGGCAACAGTTCAAAGGCAAAAGAATCGGAAGCCTTGCAGGCATTGCTGTCGCTGACTGTCACCGTAAAAATACCCGTTTCGTTGGCGCGGATCTGGGTGGATGTGGCACCAGTATTCCACAAATAGCTGACGGCTGTGGCCGACTGGGCGGTAAGCATGTTCAAGCCCCCTGCACAAGCAGAGTGATTGCCCACTATCTGCACCTCCGGTTTCGGCACCATGCCGATTGTCAAGGTATCCCGTGAAGTGCATCCTTCGGCACTCCATCCCTGCACCATATAAGTGCCCGCCGTTGTCACCGCCATACACGAATCTGTTGATTGGTTAGACCACTGGTAGGTGGCACCGCCATGGGCTACAAGAAGAATGGTATCACCAATACAGACCAAAGGACCTCCGGTGATAGAAATCTCCGGAGTATCATAGTATACCACTGTTTTCTCAGCCGTAGCGGAGCATCCCGCGAAAGTGGAGACCACCACCGAATAGGTACCCGCCTGGGTGATGCGTCGCTGGGCATCCGTCTCTCCGTCATTCCACAAACAGCGAATAGCGCCTCTGGCTATCAATTCAATAGAGCTGCCTCTGCACATACCATCAGGTCCTGTAATGGTAGCAGTGGGGTATTCTTCCACCATCAAATAAATCGCATCCTGATTCACACAACCATGATTATCCTCCACAGTCACCGAAAAAGCTGTCGATTCCTGAGGAGTAACATGAATACTATTCGTTTGCGCCCCTGTATTCCATAGATAAGAAACCGCATTAGGGGACTGTGCGTAAATAGTGGCGGACTGACCCCGACAGACGGCTAAATTACCACTGAAATATATCTCAGGAAGAGAATACATGACCACCTCTAGAGAATCAACTGATGTACAACCGTTAGCAGTCACCTGCAAAGTATAAGTACCCGCCGAAGTCACCGTAATCTGGCGCTCATGTGAGCCAGTATTCCACAAATAGCTATAGCCTGTGTACAAAGCGGAAGACAAGGTCACAGGAGTACCATCGCACACCTCATTGGCCGAAGGCGCGATCATGACATTGGGATTGTTTTTCTTGGTGACATTGATTTGCTGGGAAGTGGAACAGCCATTGGAATCCGTAGCGATAACCATATAAGTTCCTCCCTCTACCAAGGTCACGGTCGAGCTGCTACTGATTTGTGTTCCGTATGCATTCCTCCATAAATAACTTTGGCCTCCCGATGCTGTCAATTGCGTGGACAGACCGTCACAGAATGACAGATCTCCACTGACCGTCACCACTGGATTACTCTTCTGTGTTACAGAAACAGTAGCGGAGGCCGTGCAGTTGGCTGCTGAAGTGACAACCACTGTATATATACCCGGACTGGACACCGAATAGCTCTGACCGATAGCCATATTGTTCCACACGTATGAAACACCCCCGATACCCGTGGCATTCAAAACGGTTGACCCACCCTCACATATATAAGTTCGTCCGATAATCGAAACCGTCGGCAAGTCATTCACTGTCAAAAATTTGGAAGCAGATGCTGTACATCCGTATTGATTGGTTACCTGTACCGAATACAATTGTTCTACTGCCACCTGTATAGAAGCCGAGGTGGCGCCTGTGGACCACTGATAACTGTTTCCGCCCGTAGCGGTGAAAATACTGTATGCCCCTTCACAAATGACATCATTTCCGGTGATAGCCGGTGTGGGCAGCGGATTGACACGAACGGCATGGACGGCCGTGGCCGTACAGTTTCTGTCAGACCTTGCCGTCACCACGTATGATGTTGTCTGTGCAGGGCTCACATTGATTGCAGCTTCCGAACTACCCGTATTCCAGCTATAACTGTAACCTCCCGAAGCAATCAGCAAAGCAGAAGAGCCACTACAAATGCTATCTGGACCACTAATTGCGACATTGGGCTGGGGCAACAGCGTCACCGCCACCGTGTCGTAGGCCTTGCAACCATTGGGGGCTGTCACCGTCAGTATGTACAATCCGGGAGTAGTAACGGTAATGGGGGAACCCGTCGCTCCTGTACTCCATTTGGGAGTGCCATTACCATTGGCCGACAACTGCGTGCTGGCACCTGGGCAGATTTCCACATTACCACTGATATATGCGTAAGCACCTTCCAGCACAGTCAGGTTCAAATGCACCAAACTGTCACAACCTTGGGCATTGGTCAGATGCACGTCATATGTTCCACCTTGATTAAAAATATGCCCGTTGTAATTATAGGGCATGTCGTTGCTACAGCAAGTCACCGCGACAGTTGCTTCTGGAGTCTGACACGGAGGGTTCTGGGCCAGTGCCTTGGTTGCGGACATTCCTGAAAAAAACAGTCCTGCAACGGCCAAGCATAATATTCTGAAATGGGTAGAGAATAATTTCATAATGGTATTATTGGTTGGAGGCTTGTCAATCCTCGTTATAGTATTCTTTCAAATAGTCAATCTGCCGGCGGTCACGCTTGGTGGGACGTCCCGCGCCATGCTCTCTGAACTCGAACTTGGTGCGCAGTTGTTTCACCCGCTCGTACTCTTCCGGGGAGGTCAGGTCCGTGTAATACTGCGGAACCAAGGCCGCACCTACCCTGCCTT
Source organism: Bacteroidales bacterium (assembly GCA_017633255.1). GTDB lineage: Bacteria > Bacteroidota > Bacteroidia > Bacteroidales > WCHB1-69 > RUG11690. Next base: position 25,991 of record JAGBPS010000028.1, read on the forward strand.
TGGGGGTGTCAATCACCTGCACCACCTTCTCCAGCTGGTCGAGGCGTACATGATAACACTCCTCGGTTTTCACCGCCTTGGAGGGCTTCACATTGACCCCGTTCATCTTCACTTTGCCGGCATTACAAGCATCAGTGGCCATGGAGCGCGTCTTGAACAGACGCACCATCCATAGCCACTTGTCAATTCGTACATCAAGGTTTTCCATAAAACTAAGAATTAAAAACTATGAACTAAGAATAAAAGTCTTAAACTCTTAACTTTTAGTTCTTAATTCTTAATTTGAATTACGCCTCAGCAGCAGGTTCCTCCGCCTGAGGATTTTCCTCCTGCTTCGGTTCCTCTTCTTTCTTGGGAGCGTTCATCATCTTGATCTTGTACTCCAGTTCCTTCACTTCTTTCTTGGCATTTTCCACCTTCTTGGTGAATTCCTGCTTCAGAAGGTCGGCATTCTTAGAGTTGGCAAAGAAGCCCAAGTTGTTCTCCCACAGGTTGATATCATCCCTCAGTTGCTGCAGTTTAGTGACCAGGAACTTCTTCTCCTTATCCAACAGACGGTCAGCATTGGGATTGCTCAGAATATTGTCGATTTTATTTCTGAAAGAGCTTCTGCGCACATCGTCGGAGTTCATCTTCAGCTCTGCGAAACGTTTGTCCAAAGCCTCTCTGTAAGCCGTGTAAATACGGTCTTTGTCTTTCTTCGGCACAAAACCGATTTCAGTCCACTGGCGCTGATAGTCCTTGATCACATCCAGATTGGCGGCTCTGTCGTCACCGAATTCGTGGTTCATGATCTTCTCAATCAGTTCTTCTTTCTTCTTCAGGTTGTCGGCTTCAATTTCCTTGATATTGGAGAAATACTCAGCTTTGGCGGCAAAGAATTTGTCGCAAGCGGCTCTGAAGCGTTTCCATACCTGTTCTGAATATTTACGAGGTACGGTACCGATAGCTTTCCATTCCTGCTGCAGGTTCAGAATCTCGTCGGTTGCGTTCTTCCAGTCGGTACGCTCTGCGATCCCCTCAGCCTGGATAGCCAGATTCAGCTTCTGGTTGTAATTCTGCATCTGCTCGTCTTTCACCTGCTGGAAATATTCCTTCTTGGCGGTGAAGAACTTGTCCAAAGTGGATTTGAAGCGTTCCCAAACCTCGTCATTCAGCTTCAAAGGAGCCGGCCCGATGGTCTTCCACATCTTCAGCAGTTCGGTCAGCTTGTCGGCGATTTCGTTGTTCTCTTTCACGCTTTCCACGGTCTTGCCAGCGGTCAGCTCTTCGGCTTGCTCGCACAGCACCACCTTGGCGTTGTAGTTATTCTGCTGTTCTTCGAACAGTTTGTCATAATACTCTCTGCGAGCCTGATTGATCTGGTCGGAAGCGTTTTTGAATCTTTCCCAGATTTCGTCTTTCTTGTCTTCCGGAACGGGACCGATTTCCTTCCATTCCTCATGCAGCTGCTGCAGAGCCTTGAACGACTGATTCACAGAATCTTGCAACAACAAAGACTCAGCGGTTTCGCACAATTTGATTTTCTGTTCCAGATTCTTCTTCAGATCCAAGGAACGCAATTCTTTATTGATACGGCGGATATCGAAGAATTTCTCAACATAGAAATGATAGTTCTGCCACAGGTTGTTGGACTCGCTCTGCGGAACGGGACCGATTTCTTTCCACTTGTCCTGCAGTTCTTTGAACTTGTCATTCAGTACTTTCAGATTGGTTTCTGACTCAACCAATTCTCTCAATCCTTCGATAATACCTTTTTTATCTTCGAGATTTTTCTGTTTTTCTTTCTCTATCCTTTCCAGATAGGCGGCTTTTTTATCTTTGAACAACTGGAGGGCTGCGTTGAATTTCTTTTCGAGTTCTGTGGGTTCAGCCTCAAAGTCCTCCTTGTTGCCACCATCGGCGATAAACTTGTCATAGAGCGCTTTGCGAGCGGCTTTCAGCATATCGAGACCTTTGGCTTTCAATACGCTCACGTGCATCTTCATGCTGTCGTAATCCAGCTCGGAGGTCACTCTTTCCAACTCGCCCACCGTCTGGTCAAAGTCAAGACCTTCGTACTGTTTCTCAACGTCTTCCATGGTCTCGGTGACGGTTTCGCCCTCTTCCTCGTTTTCGGTTTCAGGGGCCTGGTTGTTTTCAATTTCATTCATCATTTCTGAAACAGACTGCTCAGTCGTTTCAGGGGCTGCCGGTGCTTCGGCAACGGGAGCTGCGGCAACAGGTTCCGCAGGAGTCTCTGCCGCTTGTGCTGCGACGGGCTCTTCGGCGACGGCTGTCTCTGCCACGGGTTCAACAACAGGTTCTGCCGGAGTTTCCTCTGCTTGGGGAGCAGCAGGTTCGGCGTTTTCAACTACAGCGGCAGGTTCAGCCACTGCTTCAGTAGCATTGTTTGCATCTGTGTTTTCCACAGTCTGGCCTTCAACAGAAGTGCCGGGATTCACCTCTTGGTTCTGATTTTCATCAGTGTTCGGGTGGAGAAGTTCTTGTGATTCCATAAACTTGTTTTTGGTTGTTTAATGTTGTTTCAAAAAGTTTGCAAAGATACAATTTTTTTTAATGTGCCAATTAATCAATGTGCTAATGTGCCAATTGAATTTTGAATTCTGAATTTTGAATTAACGAGGTCCCCTTTTCTTTCCTGAATTATTCCTTCAGAATATCAGCCAAAATAGATACTGATTCAATCTTTCCGATATGCTCATTATTCCGCTTGTAATAACGCAACATTCCTTGTAGCAATTCGTTACGTACCGCTTTTGGCGCCACTGGCGGAAGCGTCTTCCCCATCATGGCAAAGAGCAAACGGCTGGCCTCCGACGACAAACTCTGCTCCTCATCCACCCAATGCGACACAAAAGACGAGTGGAGTATTGAGAATATGGTATGGGTAGAATCATAGTTGGCCACGGGATAAAAGCCAAGAATCTGAGACATTTGCAGCATGAAATCGATGTGCGTGTCGGGACGAACTTTCACTGCATCGTCCAACTGCCGCATTCTTTCTTCAATAAAAGCGAACAACTGCTGGTCTTCTCCGTATTCATACAGCAGTCGGTACAGCAACTCGCCGTAAAACATCAAAAGTGAACTTTTGACAATATCAAAAGGAATATCCACATACTGATGATAGCAGGTCGCCTCCTTGAGATACATCAACTGGTTGAGTTTCCGGTCGTCGAACTGTAATTCCAGCAGCGAAAGAGGGGCGAACAAAGGCAGCAAATGCTTGTTTTTGGCGGAAAAAGCATTTTTAATGATAAAGGTCTGGGTGCCATATCGCTCCGTAAACACTTTCACCACAATGCCAGAGTCGGCGTATTTGGTTTTATGCAGCACAATCGCCTTGGAGGTGACAAACATAGACCAAAACGTATTAATTAGTTGACAAATAATATTTTGGCCACATTTTTCTCTTTTCCGCTTTGGCTGGAGGAGAAAACAAAATATACGCCTGTGGCCGGACGGCGGCCTTTGAAATCCTTGCCATTCCATACCAGCTCACCCCCATTGGCATAGCCTTGCCAAATCAGATTTCCAGCGGCATCCACAATCTTGCAAAAGGAATTCTCCATCAGACCGCTCACCGCAATCACCCCGGTATAACCACTGTGTACCGGATTAGGGAACACCTTCACATCCGTATAGTATTCACTACCTTCTGTGGCAGTACCCCGATAAGAGCAAACCCCTTTGTCGGTACTGAAAAACACCTCGCCGGTAGTAGCATCGATAGCTATATCGTATATTACATTCGACAACAAAGAGGAATTTTCAGCCGTAAGATGCATCAACTCCTCGGTGCCATTTTCGCTGATAAGAAACACACCGGCCCTGGTAGTACCCATCCATTTGCGGTTAGCCCCGTCAACAGCTATACTTGAGACCTCCTCGAGTTCCAACAGCACCGCCGCATAACCGCCTTGCTCCAAAATAATATTTCTGGGCAGAGAGTTGCCACCAAACACCTTACTGGGATCGTAAATCACCTTCACCCCCTTGTTGGTGCCAATCCACATGCGTCCGTTCTTGTCTTCCGTGATGCATTTCACCTCCGAAGACTCCACTTCAGCCGCGGCATTCATATTGACGACCCACAGCCTATCATCTGACTGATTTTCAATAGTTTTATTATCATCATACACATATAGCGACTGCGTACTGCTACGAGGGAAGGTAATCCATTTAAAACCTCTTGAATCAACATAAACGTGCTGGGCAACTGTACTGGTCTCACCTCTCAAGTTATTGATGGTTACCCAAGTATTGTCTGTTTTCAGCACATGCAAAATATACGTGGTACCTGAATTGGCCACCCAAAGGTTGCCGTAGGCATCATAACACAAGCCCGACACTCTGGCCACCTCGTCGCTGGTAATTCCCCGCAAAGGGCTGTTGCTCCGATCGTAAAAAACCACGACACGTCCGTTAACGCATTTATACAAACCGTTGCCCCACGAAGACACAAAACATTCCTCCGGTTTGTTGGGATTGATGACCACCTTGACCAAATCATGGGCATTGCCATAATTTTGGAATTCATAAGAGTTGTAAGTCCACTGCTCGTTCTGGAAGAAACTGCATGCCGGCGCAAAATAGGCGGGAGCCCAAAGATTATATCCTCCGGCAGTGACAGCAAGTACCCCACCCACGCAGGAAAGACTGTATGATTTGTTGGAATGGGGTCCGTTGGAAGTCAACAGTTTAACCTGTCCCGATACCCTGTTCCAACGCCACAAGCCATTCTCATCGTCAGCCACCCACACATTGTCGCCTTCAGCATCGGCATATTGCAAACTCGGGAATGCGCCTCCCTCATAAAAATACTTAAAATCATAATAATCATCCTCATACACCACCACATTCTGCCAATCCACCATCATAAAAGCTTCCCCGTCAACCACAAAAGCACGGACATCCTGGGCGTCAAAACCAGGGTCAAAGCGACAAACACCGTTCTCCAGCACATAAACAGAATCCGTCACCGTAAGCTGTCCATTTTCATCATGCACATCTGAATTGCGATTGACAAACACCTTCTGCTGGCATGCAGCAATATGATTGTATTCCCGAAGTCCCAAGTCTACCTCCCATTGCCATGTCCCAAGATCTGCCAACATAGAATTCTGTTTTTCAATACTATAAACACCAATATCCGTAGCCAAATAGAATCGGTCTGGAGCAATAGCCATATCTAAAACCTCGTGATCCCCAAGACTGTTGACATACCAGGTGTCACGAATCAGATAAGTGGACAAATCCACTACCACCACACCGAAATTATAAACCAGATAGCATAAGCCGTCTTCAAAACATATCCGTCGAACCGATTTCGAGCCCGAAATCTGCTTGTTTTTCACATCCGGCACATTGGTCAAACGGTCATCCACAATAAAATCCAAATTTCCGTTAGCATACGAAATCACCAAATTCTTCGTAACCTTGTCGTAAGCGATTTTGGAGATATCCACATCCGTCAAGCCATTGCTTTTGGACCATTTGTACATGTCCGAACCGCTTACATTAGCCTTATTCTTAGGAAAATACAAAATCCCGCTTTCTCCTGCCGCATACACTTCATCGCCCACCGCCACCGAATAGAAGCGGTTGTAGGCCAAATGGTCGCGGAAACTGCCAATGGGCGTCTGTGCCGACAGCAACACCGCCATGAAGGATATACTTAGTACTGACAATAATTTTTTCATGAATCCGCCTCCTTATTTTTTGTCCACCACGATATTTTTCATATAACGGATGGGGATATATGAGGTTATAACACTGATTATCAAAATTGTGAATAAAACCATAACGAAATCCAGCCATTCCAGCTGCACCGGGTAATAGTTAATGAGATAGCCGCTGCTGCCGTCACCCAAGCCCACAATGTGGAACTTCATCTGGAGGAAACACACCAACAGACCAATGAACAAGCCAGCCATGCCTCCCAGCAGAGAGATAAAGCCTCCCTGCACCATGAAAATCTTACGTACCAGCGATTTGCGGGCCCCCATTGCATAGAGCACCGAAAGGTCATCCTTCTTCTCAATGATGAGCATAGACAAGGTGCCAATCATGTTGAAACCTGCCACCACCAAGATAAAGGCCAGAATGACAAAGACCATCAGCTTTTCCGATTTCATGGTTTTGTAGAGGGATTCTTCCTGCTGATATTTGTCTTTCAGAATATAATTTCCAGCTAAAACATTCTCGATGGAAGCCCGGATTTTGGCATATTCCTTTGGATTTTTCAGTTTCAGTTCGATGGAAGTCACCTCGTTCTCATAATTCATGATGGAACGGGCAAAAGCCAATGGCACAAACACATACTTCTCGTCATATTCCGTATAGGAAGCGAATACGCCTGCCGGAATGACATAGTCGATATTGAATGCCCGTGCCGGGTCGGAAAGGTTTTTGAGCAAACGCTTGGGGTAATACACCTTCAGTTGCTCGGGACTGTGCATGTTCAGCTGGATATTGCCTGCGGCGATAGCACCCATCACCGCAGCGGGACCTTCACTGTATTGCAGCCTAGCATTGCCGTCAATCAGCAAACTGTCGATGCCCGTACTGTGCAGATAATCAGGGCTTACACCTTTAACAGACACCAGCAGTTGCTTCTCGTTGTAAGTCATCAGGGTCATGTCGGAAACCACCTCGAACACCGCTTGCACGCCCTCAAGTTTTTGCAACTCCGCCATCGGGAAAGTGTCTGTGGCAAAGACTTTCCCTTCCTTCGGAAGAATCTGATAGTCAGGATTGAAGGAATTGAAACTACTGCGCACCAAGCCCTCCATGCCGTTGAACACTGACAACACGATAATCAAAGCGGCCGAGCTGACCATGATACCGACCATGGAGATAATGGAAATCACATTGATGGCATGATGTTTTTTGGGAGAAAACAGATACCTCAATCCGATGAAGCGGGCCGTTTGAAATGAATTGCTTTTCAAGGCTACTGTTTCAGCAGGTTTTCAATATTTTCGATATAATCCAGAGAGTCGTCGATGAAGAAATCCAGTTGCGGAATAATGCGGAGCTGGTTTTTTACCTTCTGTCCCAAGCGGTAACGTATTTCCTTGATATTGGATTTCACCGCTTTGAGCACCTTTTCGTTGTCCTCGGCGTTGAAAATGGAGATATAGCTGCGGGCCAGCGACAAGTCCTTGGTAACAGAGGTTTTGGTGACTGTAATCATGCAGTCATACACCGGAATGCCGTCAGCCAAAAAGATTTCCGCCAACTCTTTCTGTATCAGTTTCGCTATTTTCTGTTGTCTTGTTGAGTCCATAGTTTTATTATTGCATTTAAAAATGCAAAATTACATAAATTTCACGAATATCCCCTTACCTTTTCACAAATTTTACGGTTTTGTCGGATGAATCCAACTACATAAACATCGCCATATAGAGTGGCAGGTAATGGATGCGATCAGCCGTTGTCACATTCGAATTACAGAGCACAACTGCATCGGAGATCATCGTTGAATCATGTTGCAACACATAGTCCAATGAAGCGTGTTTGCGATAATTGCCACCCGATTTCACCTCAAGTATAATGATGCCCTCATTTCCAGGCAAGACAAAATCAAGTTCGTGCTTGCTTTTCTGATCGAAATAGTGCAAAGGGTATCCTTTCTTCACCAGCTCTGCGGCTACAAAATTCTCTGCAAGAGCTCCTTCGTTGATGTCAAGATTGCCATTCATGACAGCAAAATGCTGACGAGGAAGACTCATATTGCAAAGCATGCCAGTATCAAGAAGATACAATTTGTATAATCGACGGTTTTCAACATTCGACAAAGGCAAACTTAAAGCATTGGTCTGGATGGCATAGTATGCCATACCCGCATCAATCAGCCACTGAGTGGGATCTGCATATTTGCGGCGACTTGCCCCGTGCTCCAAATCGGCCAACACAAAGCGCTTATCCTGTTTGGCCAATTGGGATGGAATGGAATCAAACACTCTCTTTACTAACACTTTGTCTTTGCCAGCATATTTGGAAATATCCTTTCTGTAACCAGATATGAGGTCATTTTGAGCTTTTAAGGTGAAGGTGAAATCTCGATTTTCGACAAAATTGGAAACCACTTCCGGAAGGCCACCCACCGCAAGATATTGCGCATACCTTCGCATAACCTGTTCGTGGATGAAATCCGGCACAGTCTTCATCGTATCATACGAATGTCTTAATACGCCTAATATTTCCGTTGTCATTCCCAAAGCCATTAAGAACTCCTCAAAATCAAGAGGATACATCTCCACAGTTTCTTCCGAGCCTACCGGAATGGAAGGTATTTCACCTATCTCCTCTTCAGAATTTTCATCGCCTTTGTAATGAATCCCTAATAATGACCCAGACTCTGCATAGTCATACGCCCCATCTTCCACCAGAAATTTTATAGAAGCTCTGGCATTGGGACATTCCTGTATCTCATCGAAAAAGACCAACGTTTCACCAGGCACAAAAGGTCCAAAACCCATTGCGGAAAGATTCAAAATGATGGTGTTCGCATCCAAATCTCCGTCAAAAGCCCTTTTGGCAGAAGGTTTTTTGATAAAATTGATTTCAATAAAATGTTTGTAATGTCGGTGTCCCAACGCTCTGATGGACGTAGTTTTACCAACTTGCCGGGCACCTTCCAGAAACAAGGCTTTCTTTTTTGACTTAACAGCCCAATTATCAAGTATTTTATCAATCTTTCTTTGTAACATATTGCAACTTTTTTCCAGTATTTCGACTGCAAAAATACAACTTTTTTCCAACACTTCAACTACAAAGTTGCAACTTTTTTCCGCATAAGAGTGGCACCTATAAAGTATTCACTCCAAATAACTATATCCAACGACGATTGTGAGACACCATCCGCCGTGCATCAGGATGAATTGCAAGCAATGTCTGGGATGTGGTACGCGACATGCAACTACCATAGACTGAAAGTGATTTAATCTCATCCCTCATGGCATTAGCATAACGCACAGCTCCTTCCTCTGATAAAATCCCTTTCAGGAAGACTCTCAACCCGTTCATATCGAGAAGTGCCCCATGGCTAATTCTCACCTCATAGATTTGCATAATCTTCGTGAGTATCACTTCCTGTACCGTTCCTCCAGTTCGGCACGGTATTTGTCGGCGATGTTGCGGGCAAAGACTACCCCATCGCCTTGGGGCTCGGCACTGAAATTGCCGAGACGCTCGCGCCACCATTGTCCTTCGTATTTGCAGATGCGTTCGTGATAGGCCTTCTCGTCAAAGGGCACACCAGCCTCGATAGCGGCATTCACATCCTTGAAGAACTCCTTCCAACGATATGCATAATAGGTTTCGGTAAGACCGGCCCATGCACGGCTGGCATATTCGTTCAGCAAAGCGTCTTCCTCACCCCAGGTGGTGATTAAGTTGCGGGCATTGCTCTCGAAGTAATTTTTGTCCTCCTCGGTGGTGCCGATAGCTCTCGCATCACGAATCCAACGGCCTACAAGAAAAGCACTTTCAGTCGCCAACAAGGGGTCAACATCATCCAAAATTGAAGTCATGGTTTGCTCTGTCTGATGAAGTTTTTCATAATCCGCTTCGCGATAGGCTTTTACATAATCCGCATACAAATCGCTGAAATAGTTGCCCAACAACTGACGGGTAATGTTGACCGCATCAAAATGGCGGGTACGGGTATTGCAGTCCGCCGCCAGCAGATGGTCGAGGGCATCCAGCAGGTCAATGTTATTGTATTTGTAAGTCGGAGCGATATAATACTGACGATATTCCTGAATATCGCCCATGGTGGGACGCTGGTTGATACGGACCGTCTGTCCCGGTGAGGAGACCTTGTTGTACACGCTGTCCGCCAACAGTTTCCAAGCGGCACGCATCTCCGTATCCGCTTTGCCAGCACGCTGGTCGGCAAGGCGCTCCACCCAAGCAGGCACATCCTTGGTGAGCGGATTGTCCCATGCCTTCTCGAAGACATACTCATACATAATGGGGTTGCAGTCGAAGCCCTCCAAAGTGGAGCCGATACCCACAAAATTGTCGCCACCCTTTTCGAAAGCCCGTTCAATGCGCACATTCACGGTGTCGAGATTGCCCGCCAGCATCGAGTTGCCGCCGAAATTGCCAAGATAGCACCAGATGTACGGCACACCGTAATAGGCATTGGTACGCTCCCACACCGGCTGACGCTCGCAGTAGTAATCAAGTAACAGATGACGCTCCTTCGGGAAGGAAGTGATATACGCCTCTATGCGGTTGTCCACCTCCCAGTACTGGCGCTCGTTCCAGAACAGCCAGGTCATTTCCAGCCAACGGGCATCGGGGTCGGCAGCCACCAGCGACTCATACACCTGACGGCTCACACGACCAAGGTATTCGGGTTCCCAGCTGGGCGGAATCATCTCGTTGAAAATGTCGATACCATAGATATGGTCCGTACCAAACATTTCTATCTCTTTGCTAATGAATTTCTTCTGAATATCAGCATACAACTCGCACTCGGGGTCGAGGAACTTGCACCAGCAGGTGCTGTCGAAGCCTGCCCAGTCGCCCAAAGATGCCAAAGGTGCATCAGGATAAATGCGGGTGATGCATGGCGGCACATGTCCCGCAAAGCCTGGCAGCACGGGTTTCATGTTCAGCTCACGCTCACGGGCCACAATCTGCTTCTGCAGTTCCTTCTGGTTTTCGAGCCAGGACACAGGCAGCGGACCACCCCAGCGGTCGATATTCTGCATACGGTGCCACGGCAAATGCGCCGGTCCAGTGAAATAGCTGCGAATCTCCTCATCGGTCAGTCCCATCTCGCTCCACACCTCGTACCAAACCGCCTCCTGGCCCGTAATAGCCAGCGGCAGGTTGATTCCGTTGAGGGCCATCCAATCGATGAAATGCTCCCACTGCTCCCAGTTCCACCAAGGCATTGTGTAGCCGAAGGTGCAGTAATTCAGAAAGAAACGCTCTGGCACACGAGCCGAAAGACTCACTTTCTCGGGCACCTTGGGCATCGTGGCGGGCAGTTCCAGCGGTTCTTCTTTGAACCACGAATACTGCGCCAGACAGTAGTATTTCAGGTAATGATTCAAGCCCACGGCCATGCTGTTGGCATTGTTACCACGGATAATGAGCTTTTTGCCCTTGCTTTCAATCTCGAAGCGATCCACAGAAGCAGTGTCCAAGCGTTCAAGGACAATGTTTTTCGAATACTCCGGCACCACACGGTTTACCAGTCCGCGCATCGCAACGCACTCAGGGTCGGTTTCAGTCTTGGTGCAGGCGACACAGAGGGCTACACACAGCACCATCAAAGTAAAAACACGTTTCATAATATTGATAATATTTTAAACTACCGTACCACCACTTTCTTTGTCGTTTGACCTCCTGTGGTGGTAACTCTAACGATATAAGTACTTGGGGCCATACCATCTGTAGGGATGACGACGTGACTGTCGTTATATGTGTTGTCAAACACTTTTTGACCCGAAAGATTATAGACTTCCACCCTGAGTATCTGTTCAGAGTTGATTTGCAGGAAATTAGTCGCAGGATTGGGATAGAGGGCAACCTCAATCTCGTTATATTCATTCACTGACACACCAGTAATATTCAAATAGACAGGCACCACCTCTTCAGGATTGTCGTAAGCGGTGGAGTAACAATGCAACTTGGCGGTGTGGTTTTCACCACCTCCCATACCGAAAGAATTCAATGTAACAGCAACGGTTACACTGTCTTCACCGGTCGACCAAGACAAATATTCAGGAGGCAAGATTACACCGGAATTGGGAGTCACTTTTACCCACGGATTGATAGGGGTACCATCTACAAATGCTACAATCATGTGATTGTGAGGATACATCGTGGAACCACTATACCAATGACTGTTGTTAGCCCCTGTAAACCAGTCACTGTATGCGTTGTTGGCATAGGTATCACAGAAAACCGGCCATACAGAATCGGGCTGGTCTATCCATACGCCCACCCATAAGTCACTTCCGTCTAACAAATACGGCGTTGTCAGAGTCACATTATTCCATCCGTTAACGGGTACAAACGGCTGCTCATACAACACCTCACCTGGACCACGACGGGTCATACCATACACCCTTAGTTTAGCGTTGGTAATTTCATCGGTCAACATAATCGAAACGGTTTGGAGAGTTTTACCAATATGAGACTGTATCGAGTCGGAAGGAAATCCAATGGCGATGTCGTACTGGGCACCACCGATGTAGCCCCATCTTGTGAGAATCGTATCGTGACAATATCGCAACATAGTGCCACCAGTGGAAGTCATATCGGGATTGGGAATGTCATACGTGGGGACTATGCGGTATTGGATATAATCGGTACCAGGATTGTTACAAATGAGGTTCAACGTGCAAGAATCATTTGGCGCCAAAGTTGCCTGCAGCGAATCAGGACTCACCACAAAATGGCCAACCAACGCGGCCGTCACTTCTGTAACGACAAAGTCGTCCACATAATAAGTGCCACCCAAATTATTATCAGGCGAACCGGCATACAAATTGATAGCTGCCAGCATGTTGGATCCTTCTGTGTAATTTTCGGAATAATGGAACGGCCATGAATTGACCTCTGTGTTGTTGATGGAAAGCGAGGCTTCATCCTGATCCATATTCACATCTAACATCACCGGGAACCAAGCGTTTGAAGGATAAGTGAAATTGTACTGAATGTCACCCACGGTAAGGTAGCCTGTGCCATTATTGTTGAAATAGCATCCAAAAGCCCATATTTGCCCTATAGAGTGCTGAATGTTGAAGTACGCACCGTTGCCAGTAGAGGGCACATACATGTTAAAGGCAAACGTATAGTGTCCGGTGTTGTAATTGCCAAAAGTGTACATCTGGTCAGTCGAACCAGAAATGTATAAGGAATTGGGTGCGGAGGCAGACAAGGAATTGGTGATTACGCCATCCTCAGCAGTTCCGGGCGCATTGTTCCAGGTAGTCCATGCAGAGTTGCTCTGAGCCATATAACTACCTGCAGCATAGCTGTCAAAATTGTCGCTGAATACGACTGTCTGCGCCATTCCAAGCGCGCAAGCAACAAATAAAAGAACGGAAGTCAGTAAAAATTTTTTCATAATAGTTGAGTTTATTAGGTTAATTGTCAATTTATTGTTTCAATATTTTTGTTCTGGAAGCCATTGACTTTGGAAAACACATTGGATTGCATACAATCATCGCAGCAGCCTACTTATCAGTAAACCTAAATAGAAACGCCTTCAACACCTCGGCATGGTGGCCGGGCACAATAACATGATGATTGCCAATAGGATTGGTCAGGAAATAGGCGGTTTGCGAGGGCTCTGCCAAGCGCACCACCAACTGTGTGCGACAAAGGTCGGGTTGGGCCTGATTCCGTATCAATTCGCCCTCAGTGATGAAGCATCGGGACAAGTCGCCAGCCACTTTGCATATCGTGACAGGTCCTTCGGGCACATAGCCACGGATGCCTACCCCGATACCCGACTCGAAATGCGTGTCCAGCTCGTAGCGTTGCACCATATCAAAGGGAATGGTACAATGAGCGAACAGAATCTCGCCCGTTTCAGGGTTGATGGACGCGGGATTGGCTTGGAAACACGAAGTGCCACATAAAGCACGCACCAGCATCATAGTCAGCATAGTGGGCACATCGCCTTCACAACCCGCCACAATGCCTTCCGAATTCAGCTTCGCCAAAGCCCAGCAACCCGTATTATGCACGGCATCCAGCAAATCGAAGCAACGCAAGGTAAAGCCCTGAAGCTGATATTTTTCAGTCAAAGATTTTAATGCCAAATATATTCGGTACGCATCGGGCAATGAATCGGAAACAGAGGACATGTTGCCTGATGCTGTCGGCAAAGAGGAAGTGACTGTAGCACAACTACATCTGACCGAATCAGATGCTTCAGAAACAGCCATCATGCCCTTTACCTCAGCCGCAGATACCTGAGGTATCGTGGCCAAAGTCTCCAGCAATTCGCTCATCGAAATATCCACCAACTCTACCCCCAACTTCTGTCGCACTTTGGCAGCATCCTTCACGCTGGCAATCAGCCAGTCAGACGGCTCTCCAATCACTCCAAGGCGGCACTGATGCAAACGGTTCGCAGCCTCACCTACTCTTTGCAACATTCTGATTTTAGCAGAGATATAGGCGGCATTACCATGCAGAATTTCTCCCTGCAAGCCCTGCTGCCGCAAATACGACAGAATCTCCAACGAGGCGGCCAAGGAATTGCTCTTGTCGGAAGCCAGGAGATAAAACGGCTTGGCGGACTGCGTAACCAGCTGAGGCATAAGACGTTTGAAAATGCCTTCGGTACCACCCGTCCGCACAAATATCAAATCCAGATCATGGCTTCCATAATCCGCAAAATCATTGTCTTTCAATTCAAAAGGCAATCCCAGCGATGATAAGAACTCCTGGGTCAGAGCCGTTACGGCCTGCGGGTCATGCAAAGCGGAAGTCAAAGGGTAAATGGCGATGGACATAGTTTACACTTAACAGTTAACAATTAATAATTAATAGTTAGAGGGGGTATTTGAATTCTGAATTTTGAATTAATTCATAGCGGCTTCTCAGCAGTTAGCCGCAGCATAATACCGGGTATCCGCTTCGCTGAAGCAACAGATGATGATTTGGCCTTGGTAGCCGTCACGGATATGAGCCGAAAGTGTTTGCAGAGCAATGCGTGCCGCCTTGTCTTTCGGAAAACCATACACACCGGTACTGATACACGAGAACGCGATGCTTTCCAAATGATTCTCCTCCGCCAGCTTCATGGCATTGTCGTAACAACTGGCCAGCAAACTCTCCTCGCCCTGCTGTCCGCCGTACCACACGGGTCCCACAGCATGAATCACCTTTTTGCACGGAAGTTTGTACGCATCGGTCATCTTGCACTGTCCCGTCTGGCAGCCGCCAAGTGTGGCACACTCCTTGACCAGTTCCGGTCCCGCTGCCCGATGGATGGCGCCATCTACGCCCCCGCCGCCAAGTAACGAACGGTTGGCCGCATTAACGATGGCATCCACTTTCAACGTGGTGATATCTGCCACCACAACTTTTATTTTGTCATTGTATTTTTCCATACTATGATTGTTTTTTCCACTTATTCTGTTTTGTAATTTATTTGTAACCAACCTAATGCACTCAACACTATACATTATACTCCGCCATATCTTCCGCCGCCATCGGCAATTCCTCCGCCACACGGATATAACATTTATCCTTCGGATTGAAAGTAGCGAGATAATAATCATGCAACTGAACCTCAACACGCAACATCGTCTGTTCCAATTGCTTGGGCTTCAACTGGCACTCCCAAAGCACAATCACCTGCCAGCCATTCTCACGCAGAATCCGGTAATTTTCCTGATCCCGCTCCTGATTCCTCTGAATCTTTCGAATCCAAAATTCAGTATTGCTTTGCGGAATCCTGCAACACTCAGAATTCTCAACTTTCTTTCTATCAACCTTATACGGAACACCCTTCTCTCCCACCTTTCCAACCGCTACCCCAGAATCCGAATTCTCAACTGTCAATTGTAAACTGTCAACTGTCAACTGAACCCCGTGTCCATGCCAAAAGCACCCGTTCACAAAGATGGCGGTGCGGTACTTCCTCATCACGATGTCCGGCTTCCCCGGCACCCCCTTCACGCACAAACGGTAGCGGTAGCCATGACGCCACAACCATTGCCTCACCTTGATTTCAGGCTTGGTATTCCGGCTGCGGATATGCGACATGCAGCGGTGGCGTTGTATCGGGGTCATGATGTCGGTCATACGTACTATCTGTTCTTTTCAAGACTAATTTTTAAGTGTTTCAATCACAACCAAGTCTGCCGGCAACCACTTTACGCTGTCCAACTCATCTTTCGGGACCCATTTCGCGGCCTCGTGTTCATTCAGCTGCAATGTTTCCGTCAACAACGAGCATAGATAGCAGTGCATCGTCAGATGAAACTTCGGGTAATCATATTCCACTGTACAAAGCAGCTCATCCACAGCGATTTCCGCCGAGAGTTCCTCACGGATTTACCGCTTCAACGCCTCTTCGGGCTTTTCCCCAGCCTCCATTTTCCCGCCAGGGAACTCCCACCAATCCTTCCATTCGCCGTATCCCCGCTGGGTGGCAAAGATGCGACCTTCGGTGTCGTGTAAAATCGCTGCTACAACCTCAATCTGTTTCATAATGGCATTATTGTTGTTTCAGCTGTTCCAGCGCTCGGCAAAGCTGGTCGGGACATGAGGTGAACTTGTCGCCGCAACGTATGCCGTTTAAGCGACTGATCACGTCATCAATCTTCTGACCTTTCACCAGTCGGCTGATTCCCTGCAAATTGCCGTTACATCCTCCAAAAAATGTCACCTCTTGAATGACGTCATTATCATCGGCTAACACAGAAATAAACTGTGAACAAGTACCTTGGGTTTTGTATTGTATATGTTTCATTTCTATTGATGGTTTTCAAGCATATTTATCTGTTTAGTTTTATCTTTCGACTATGTCAATCCATTCAAAATCAATATTTTATATTAATATCAATTACCAGATATAAGGAATGACTTTGTATTTCACCCTCTGTTTGTACTCATGGTAGCCCTTGAGACCTTGCTCCAGAACGGCTTCCTCGTTACGTATTCGCTTGGCGATGAGCGGAATATAGAGCAGCATAATCAAAAAAGAGATAGGCGAAGCCAGTACCAACGGCATCACCAGGAAGAGGATGGTAGTGGACATATACATCGGATGGCGGACAATGCCGTAGAGTCCTGTGTCGATGACCTCTTGGTGTTCTTGAACCTCGACCGTGCGGGAGAGGTAAGTGTTTTCACGCAGAACCTCAGCGTACAGGATATAGCCGAACAAGAAGAGTGCGGCGGCGAGCCACACGGCCCAATCGGGCAGCACCAGCCACTGGAAGCGCCAATTCAATCCCGCCACCACAAATGCGGCGACAAACATCACAGCACTCAGCGCCACAACGGCCTTCTGCTCCTTCTGTTCCTCCTTGGCGCTCAAACGTTTACGCAGCAATTCCGGATTCTTCACCATCAATATCAATCCAGCCACGAACATCGGCACAAACAAAACGCCCATCATCAGCCACCCCTGCCAATAATGCAACGAACCCGCAGGCAAGAAGATGAGCAGTCCTAGAATAATGACCCCGAGGAGGAATTTGGTTAAAGCTTGGAAGAAAAGTTTGGTATCCATAATGTGCTGATTTTTCAGTTTTTATTCAATATGATCAGAGCCCCGATAACCCCCGGCACCCAGCCGCAAAGGGTTAGTAGAAACACAATAACCACCGACCCGCACCCCTTGTCTATAACAGCCAGCGGCGGGAAAAAGATGGCGAGGAAGACGCGGAGGAGGGACATAAGGGGAATATGTTTTATTATACAAATACGCTAAAAAAATGTAGATTATTCAACAAAACCATGCTTTTTCAATTTCTCTAAATTCAAATAAAACGCATATTTCATCCTCTCGGTGAGAGATTTGCGACCTTTAACAACATCATCCATAACTTTCCACTTCCAATCTTCTAATATGCGTTTCCGTCTATCCCAATCAACCATACGTTGAATCAGTTCAAGTGTAATTTCATCAGATAAAGATGAAGTTGATTTGACTGTTGAGGCTTGGTTCAGATTTTCTGATTCTGCAATGGAATCTGCTTCTTCTAATAGTTCTGGGTAGTGTTTGCACACAATCTCAAATAACGACATTGCATGATTTTTATCTCGACTACCAAAAGGACGTTTATTTTTTACAATGAAAGCTACATCACTTGCCCAACCTTGTTTTGTTGGATCTAAAAAGCCAGCATCTCTTCCCCATTCACCAATTTTTTTCCACAAAGAATAAGGGATGCTTCGAAACAATTCTTCTTTGTGTTTTTCTTCCTCCTCAGAATTACCCTCATCAGTGAGGATTTTTCGTTTCTGGGGATTGTTCTCATCAATCAAATCGGATTTGATTTCTTCAATATTGAAACTCCACTTATGTTGTTTAACCTGCTCCCAACACTCGTCTTTTTTCGCCCATTCGATATAATGAGTAATTGGCGAATTGCCAATGATAAAGTCATTGACTTGTTTCATCAAATCATAAATGAAATCTGACAATTTATCCGAGAGGCATTGATTTTTCCAAATTTTGTATAGATCAAGTTTGTTATCCGTAAGATAACTAATCAATGAAATTGTATAAGGCACAGCAACTTGACGTAGTTCACCAATGCAATAGTCGTTCTTTCTTGTTCCATAGCGTTTTTCTGCTGTCTTGAAAAGAATTGCCTTGGCAACAGCATCTTCAAAATAGACGTTGTTGATTTTCTTTTCATCAGGCAAATTGTTGTTGATGAATTTGGCATAGTTTTTTTCGTTGCCTCGAACAACAGAATTCGGCCCAATGATTATCTTGTTGTATCCGCCTACAACTTCCTGATAAGCATTGATATACTTTGCCAATTCAACTTTGGTGAATACTTGTTCTTTAGGGTATTTTTTATCAAATGCCGTGCGTTGAGCTTTCGTAAAGCCTTCTCGACTTCTCAAAGTCTTGTACTGTCCCCGTGCACGCTCAAAGAACCAATGTGTCTGAATATTACAAGAAGGAGTGACAGGTGAAAGTACGTATCGGGAAAGTTTTTCGATAGCAACCAATGCAGGATTGTTCGCGGAGAAATCTGCATCATTCACCTTGTTTTGTGTGTTTGAATAACGTGAAATTCGTGAAACTATATCAGAATAGTGATCTGGTTTCTCAATGATGGAGAATTTCACCTGAACATAAATGTCAGAAATATCGGCTTTGTCCTTCTTTGCAGTTGTATAGATTGATGCTGTTGTCTGACCACCATTCACAATTTGTAGATTGCGAATCTTGCGTATATTGTTGTTATCGTCAAGTTCTATATGGTCAGCGGTAGCAGCAATACCATTATTGAATGCAAAAAACATGTGGGGTTCGTTTTTGATGGTATCCCGAATGCCTTTGTTGATTTTCCCAGCAAATTGAAGAAAAGAACGAACATTTTGCTCCAACAAACGTGCTCCATATTGTTCGTATAGTTTGGCCAAACATTTGCCTGGCATAATGGCAAGGTAAGCCTTATAATCTTCATTAGAATTACTAGCCGGCAAACAAGGGATAATAAATTTATCGCCGCTCAAATCATCAAAATCTATTTCTATTGGCAAACGAGAGTTTTCAGAAAGCTGGTATAATTTGTTGATGTCGAAAACGTGATAAAAAATTTGTATTCCATTGATTTCTGTGTTTTGGGGAATAATGCCATTATAATCTCCATTAGTAAGAACGAAAGCATTTACACGAATCAAATTGCTCTTTAGTTCATCATATGTTGCCAGCTGATTAGCAAAATCGAAAATGGGTCTGGATTCATCTATATCACTTGCATAATCGTTGTATGTGGCTTTCCGAAAAAAGTTCGTAATTAGAGAAGCTGCTTTGTCAATTTCAGCTTTGGGTATAGAGGCAATAGTTTCGTCTGTTTTGTAAATGGAAATGAATAAATCAACTGTTTCATAGTTGTCTGAAACAGCATATCCGTTGATTTTATGTTGCCCTTTTTTACCCAAATCTTTTTCATCATAAGCAATTGTGGTGTTCTCTGTTTCACCAGCATCGGCTAACATATCAACGGACATACGAGTGAACAGTTGTTCACGGGAGCCTCCCTCATCATCGCTCTCTTGCAAAGCAATAATCTCTTGTTGTAAATACTGATAATATTTTTCTATATCATTCATATGTTCTGAATAGTGTTTAACAATTGATTTTCTGTGATTAGATACTCATTGCACATTGCGAGTACAATGTCGTACTTCACACCGCTTACACCCCCACGCAGTTCGTTTTCCTTTATTCGAGGAAAGTTGTCAGTGATTCTATAACAATTTTCAAAACGTATCTTGTAGAATCTATTTTCATATTTATTCGCATGACCATCAAAATACCCGACCTCAAATAACTTCGAGTTGAATAAATTCAGCGCAGGGATGTTATCATATAAAAAAGATCGAATATTAGCTATTTTTTGGTTAAGAGTTTCGCCATTTCCATTGGAAATTTCAACGGCACAATGAAAAAGGAAAAGATTCTTCAACAGAGTTTCGTCCAATTGCCTTTCTCCATTTATGGTCACTCTTTGTGGATTGTTAGTCGCCGTGGTCTTAACCTCAACAGCCCAATTTGAACACTGAAAATCACGCAAAGCAGCATCAACTCCAACCCAAGACTTTAACACGTTAAGAGGATTCGCGTCTTGTTGTAAAAGGCATTTTTGCAAAAATACAAGTTCGCCAAACAAACCTTGTTGCTGTTCGGTTGATAAGCCATCCGAAGTACTTTTATCAAAAAGAGTTTTCCATTTGTTCAACTGATTAATAACCGTACGGATGATTTTTTGCTCGGAATTTATTTGAATGACCGACTGGATAAGGTCCTGACATAACGCTGAGAAAACATCCTTACTAGTTGCATGTAGCAACTCGATAACGAGAAGTTTTGTGTTGACAAAAGAAGTGTCATCATGTAGTAATACTTTCAAATCCTTTAAATTATCAAAATTGGAAATATCTATTTTGATACTGTTGCTAAAATTGAATGCAACTCCATAATAAACTTCTGGATACCGGAATGTTGCATAAATACGAAAGTCAATTTCACTTGAGTATAGACGCTTTACAAGCCCCAACGTTTTTTCTCCCTCTAATTGCTGCCATAGTTCGGCTATATGATTGTTATTCTCCATCGTAGTTGTTATCATCTTCGTTATCAAAATTATCTTCTGTTTCGGCATATTCGGCAACCCTATTCACAACATAAGCCACAGCATTATTAGGTATATTGCTATGTGGAAATGCAATTGCAAAACCAATAAACGGCGTATCTTCTTTTGTGTATTGAATTGTCCCTACTTTTATTGAACCATCGTCGTTTTTTATATTTGCACACACAGGGTTAAGTGGATATATAATCAAGAGCGGATTTTTAACCGAACGGAATTCTTCGCGAACAATTTTTGGCGAAGGGTACTCCTTCGACCAACCTTTTTGTTTCTCTTTGTCAGGTAACAAATCCCAAATAGAATCAAGTTCTATACGTTTCTGTATTTTTTCATCTTGATTCAAATTTACCCATTGTGGGTTCGTTTCCAAATAAGTTCTCTTTTGTGTCTCAATCAATGCCCTCTGTCTATCAATGATATCAATGTCAATAAATTCATCTGTTTGATTACCTACGATGTGATTCTTGCGTATGAAATAAGTATCATCACCAATTTCTTTGGCCCGGTTACGGTCAAAACAACCGACATTAATGCTAGTGCCAAAAGAGAATTGTTTTTTAGCGTTCTCCTTATTCATTAACACTACTCGCCATGAGGTAAGCTCTCCTTGTTTTGCTAGATTTCTGATGTAGTTGCATATAAGTTCCAAATTAACTTTTTTCAATGACTTAGCGACATTGAAAGCAGAAAAATAAGTACATATATCTTCAGGGCTAACATTTCTCCACAAATAATTACCTCTTTGGGATTCTGGCACACCAAGTGTATTTATCAGTTCTTGTGTCGCAACAAGATTGCACTGCTTTAGCCCTTTATCCATTGGCAGTTGATAGGTTTCACGCAACTTGCCAGCCCAAGAAACTTCAATTTGCTTCGTGTTTCTCATCTTGTTAATTGCAGTGATTTGCAGAACTCCATCGTGCTGACGAACTTTTAGAGCATATTGTTCAGGCGTTTGACCTGATTCTGCCATATAATTGAACTCGTCTCTCAATTCTTCACTTGCAAGCGTGATATGCCTGAACCATTCGTTGAGCTCAGGACTTGTGAAAAGACGGCACAAATCAACGTATCCTGGACGATAACCAAACCAACGCCCCATTTGCATTAGTGTATCATACATTTTTGATGCACGTAGGAAATAACTAACGGAAAGTCCTTCAAGAGTAAGGCCACGTGATAGTTTATCTCCACCTATTGCAATAACTGAAATACCTGTTCTATCGTTTTGTTGATAATCAATCACATCGCCAGATGAACCATTAATTGATTTAATGATAATTTTTTGTGCAGCTCGATTAAGAAGAGGTTTTATTTCTTCCCATGTATGCAGTTGCATATCATTGTCGATGTTAGAGAAAGAGGAAATAAGTATTTTATTTGTTGTGCTTGTATATGATGTATAGGTATCTGTATCCTCTTCAAAAATGCACCTAAATTCCTCCATGATTGCAGGATCATTGGCTTCGATTTCTTGCTTATAGTATCTAAACAATTGCTCAACTAATTCTTTTATTGAATTTTGCCATATCTGGAATCTTGACAAGTGAATGAGCATAGAATTGTGCTTGTTGCCTTGACCACGAGCAATACGAATAGCACAAGTAACAATAAAACACTTGATAGCGGTTTTCAAGGATTCTGGTAAATCACTAAATGATGGTTTATTATCGTCTTTCTTGTGCCCTTCGGGTACAAAGTTTGAATAATCTGATACCTTGAAAACGATAGGTAATATGTCATCGTTGTTTTCATCAGGAGTGAGGGAAGTACCGAATACTTTTTCTGGACCTATATAATTGGAAGGTGCTGGCAGATTGATGATGAAATCACGTGGGAATAAGTCAGTATCATCTTGGGCAATGAATATATTGGCAAATGGTGTCGCCGTATAACCAACATAAGCAGTACGGTTGAAAATGTTTATTATGTCACGAATCCATCCATTTATTTTTGTTGGATTCAATTCTTTTTTGTTGGTATTAACTGATGCGTTGTCGGCCTCATCATCTATGATAAGAACAGATTTTGAGTTGACTTTATTATCGTTTGATTGAGTCTTCAGCCAAGTATAAAGACGTTCCAAAACTTTAGTATTCTTTTTTATGACTAGTAAGATTGGGTCGGATGTGTTGAAATTTACGATGCCTGCAGCTCGTTTCGTAAAGTCCCCCTTCTCTTCGCTTGTCGTAATTGAATGAGCCACTAAATTTGGATATAGTGTACTGCGCCCTACTCCGATTTTATTTTGTGCATTATTGGCATAAACACGTTCAAATTGAGTGTCAAACCCCAAGAACCCCTCGTCAAGTCGGGCTTGTGTCTGGCTGCGCAAATTGTTGTGAATTCCAGCAAGCACGATGATGAAGTTGAAACCGGCATCAGCCGCTTTACAAATAAGACCTGTATAATTAGCCGTTTTTCCAGATTGCACCTGACCAACAACAAGTCCTTTTTTGTCAAGAACAATATCGTTAAGTCTAGGATTGAACATGTTATCAAGAATTTTATCCGTAAGGATGTCCAAATTCTCAATAATGCGAGGTGCAAAGCCTTTATTTTCAAGATATTCTTTATAACGCTTCCAGAACTTCCATTCTGATTGTTCGGTTGCTTTGAAATCGTTCAGCCAAGGCTGTCTACGATCTCTGCCAACTAAAATGCGAAATGTTTCAATTTGGGTAGAGTATATTGTTTGTAATTCTCGCTTTAATCGAGTAGAATCAATGTTTTCAGTACCTAACAAGTTTTTGACCATTACGATGGCTTGGTCGATTTTCGTGTCAGTAGTTGTGGCATTTTCTCCGATTATTAGCCTACAATGACGAACTGCCTGATTTAGAATTTCTGGTGTCATAATTCTTCTATTAGATCTTCAAAATTATTGAAAGGTTCTATTGTTTTGAGCAGAGCTTTCGCTTGCTCTGGTGCTTTGCCAGCATTGATTTGGTTATTGAACATCTGCAAGAGCATCTGTCTGATTAGATTTATGTCAATATCTGAAAATGGTTCTTTCTGAATTTCTTGCTTATCAGCGTCTTTCGTTTCCTCGTGCGTTTCTTTTACATAAATGGCTTTAGTCGGAATTGATTCTTCAATAAACCTGAGAAGGGTATCAATTGCTTGGATTGGTTCTGTTTTAGCCATCTCTTTGATATTCTTTATTAAAAGGTGGTCTCGGTTAACAACAAAGGACCACTTTCCACCTTTGGTTTTATCCAACCAAAGAGGCTGGAAATCTTGACCAGCACGATGTTTCAAAATCTTTCCGCGATGGCGAAATACTGCTTCACCAACACTGCGTATTTTTTTGGCATATTGCTCTATCTGGTCACGGCAAGTTGTTGGTGGCGTTGCTTTTGACTTTTTTATATCTATTTGCCAGTTTGTATCAAGTGTATTAGGCAAATCTATTTGAATACGAACAAGTTTGTAATGTTCTTCTTTTCGAAAAATGCCCAACCAATCGCCAGCGAGCAGAAGTCGTTTGCCTCTGTAAACATAAAATCCCTGTTGTGCAGGATAGCCATTAATACCTTCACCAGCTTTATATGCTTTTTCAGAGACACGGCTTTTATGCGGAAGCACAAATCCTTTTATTGTACCACCACCAGAAATGTTTTCTTGTGGTGCTGGTGTATCTGTGAGGTTTTCTTCAGGGCACGGGAAAAATGGATTCCATGGTTCAATGACATTACCACACCAATAAATCTTTACGGTTTTATCTTCTATGAAACGATGAAAAGTCATTGCTATATGCTGCCTGACACGTTCCAAAGAATTGGAAAACTTCCTTTTGGCATTGTCATCATTTTCAGAGGTTGATAGTGGTAAAACTCTATCTAGGTCTGTCCATATAACAATTGTCCCCGATTCATGATTGTCCAAAGCATTCAAATAACCTTCCGGCAACCATTTAATAAGATTCCATTCATTTGATAATGCAACATAGTCTAAATCCCATGACCAATATACTGAATCAGAGTTTTTCTTTTTGCTCATAACAGACAGTTTGCGGCATTGAGAAAACGACGCGGTCTTTAACCCCAATCCAAAACGTCCTAAATCGGTTTCTGCTCTTTCAGCAAGCGGGTTTTGCGCACCAGGACGCATGGCATTTATCAATTCTTCTCCATTCATGCCATGTCCATCATCTTTTAAAGTGATAATTGATTTACCTCCATGCCAAATACGTTCAATATAGATGTTTTTTGCTTCAGCAGATATGGCATTATCAACGATGTCGGCTACAGCGGTTTCAAGGTTGTAGCCAATGGCACGAAATGTCTCAATCATTGATGAGGCATCGGGGATTGCTTTCTGGGTTTCTATATGGTCGTAATTCATTCTTGAGTAAGCTGTTTTAGAATTGCTTCTGCTATTTTTTGAGCCATAATTACCGGAACAGCATTGCCGATTTGCATAAACGCAGCACTACGTGAACCTTCAAAATAGTAATCATCGGGGAACGATTGAAGCCGTGCAGCCTCACGAATAGTAATGGAACGTACATTTTCTACGGTTGGGTTAAGTGTAGGATAAATGTAATAATGCCCGTCCATGGCAATATGAGCGACAACTGTATGGCACACCCCATAAGGATTTACAACAGAAAAGCGATTATCAAATGTTTCTTTATTTTTATGCTTTTGATGGTCTGATGGTACATCTTTGCTGTATGACAATTGTTTTCCTTCGTTTAGAAACTTTTTTATAGCCCAACAATAAATTTCCCTATCGTTGAGATTGTTCGGGCGTGAAATATGTTGCGTTGTAAAATCAAAGTCATTATTACGCAAGCCATACTCTTTTAAATATGTCATTTCAGAAATCGGCTTGGTATATTTTACACATTCACATAATTTTCCATCACCAGCAATCCTTGTAGGTAAATCGGAAAATAAGTCACGTAGTGTTTGGAATTGATTGTCTATCTTGAACTCTTCAAGGTTGGGGTAATGACCATATTTCGTGGGCTTCCCTTTGTCGGACTTTCTCCATCCAATAATAATCATTCTCTGCCTGCGTTGTAAAACGCCGAAGTCTGAGGCTATTTGTGGCACGGCAGCTATCTCATAGTTGCAATTGTCAAGTTCTCTAACACGCTTTTGTAAATCTCTGAACGGCTCTCCTCCTTTTGCGGTTTTAATTCCTAAAACATTTTCAAAAACAAACATTTTGGGCTTGTACCTGTCAAGAAATTGAACATAAAACTTATATAATTCGTTGCGAGGATCGGTTGCCATCGCTTTTCCTTTTCTAGCGCGACCTGCCACGGAATAAGCTTGACATGGCGGCCCCCCAATGATTAAATCCAGCTTCCTCCCACCAATTAATTGATCAAGTTTTTTGAATATTTCGGTTATTGTTTTTTCTCCGATTTCTGATTGTATAACAGTGCCGATTACCTCTTTGGGAACTTGATTCCAAAGTTTTGAGCCGTCTTCTTTTTCTTGCTTTTGAAATAAGTATTCCTTATAAACATCAAGTCGGTTTTCGTTTTTCAAGTAATGAAATGCGGCGCGAGTACGCAAAGTATCGCAAGCCTCTTTTTTCATCTCAATATGAGCAATGGGCTCAAATCCTGCCCTGATAAAGCCTTCAGATAGACCGCCGGCACCAGCGAACAAATCTATGAATGTATACTTTTTTTCCGACATAATTTTCTATGGTTTTCATTCATACCTTACAACACATTCCATCAATGCATTAATAGCATTAGAGCACTCGGGAGATATTTTCATTTCAGGAATAAAAATCTTTTCAATCGGGTAATCCAAGTGCTTGCAAATCAAATCAATTTGCTTAAGGGTGTATTTGTGGGAATAGCGAGGGTTTTCTATATTGCCAACCTGTCCCCGTGAAATATTCAGTATTTCACTCAACCTAGCCTGGCTGATATTCTTCTCTTCACGTAATTTCTTTATTCTTTGTATTATCGCATCCTGATAATCAACAGATTCTGTCTTCATCTTTTATTCTCATTTTGAGTACAAAAATACACATGATTATGTTCTCAAAATGAGTGTGTTTTGCCAAACGAAAGCAATGAAACAAATATAAAAACAATCTCGTCTAGACACATCTAACGAGAATCAAACCAAAGAAATAATTAAGATAATTACACCCCTTGTATTGAGCTTATTAAATCATCAGAGATTTTTGCCGTACAACTAGATAAAAAGTTCCTTCACCTCCTCCTCTACCCACTTGAAATCTTCCAGCAAGTTATATATTCCGTCCTCGCTGAGGACGCCGCGCTTGAGGTCGGGAGGGAGATGGCCGGCTTCATCGGCTTCGAAGTCAGTGCGCCAGGCGGGAGAGGTGTAGTAGGTTACGAGGGTGGAGAGAGAAAGAGCAAGGTCATTAAAATCGAAAAGGTCCTTTAGGACAGAGGCAAAATTAATAAGGTCGGGGGTAATGCTGGCCTTGTTTTCTATGGCTTGGCGGAGCTGTCGGACAGTCTCTTCACACTTGGTGAAGAGGGCTTCCATCTCGGTGATGCGCGCTACTTGATTTGCCAAACCAGGTTTTACTTTCTTCCCAGGTTTCGCTGTCCGCACGGGATATTGAAATCGCTTATTGTTCTTGGCTTTCATAATTGTTTTCTTCGGCTTAGGAGGCGGCCGATTCTGTTTCTGCCGTTCAGTTCTGCCACCGCCAAAATGCCAAAGGCAATGGCTATGGTGACTTTCAATGCTACAAAACCCGTCTGCATGGCAGCGGAAGCTTGCTCGGAAACAAGGTTATAGGTAGTCCAGAAGATGCCCGCACCCGGCACCAAGGGGAAAATACCACAGATGAGGAACACCGTGATGGGACATTTGCGCACAAAGGATTGCGACAAAGCCGTGAAAGCAACCAGTGCCGTAGCAAAAAACACCACACCCACCACCGACAAAGTCGTGTAACGTACCAACAGCAAATAGAGCAACCAGCCCATCATGCCGCAAAAACCGCAATCCGCATAATACTTGCGGGGCACACCGAAAAGCACCGCAAAGGCCATGGTGCCCACAAAAGCGGCCACCAACTGCACCAACAGTCCTGCTGTTTCGGGCGCAGCGGTCAAAGGCTCCAACGGTTGCATCCGTCCGGCTATCGCCGCATCAAAAAGAAAGGCAAATGCCACCCCCAGCGCAATGCAAAAGAAGACCAGCAAGGCATCCAGCAGTCGCGTGACACCCGCAATGTAGTCCTCGTTAGCCAGGTCGCGGATACCGTTGGTGAATGGCACCCCGGGAATCAAAGGAATGATGGCACCGATAATCATGTTGCTCAGATGAGTACCCATACCCATTTTATACATCACCCCGCAAAGCACTGTGGCTAAGAACGCACCGGTGAGATTACTCGTGATGCGGGACAAGTGACGATAGCCGACAAACAGCATGTAAACCCACAACAGCAAACCCGCCACCAAAGCGACCAGACTGTCCATAAAGCCACCCCCGAAAACGATACAAAAACCCGCGCTGCCCAAGGCTGACGCCACAATCTGCTCCACGGCAGGCTTCGGTCGCATGTTGCGGATTTCCTGCAACCGCCGCTCCAGCTCCGGCAGGCCGCATCGTCCCTGCGCCACTTCCCGTGACAACTGGTTCACCGCCACCACCTTGTCCAAGCTCGTACCTTTGATAGGGATAAACTTAGAGCGAGCATATCCCTTGCTTGTAGCCATGATGCCGTTACTGAGCACGAATACGCTCTCATCCTCCACACCGAAGTGTCCAGCAATGCGCTGCATCGTCTCCTCCACACGCGATATCTCCGCCCCGTTCTCCAAAAGAATTGAGCCAGCCTCGTAGGCCAAATCCATCACTTTGCTGTTATCGTCCATTAAATTATTAGTCATCAATTATTTATACAATTCATTAAGATTCACATCCATATCCTTTGACATCATATACTCATAGAATCGCTCGCGGAAGCGTTCCACCTGCTTTTCTGTCAAGTCCTTGCCAAAACGATATCTTTTTCCATATATGGTGACCAGCACGATGCCATTCTCATCAATAGCCCGGCCTCTGAGTTCAGCCATTGCTTCCGTAATCTCCCTCATCTTGCTTTTGCTGTTATACCTTATCTCCGCAATGTCGGCCAAAGGAATACGCAAGTCCTTCTGGAACGGAAATTTTTTGACAACACGCATGACAAAGTCTTTGCCATCAATTCCTAACTGTTCCTCACCAACAAATTGAAAGCGGAATAAAAAAAAGAAAAGCACTGTCATCGGAACACTTAACAACAGCATCCACAAGCACACTGGATCCTCAATGCCTTCATACACCCACATCACACTGAGTGCAACAAATGAAGCTAAGATTAAAAAAATGGCCATTGCATTTCTCCCGGAAGGCTTGCAAACCAATAACACATCCATAACAACAGTATTTATTTTCTTTTCGCACTTAAGATTCGGCCAATGTACATGTGGTGGATACCGGCGGAAAAGTTCTCGTAACGCTGGCGGGGAATCTCCTCGAAACCGGCCGGATCAAAGGGGTCACGATAGATAATCTCGCATTCATACACTTCGGATGCTTCCAGATAATAAGGAGCACCATGCTCTGTATAAGCCACATGCAAGCCCAAAGCCTCCTCTTTGTTGCCATCTCGGCCACTATGCGAGCCCATATAGGCCAAAACATCCTTGTGATCCTCATCAAACGTCATAACCGTGAAGTATTTGTATTTCTCCATAAACTGATATGTATAGCGTGCGGGAGCCACATAAACCGTAATCGTGTTCACATCGCTGCGCCACACATTTCCCAAAGCGCCCCAGCCAATGGTCATGGCGTTGTGATTGTCCTTGTTGCCCACCGCCAAGAGCAAACCCGAGCCTTTGAACCAGGTGAAGGGATTGCCTTCGAAGTCGTCCGTGTAGTCAAACTCGCTGAAAACCGCCTGTTCCACCTGCTTTTCGGGCTCCACAGCCTTTCCATCCACGCTACCATAGAAATTGTAGGACACATTGGCCGGTTTCCACTTGTCCTTGGGGGTGTTCGTGCCATCCGGATAACCAATGACAATCGTATTGAGCGGAATAAGTTTCTTCGGCAGCCGCAACACCTTGGACACCGCCTTTACCCGTTCTTCAGAAGGATAAGTGCCCGTCCAAACCGCACCCAGTCCCATGGCATTGGCCGCCAAGAGGATATTTTCAGTAGCCGCGGAGCAATCCTGCACCCAGAACTCTCGGGCACTGCCTGGCAAGGCTTTGCTCATGTCGCCGCACACCACAATAGCCAAGGGCGCTTTGGCTACCATCCCAGCATAGGGATTAGCCTTTGCCAATGCCGCCAACTGCTGTTTGTCGGTCACCACCACAAAGTGCCAAGGCTGCTTGTTCACGGCCGAAGGTGCCGCCATGCCCGCCCGAAGGAGCTGCTCTATCTTGGCTTCCTCCACGGGTTTATCCAGGTAACTGCGCACCGAGACACGGGTCGCGATATTGTCCAAAACAGCCTGCTCCGAACCGTTTTTCTGGGCTTTTATGGAACAAGACAAAAGTAATAACATACTGAGAATCAATAAGGTAAATCCTTGATTTTTCATGATATTCATTTTACATTATTTATAAATTGCAAAGATAATAAAATTCAACAATTTAGGAATCAATATCAGGTATAAAAAAATCATTATGGATGATGATAAAAGGACAAAAATCATTGTTGATAACTTAATTCCCTCATTTAAGGATTTTTAGGCCCATTGTTAATATCTTTCTTGAATAAGCAAGGGTTTTGACGCACTTTTGCTTTACTTTTGCAAACCCAAAAAAGAGACGTAGAAACATGTAAACGTGAAAACGTGGAATCGGTAAGATGGTAAAATTTCCGCCTCCACGAACAAGCACAGCAAGTGACTTCTCTTCTCCACGCATAACCGCATAAAAGATTGAAAAACATATATGGAAAACAAGACGATTACTTCTAGGAAAACTGAAAACAGACTGTCTTATAATTCGATTGAAAGCGCCTTGGGCAACAGCGGAAAGATTGTGCCTCAAGCCGTTGACATAGAAGAAGCCGTTCTGGGAGCCATGCTGATTGACGCCAACGCCGTGAGTGTCGTCATCGACTCGCTGACCTCCAGCATGTTCTATCGCGAGGCCAACCAGATGATTTACAAAGCGATTTTCGACCTTTTTACCAAATCAGAACCTATTGACCTGCTGACTGTTACCAATAAGCTGCGGAAAGAGAAACAGTTGGAGTTTGTGGGAGGAGCCTCTTATCTGGCATCGCTCACCAACCGAGTGGCTTCTTCCGCCAACATCGAATACCATGCCCGTATCGTCATGGAGAAGTTTGTGTTGCGCGAACTGATTTCCGTGTGCAGCAACATCACCCGCGACGCCTACGATGACTCGAAAGACGTGCTGGAGCTGATGGACAAGGCCGAAACCGACCTGTTCAACATCATCCAGAACAACTTCAAACGCGACAGCAAAGAGCTGCGTACGGTGGTGCAGAACGCCATCCATGAACTGCAGGAGATGAACAACAAAAGCAGCGACGAACTGCAAGTGCGCACCGGCATCCGGGCTCTTGACGAGAAAATCGGCGGCTGGCAACGCTCCGACCTCATCATCATGGCCGCCCGTCCTGGTATGGGTAAAACCTCTTTCGTGCTGTCCATCGCCCGCAACGCCGCCCTGGACTTCAACAAAAAAGTGGCTTTCTTCTCCTTGGAAATGTCCGCCACCCAGCTGGTACACAGGCTCTTCGCTATCGAATCGGGTATTTCCGCCGAGAAAATCGCCAAGGGCAAACTGGACGAGACCGAATGGATACGCCTGATGGAAAAAATCAACGTACTGTTTAGTTCCAACCTGATTATCGACGACACCCCTGCCCTTTCGATTTTCGACTTGCGCGCCAAGTGCCGCCGACTGAAGGCTCATAACGATATCGACCTGATTATCGTGGACTACTTGCAGCTGATGCAGGGCAATGTGGACGGAGCCAAAGGCAGCGGTAACCGCGAACAGGAAATCAGCCATATCTCCCGTTCACTCAAGGCTTTGGCCAAAGACCTGAACGTGCCTGTCATCGCCTTGTCACAGTTAAGCCGTGCCGTGGAAACCCGTCCTGGTGTGAAACGTCCGCAGCTGTCCGACCTTCGTGAATCCGGATCTATCGAGCAGGATGCTGATATGGTTATGTTCATCTATCGTCCTGAGTATTACAAATTTGAGGCTTTTGAAGACAACACTCCTTCTGAAGGTCTGGCCGATATCATGATTGAGAAAAACCGTCACGGCTCCGGCGGCAATGTCCGTATCCGCTTCCAGAGCCAGTACACCAAGTTTACCGATGTGGACGATGTGCCGCATTTTGTGGAAAACAGTGAAGGCGGCGGCAATTTCGCCGACCCCTCTGCCGGCATCGCCCCAAGCGCCAGCTTCAGCACCTTCAACGCCAGCTTTAACGACGAACCCGAAACCAACTTCACCGGCACCGAAGACGGAGAAATGCCTTTCTAAACTATGAAAAAACTATCGATGGAAGAACTCCACCGCGTAACCCCCGAGGAGTTCAAAAAAGTCAAGAAAATACCGCTGACCGTCGTTTTGGACGACATCCGCAGCATGAACAATATCGGCTCCATTTTCCGAACCTGCGATGGATTGACCGTGGAGCAACTGTATCTGTGCGGCATCACCGCCTGTCCGCCCAACAAGGAAATCAACAAGACCGCTCTTGGAGCTACCGAAAGTGTGGAATGGCACTATTTTGAAGATGTGGTGGAAGCCGTTAAACAGCTGCAACAGAATGGTTATAAAGTGTTTATGGTAGAACAAACCGACCAGTCCATCATGTTACAAAACCTGAAAATTCCTCAGGATCAGAAAACTGCCATCATCTTGGGCAACGAGGTTTTCGGGGTCAGCGACAAGCTGCTGCCCCTCGTGGACGGCGCCATCGAAATACCTCAGTTCGGCACCAAGCACTCCTTCAATGTAACGATTGCCGCAGGGATGGTGATGTGGGAGATCTTTAAGCAGTTGACAGTTGACAATTGACAGTTAAGAATTCAAAATTCAAAATTCAAAATTCAGAATTTCAGTTTTCAACTTTCAACTT
>JAGBPS010000001.1 GCA_017633255.1 Bacteroidales bacterium
GGTCTAATCAAATTTTTACTATTGGAGACATTGAAGGTCCTTCATATTCTTATGCGGAATGGAGAGGAAGTTGCATTGACAATGACCATCTCTATTTATTGGGATCTGCCGCCTATAATTCAGGTTCTTCCGCTAAAATTTATTTTGATGATGAGAGCAATTTCTTGCAAAGGTTTGTTTCTGATGGTAGTATCAGTTTTTTTGTAGCCTTAGGCAAAAATAACGGTCAATACATTTCTCAAGGAATTGTTCCTGCTTTTGAAGCTATGGCAAGCAAGACCCCTGCCATTATCGGTAATAGAGTGTTTGCAACTGCTTCGTTCAACAATTCAGGTAATATTTTATTGACCGAATGGCGAAATGACGGGCTTGTGATTAATAAGGATACGATTCATTGTGTTGATTCATATGTTTATTATTCTCAAGGTGTTACGACGGATAACAATGCTTGCCTTTTGCTGTCAATTCTCTCCTATTCACCAGTTTCTTTTAGTGATAATATTGTTGCCAACTGGAACAATCAACCCAATAGCCATGCTGTTTTTGCGCTATATCATAATCCTGAATGGGCAACACCTTTCGTCCCTGACGACACAGTGGCTATCGATGAGTATTACCAGAAACGTGAGAACAGCATCTATCTCTATCCCAACCCCACAGACGGGAAAACTGCTGTGTGCGGCTACCTGTGGGACTATCAGAATGTAGAGCTGTTTGACTTGCGGGGCAGGAAACTGGATGAATATGCGGCTGCCCGAAATTTCGACTCAGGACCAGTCTTCGACCTCACCCCATACCCTGCCGGCACCTATATCGTGAAAATCAATTTCGACCGAGGAGTGAGCGTGGTGAGGAAAGTGGTGAAACGATAGTGTGGTGGATTCGAGTTATACAACTACCCTCTCTCTTTGTTGAAAACCGGCTCGGGAATCATTAGTTTTTGCGACAGATTACAAAGAAACAAATTTTAAGGAGGATGTAAACCATGAAGAAAGCAATAGTTTTAATTTTTATTTCTCTCTCATTTTGTATAACTGCACATGCACAGCCAAGCAATATCAGCAAGGAACAAAAAATTTACGAATTGTCTGTGTTCTGGAAAGAACTCTGTTATAACTTCGCAAATATTGACCAATGCCAGGGGTTGAATATGGATAGTTTATATCGGGTTTTTATCTCTCGTGTTTCGGAAACGACAAACGATTTTGAATATTACCTTGAAATGCAAGCTTTTGCGGCTCATTTCAATAACGGACACACTTTCTGCAGTCTCCCTCAAAACCTTGTTCCATTCCTCTGTACAACAACATTGCAAACAAAATTTGACGATGGAAAAGTTTACTTGAGGAACATCGGTTTGCACAACAAAGGGGCAAAAAATGTACATGCAGGGGACGAGATAGTGAAAATCAACGGATTGCCAGCTGTTGAATATTTCAATCGATTTGCGGTGCCCTACGTATCTTGCTCCAATCCGGAAAACAAACTTCAGGAGTCAATGTTTTCGTTGCAAAGCCAATGTCCAAACAGATTTGCCTTAGTGTCGGAAAACCGCAAATTGACTTTGGATGTAATGACAGAGAAGGGAATTCGCCAAGTAATTGTTGATTTTGATCTCTATTTCAATCCTAATGAGCGGCAAAAAGAGCATCAGAACAACATCAAATGGTTGGATACCGCTTCTCACCATAACAAGCATGCAGATTTCATGCTGATTCCTGAAGAAAAAACAGCATATCTCAGATTGGACGAATGTGACGAGCAAACAGCCAATACATTCTTTTCTTATTGGCCACAGATTGCAGAGCAAAAATATTTCATATTGGACCTGCGGGAGAATTTGGGTGGTGACGGCAATGCCTATGTGCCAATAATCCCCCATCTGCTTAAAGAAGATTCCCTAAGCTATAGTTGGTATGGGATGGCAAAAACTCATAACTCGGCAAAAAAGGCATGGGGCATGGCTAAAAAACTGTATTATGACGACAATGAGGTAGATGAATGGTTCAAACTTAACTATTACCCCTATGTCGATGGAACGGCTTTCGATACGGTAATAAGCCCCAACTATCAGCCGAACCCGACACCTATGTCTGACAGATTCAAGGGGATGATTTTCGTACTTATTGGACCACACACCGCTTCCGCTGCGGAAGGTTTTGCAATTACACTTTCACAAGGCAAAAATGTTACACTTTTGGGCGGTAAGACAGCAGGTGCAAATGGGCAACCTCTGGTTATCCCATTGGAATCAGGCATAAATCTTTTCATCAATTCCTTCAAATCTTTTGATTTTGAGGGGAATGACTTTTCCGCTGGTATCCAATCAAAAATATCCATAGATTTTGGAAAAGATAGTGTGCAGGATGTAGTAAGGAAACTTGTAAAAATGTAAATTTGCAGGCACAAAAAATTTGGATATGAAAAAACTTCTCACCGTCATATTGTTTTTCGCCGTGGGGTCGGTGTTCTCGCAGTCTCCCGAGTGGCAACAGTGTTTTTCGTTGCAAGCTGGCGCTTCTCGGGCATTCAACAAAGCCGATTATCCCCTTGCCGCTAATAAGTATGCCCAGATGGATTCTGTCTATGGGCGGATTGTGGATTACGCTGACATGAGGAAGTACTGTATTGCATCGGTAATGTGTGGTGATACTGAAAGGGTTAAAAACACCGCATTGAGACTCACCCAATACAAATGTTTTGATATCACGTTTTTCGAGAATCCTATTTTTGATGCGTATAAAACGGAATCCTGGTGGCCCTTGTGTGATTCCCTGTCTCAGCTATATGGACACAAGGACCGGCAGTATATTGACACCCTAAGAAAACTGCAATTAAGGGATTCTATTGTCAGGTATCATTTCATTCATGGGGAAACAAAAGAGATCAGGGACTCATTCAGGTTGTTGATGCGGACAATGGATTCTGTCAACACGCATATTTTGTCCAACTTGATTAAGGAGTATGGACTTCCAACATGGAGCAATGTGGGTTACGAAGGCTTTCACTCCGCATATATCCTAATTATGCACATAGATTCTGATTTGCAAGACCGCCTGATTAGCGAGTTTATGCCGTTAATGGAGCAAGGTGATATTCCGAGAAATAAAATGGCCTATTTCATTGACCGGAGTCTTGTCCGAAAGAAAGAGCCACAAAGATATGGTTGCCAAGGGTGGAGAGGAGGTTTTCAGCCGATAGAAGATATTGAGCACCTGAACGACAGGCGCGAATCGATGTGGTTATGGCCGACGGATATCAGCAAGATCAAAATTGTGGAGTATGATTAATCATTCTTAGAGATTCAGCCAAAACCAATAAAAAATGTTGATTTTGGCTGAATTTCTAGAACAGTGAATCTAATGTAACTACATCATTTATATGTATTTTATGCTTTGAATCACTTGTCCCGAACGATGTCACCAAGGCGACGTAAATTGAGTGGCTGGGTTTGTGGATTTTAGAGTTCATTACGGCTGATATTTGTCTAGTGATTTCTTCGGCGTCTTCGTTAGAAAGAACGTATTTGCCTTCAGAGAATTTCATTTCGCAAATATAGTCGGCTCGCTCGGCAGTAGCAGGAATGATGAGGTCCACTTGGACTCCCTCGCCGTCAGGCGTTTCTCCCCTCCAACTGAAAGGTGTGGCATATTCCTTTATGCGCAGTGCATCGGCAAGTTGCGCTATATGTTCAATGACAAGAAGTTCGAAGGTGTTGCCTGCCCAGGTAAAGAAGGGCTTGCTCCGCTGCACCGAACGCCAGGAAGTAAATTCGGGACTCTCGACGAAGCGAAGATAGAACAAGGTGAAAAAATCAACCAATTGATAGAAGGTTTGCTTTCTTTGTCCGCCATAAAGGGAATAGCTTCTGATGATGCCGGAGTCAATTAGGTTTTCAAGAACATCTGAGAAGGAACCGCCTCCTTTTTTGCCGACGGCTTTGAGCAGCTCTGACCGAGTCATCCCATAGAACCGCTTGCCCAACTGACGGATGACGTCAATGTAGATTTCGGAACTGGAATAGAGGCCTGTGTAAACGTCCTTGAATTCTTGCCGGGCCTTGTCCTTATCGAAGTAAATGGCGTTGATGTTGTCGACCATTGTCCGGTCAGGACGGATGCTGTCCATATAGAATGGTACTCCTCCAATGACCATATAGGCTAGGGCTATTTCGTATCTCGACAGATGGAAGCCGCGTTTGGTCCAGTACTTTTCGCATTCTGAAAGGGTGAAAGGCTTAAGGAAGATGGATTCGGTAATTCTTCCATAAAGACCTCCGTAATCGCGCATGACATTATCAACCATCCAGCTGGTGGCCGATCCGCACACGATAAGGAAGATGTCCTTGCGCTTTCTGGCCCATGAATTCCAGAAGTGGCCGAGCTCTTCAAGCAGTTCTGCCGATTGAGGGCCGGCCAGCCAGGGTAATTCATCGATGAAGACCACTTTGCGTTTGGATCGCTTGCTTTGCAGCAACTTCTTCAAAAGCCCTAAGGCTTCCATCCAGCTCGTTGGAGCCGGATTCCCTTCTTTTTTGAGGCCATATTCCTGAAGACTATTATAGAAGTGTGCCAACTGTTTTTTTCGGTACGACTCAACCTTTTCGGGATTGTCCTTGTCGATTTTTTGGTATAGTCCGACAGCCATAAAGGAGAACTTGTTCTCCAGGGCTTCCTCGATGAGAAACGACTTGCCGACACGACGTCGACCGTAAATGGCCAGGAATTCGGAACGGCCTGATTCGTAAAGCCGTGAAATGGTGTCTAGTTCCTCTTCTCTTCCGATAACTGATGACGGGTTCATGACAATGCTAATTTGTTGCTGCAAAGATAAGTAAAAATTTTTATATACGCTAGAAATTCAGCCAAAATGTTATTTTTTTTATTATTTTGGCTGAATTTCTAGGTGTCTCAAACCACCTTGTTCTATGCCGAACTATTATAGAGTAAGTGTAAAGATATTTTACACGACTGTAAAATATCTTTACAGTCGACAGGTTGAACTCTGCTTTTAAATCATTATTTATTAGACAGTTGTGTATTTGGTACAATAAATGCATAAACAGTTGCGTTACCATATTATCACGAGTTATACAACTACACTCTCTCTTTGTTGAAAACCGGCTCGGGAATCACCAGTTTTTTTGCGACAGTATCACAAAATACCAACAAATATGAGAAAATCAAGCTTAACCATTATCCTTGTATTTGTAGTATTATCTGCGCTGCTGTCATCTTGTTTTTTGGCACGGGGGATTTTGGGTGTCAAAACGCCCTCTCCGAAAACAGAAAAAAAGGTACTGAAAAAAGCCCGCAAGTTTCATTTTGATGAGTTCCCGATGCTGTTCACCACCGATACGGGAACCATTCGCTATTGGGTAACTGACCGCTTGCGCACGGTGGATTCCGCCAGTAATAAATTCGACCCTCTGATATTCAAGCATGGGGATATGGTGATTCCCGTTGAGACAAG
The DNA here is from genome assembly GCA_017633255.1 of Bacteroidales bacterium. Lineage (GTDB taxonomy): Bacteria > Bacteroidota > Bacteroidia > Bacteroidales > WCHB1-69 > RUG11690. Next base: position 5,473 of record JAGBPS010000001.1, read on the forward strand.
TACCGGGTGTACTGCCTACAGTTTTACCTTGTTTCATAGCCTATCGGACAGTACTCAATACCATACAGACCCCAACAAGCCTCTTTCATGGTACATCAACAGTCAGTGTGTCATTAATTTCGACAGCACGGCCTTCTATACTGATATTGCCGATGCGGACTTTGTGGTCTTGATCTATTGGGCCACTTACGAGGGTGTCTTCAACAAACCCAAAAACAAGCGCCTCGCCGAGGAAATCGTGCGAAAAAACGAGCAGGACAGCCTGAACATAAAAGCGTACTACATTAACTTCGATAAGCGCGAGAACATCAAGCTCTGCACGAGTACGCTGAAAGGAAGGTAACTTTGCAATTTACCCAATTTACCATTGACCATCAACTACTTCAGACAAACCCAAAACAACATGAAAAATCTCATCACCATTGCCATCTTGACTGTCTGTGCCTGTCTTCCGGCTTTTTCACAAAACACCGAATATTCACGTAGTGGCAAAGATGGCGTCTGGTTTGAGGTGAGAACTGACACCGCAAATCCTTGCCGCTATACCGAGGACAACAAGATTTACCAAGCCGATAGGGAATTCAACTTTGAGTTCCATTATTTCGACCCACAAGGAAACGAGCGCTTCATGAGGTATAAGCTTGTTCCCAAACAAGGAATATGTCTCACGGAAACTGGCGACACCACCACCTGCACATATACGGCGTCGGACTTCTCCTTCTCGGATATCTTTGATGCCACAGATTCCTGCGTCAACCGTTATTTATTGAAAGTCGCATGCACTGGTGGCGGTTTTGGCAATGATTATGATCAAACTATTGAAGAGTTTCGTTTCTTTTTTGATGACCAAAGAGAACGGTCTTCGTCACGTTCTGGTATAGTGGAGAACGAGCGGAATTTGTGGATGCATCCTAATCGGAGTTGTTTGTTTAAGGTTCTCGAGCTCAATCCCTTTCCTTACATCCAATACCCCATCAAAAAAGGAAAGACTTGGAAATGGAAACTCACCATCGGCAGCCACTGGGGCGACGAGCGTTGGAAAACCTGGACGGGCAGCATCGTCAATAAGTATAAGTACAAGATTACCGAAACGGATTGCGAGGTGGTCACACCGATGGGTACACTTCCGTGCGTAAAGGTGGAGGCCATGGCCAAAAGCCGTATCGGGAAAACCCACCTCACCGCATACTATAACGACACATACGGCTTTGTAAAGATGGACAACACCAACATTGACGGCTCCCGAATTGAAATCAAGCTGGTGGAAACGAATTTCTGAAAGTGTGATTACGAAATGTAATTATATATGGCCTGTGGATATAGAAAAAACCAAAGCCAATATTGTGGAGTACGAATAAAAGACGTGTTTTTGTTTGAAAAATACCTTGCAACATGTGTGGCAAATGTATCAACTTTTTGTTTAAATTTGCAAGCTTAAAATAAAACTGCAAAAAAGCAGTTATTTAAAGTATATATCATATAGCTATGAAAAAACATAACGTACTGATTATCTTATTGTCCGCCCTGTTAATGTTGGCATGTTCACAAGCCAGTAAGGCCGATACTGCCACCACAGGAAACGATAATCAGGAGCAGAAAAATCCGACTAAAAAGAAAAAACCTGCACAAATGACCAAAGTATTACTGAAAACCTCGATGGGCGACATCGTTATCGCTCTATACGACGAGACTCCTCTGCACAAGGAGAATTTCATCAAATTGGTGAACGACAAATACTACGATGGTGTTTTGTTCCATCGTATTATCCAGAATTTTATGATTCAGACGGGTGACCCTGAATCCAAAAACGCCAAACCTGGACAGATGTTAGGAAACGGTGGCCCTGGCTACACTATTCCCGCTGAATTTGTTCCCGGTCTGTACCACAAGCGTGGCGCTGTGGCCGCTGCACGTATGGGCGACAATGTCAATCCCAAAAAGGAGTCGTCAGGTTCGCAGTTTTATATCGTGGATGGCAGAGTGTTCAATACCAATGAGATAAACCGTGTAATCCAGATGACCGGCAAGACTTATAGCATGGATCAAATCAAGGATTATACCTCTATCGGTGGTGCTCCCCATCTGGATGGAGACTATACCGTTTTCGGAGAAGTGGTGTCCGGCATGGAAATCGTGGACAAGATTGCCGCCCAGCAGAAAGACGGTCGCGACAGACCTCTGGAAGATATCAAAATCATCTCCGCAGAAATAATGAAATAAACGTGAAGACGTTTAGACGTGAAGACGTGGAGAATGTTTTTAACGTCTTAACGCCTTGACGTCTTAACGTATAACCGAATAAACAAATCAACTAAAATGACCTCTATCGACAAAATAAAATCCCAGCTGGAACAATTTGCTATTGACAGTTTGGACACTTTAGAGCAGTTCCGTCTTCAGTTTTTAACCAAAAAGAGCGAGTTGCAGGAACTGTTATCCGAAATCAAGAATGTGGCTCCCGAGGAACGCAAAAGCTTCGGCCAGCAGGTGAACGAGCTGAAACAGAAAGCCCAGCAATTCTATGAAGAGGCTAAGGCTAAGATGGAATGTCAGGCAGTACAGGCAGGAAGCGACCTTGACGTAACCCGTCCTTCCACGGCAGTCACCCTGGGTTCAATGCACCCCATCTCCATCATGATGAACGAGGTGTGCGACATTTTCGAGAAAATCGGTTTCAGCACGGTTTCCGGTCCCGATGTGGAGGATGACTGGCACGTGTTCACCGCTCTGAACTTCCCGGAAGAGCATCCGGCCCGCGATATGCAGGACACCTTCTTCATTGAGCTGCATCCTGACATTTTGCTGCGTACCCACACGTCTTCGTTGCAGGTGCGTACCATGGAGAAACAGCAGCCTCCTATCCGCGTGATTTGCCCGGGTCGTGTGTTCCGTAACGAGGCTATCACCTCTCGTGCCCATTGTATCTTCCATCAGGTGGAAGGTTTGTATGTGGCTGAAAATGTATCGTTTGCGGAAATGAAGCAGACTTTGCTCTATTTTGCCCAGCAGATGTTCGGCAAAGACACCAAGATTCGTCTGCGTCCTTCTTATTTCCCCTTTACTGAACCGTCGGCAGAGATGGATATCTCTTGCAATATCTGCGGTGGCAGCGGTTGCGCCCTTTGCAAGCACACCGGCTGGGTGGAAATCTTAGGCTGCGGCATGGTGGATCCTAGCGTGCTGGAGAATTGCGGCATCGACAGTAAGAAATATACCGGTTATGCTTTTGGTTTGGGTATTGAGCGTATGACCATGCTGAAATACAGGACCAACGACATCAGACTTTATTTTGAGAATGATGTCCGCTTCCTGCGCCAGTTCAAAGCCGCCGGCAATTAAGAATACAAATTACCTCGAAGAGGTTAAATTTCAATAACCCCACATAAGCGACGCGCAATGTGGGGAATATAGAAATATCATAATCATTAAACAAATAAAACATGTCCAAAAAATTTAAGTTAATCAATAATATAATCGGCTGGGCGATAGGTATTTTGGCCTCTGCCGTTTATATTATGACCGCTGAGCCTACTGCCTCTTGGTGGGATTGTGGCGAGTACATTGCCACCACATACAAATTGTTGATCGGTCACCCGCCTGGAGCACCGACTTTCCAGTTGATTGGCAGAGTCTTCACCCTCTTTGCCGGTGGTGATGTCACCAAAGCTGCTTTTTGTGTCAACTGCATGTCCGCTATCTGTAGTGGTTTGACCATCATGTTCCTATATTGGACCATCGTCCGCTTGGGTCGCAAGATGGTGAATAAACTGGGTGAAATGACTCCTGGACGCACAGTGGCTATTATAGGTTCCGCTATTGTTGGTGCATTAACTTACACTTTTACAGATACTTTCTGGTTTTCCGCAGTGGAAGGTGAGGTGTATGCCATGTCCTCTTTCTTCACGGCATTGGTGTTCTGGTGCATCCTGAAGTGGGACGAGGAGTACGACAATCCCAAGTCGAATACCAACCCCAACCGTTGGATTGTTTTAATTGCCTATCTTATAGGTCTTTCCATCGGTGTTCACTTGCTGAACTTGCTGACCTTGCCGGCTATCGTGCTGATCGTTTACTTCAAGGTGTCTAAAAATGCCAGCTACATGGGTATTGTGCAGTCATTGGCTGTTCTTTCTTTCTTCATTGGTTTCGGTCTCAACACTGGATGGATGATTTTCGACTGGATTTTCATTTCCATTCCCTTGTTCATTCTTTGTGTGAAGAAAGGAACTGTCAAATCGCTGCCCGAGTGGGGTGTTTTCTTCTCCTTGATTCTTTCTTTCGTTTTGTTGGGAGCAATTTTGTATATCATAGTACCTCAGATTGTTAACTTAACTGGTAAATTTGAGATTTTTGCCGTTAACTCCATTGGTCTGCCTTTCCATTCAGGGTCTATTATTTTCTTCACCCTTTTGGCGGCTTTGGTTTGCTGGGCCTTGTACCGTGGTTACAAAAAACAGAAAGCCAATTGGTTGGCTGGCGTTTATTGCTTCATTTTCATCTTGGTGGGTTATTCCACTTTCTTCACCTTGGTGATCCGCTCCAACGCTAATCCTACCATCGATGAGAACAATCCTGAAGATCCCGTAGCCCTGTTGGCCTATCTGAATCGTGAGCAGTACGGTTCAAAACCGATTATTTATGGTCAAAGCTACAACTCACGTTATATAGGTACCAAGGATGGAAAACCGGTTTATACACGTGATGACGCTTCTGGAAAATATATCATTTCTGACTACAGAAGAGATGAAATCCCGGTTTACAATCCTGCCGATATGATGTTCTTCCCGAGATTGTGGTCGAGCAGCCATAGACAGAATTACATCAACTGGCTGGCGGCACAGTATAATAGCAACAGTGCCTCGGACAAGGAAAACCGTAGAAATCTGGAGAAGGGAAAAATGCCTACTTACCAGCAGAATCTGAAATTCATGCATACTTATCAGTTCGACTATATGTATTTCCGCTATTTCATGTGGAATTTCTCCGGTCGTCAGAATGACATCCAGGGACGGAATGACATTGACAAAGGCAATTGGATTACAGGTATTCCTGCATTCGACAAGATGCGTTTGGGTGTGAAAGGTAACGACCTCCCAGCCAGTCTGGAGCGTCCTGGTCACAATAAATATTACATGTTGCCCTTGCTTTTGGGCCTGATTGGTTTGATTGTGTATTCCATGAAAGATCCAAAAGGCTCATACGTAGTGCTGTGGCTTTTCCTGATGACAGGTTTGGCTATCGCGTTCTATCTGAATATGGAACCGTTCCAGCCGCGTGAACGTGACTATGCTTTCGCCGCTTCCTTCTACGCCTTCTCCATTTGGGTGGGCTTCGGAGTTTACGGTATTTATTCACTTTTTGAAAAGATTAAAAATAGCAAGGTACAGGTGGCTGGTGCCCTGTTGGTGACCTTGATTTGCTTGGGTTTGGTGCCTGGCATCATGGCCAAGGAGAACTGGCACGATCATGACCGTTCCAACCGCTACACGGCTTTGGCATTGGCCAAGAACTACTTGGATTCCTGTGCTCCCAACGCTATCCTCTTTACTTTGGGTGATAACGATACTTTCCCCTTGTGGTATGCCCAGGAGGTGGAGGGTTATCGTACCGACGTGCGTGTGTGCAACCTTTCATTGTTGAGCACCAGCTGGTATGTCGATCAGATGAAGCGTCAGGCTTATAACTCCGCTCCGCTGCCCATCTCCATGACTTGGAACCAGTACAAGGACGGTACCCGCGACATGATGCACCTTGCTCCTGCCGGCAATCAGTTTGTCAACCTGAAAGACATTATCGAATATGTGAAACAGCCTCAGTTCGACAACCAGAAAGTGCTGTATTTCTTGCCGTCAGACAAGTACAGAAGCACTGGTGTCGCTATCCCTGGCAGCTTCTCTCTGGATGTTGACAAGGAGAAAGTGCTGGCAAATGGTACTGTTGCCCCAGAAGATGCCGATTTGATTGTGGACAAATTGCGTTGGAATATGGAGACTGGAGGTGTGAATACCTACGTGAAGGCCTATATCATCATGATGGACATCTTGGCCAATAACAACTGGGAACGTCCGGTTTATTATGCGGCCACCACAGGTCCCGAGGCTTATCTCGGTTTGGAAGAATACTTCCAGCTGGAAGGTATGGCATACCATTTGGTGCCTATCAAATCGCCGAAGAGAAGCTATTATGACGCAGGTCGTATCAATTCTGATATCCTGTATAACAACTTGATGAATGTGTTCAATGACCACAGTCGTATTGACAGGGTCAACAATCCCAATGCACCGGCTAAGGAAGCTTATAAGTATGCTTGGGGTGGTTTCAACGATCCTCGTGTTTATCATTCAGAAGACAATGTTAGATTGACGAGCCTGATTCGTAAGTTACATCAGCGTTTGGCTGAACAGCTGATGGTGGAAGGAAAGATTGACTCGGCAGAAAAAGTGCTGGATCATTGTAACGAAGTACTGCCTGCTTCCAATTTCCCGTATTTACTTGATCATCAGTTGGGTTATTCTCAAACTTGTGTATTCTTCATCCGCGACTATTTCATGCTGAATACCGAAAGCGGTCGTCAGAAAGGTCTGCAAATGGCAACAGACTATTGGAATTTCTTTGTGGAGGAGATGGCATGGCTTGACCGCAATTATGATGAAAGCATGGCTGACAATTATGCCGAACTGATCAATTATAACCTCTTGTTCACTCAGCAGATGTTCAACATCCTGAACGAATATCAGGCACAGTTGCCGGAGCAGGAATTGAAGAAGCTGAAGTTCGACAAGTTCGCCAATGCCTACATTGAAAAGCAGAACAGCACAATAAGCCGTTGTCTGACCGATGTGGAGAAGAATCAGGAACAGTTGACCATGGCCTTCCAGTCTTTGAAGAATATCACTCAGGTAGCTCAGCAGGCAAAGAATGAGACTGTCGCCCAGAAGGGTATTCAGACAGCAGAGAACCAGCTGAATGTGTTCTCTCAGATGGACGCTGGCTTTGGCCAAAGCTACCGGAATTTCTTTTATGATAAAAGATAATGATAGTGTATTAAACTAAGAACTAAGAGTTAAGAACTAACTATGAATAATAATTATTAGTTCTTAATTCTTAATTCTTAATTTGTATCAATAAACGATTAACAGTAAATATGAATAACAACAATTACTGCGTCATTATGGCCGGAGGTATTGGTGCCAGGTTCTGGCCTATGAGCCGCTCCAATACCCCCAAGCAGTTTATCGATATCATGGGAGACGGAAGTACTCTCATCCAGAAAACTTTCAACAGATTCAGCAGAGTTTGCCCGAAAGAAAACATCTACATTGTCACCAGTGAGCAATACAGGGACATTGTGAAAGAACAATTGCCGGATATTACCGATGAACAGGTGGTGCTGGAGCCGGCAAGACGTAATACAGCACCGTGTATTGCCTACGCCAACTACAAAATCAAGCAGAAAAATCCGAATGCAGTGGTGGTGGTAGCTCCATCCGACCATCTGATTGTCAAGGAGGATGTTTTTGTGGATGTAGTGGAGAAAGGCCTGAAGGCGGTAGGGGAGAACGACTGTCTGTTGACCATAGGTATCAAACCTTCCCATCCGAACACAGGCTACGGCTACATTCAGTTTAACGACGAGAAAAGTCTGCCGGACAATCCTTCTATCTATGATGTGAAGATGTTCACGGAGAAACCGGAACTGGAGATGGCCAAACAATTTATTGAAAGTGGCGATTTCCTGTGGAACGCCGGTATCTTCATGTGGTCTTTGAAATCCATTTTCGCGGCCTTTGAAAAATACCTGCCTGATGTGAATGATTTGTTCAAGCAGGGAGAGGGTTTGTACAACACTCCCGGAGAACATTCGTTTATCAATCAGATTTATCAGGTGTGCCGGAATATTTCTATTGACTACGGTGTGATGGAAAAGGCTACCAATGTGAAGGTCTATGCCGCCGATTTCGGCTGGTCGGACCTGGGAACCTGGGGCTCGCTGTTTAATCTGCGCGAAAAAGACGAGGATAACAACGCCATCACAGGAAAAAAGGTGAAGATGTATAACAGCCACAATTGTATTGTGAACATGCCCAAAAACAAAGTGGTGGTGATTCAGGGACTGGAGGACTATATAGTGGTGGAAAATGACGATGTGCTGTTGATTTGCAAGAAAGAAGACGAACAGCAGATCCGCCAATATGTGACTGACGTACAAGTAGAATTCGGAAATAAATACGTGTAAATTAGCAAATTAGTTAATTAGCAAATGTGCAAATTATTTTAATGTGCTAATGTGACAATGTGCTAATGTGCCAATGGAATTAAGAATCAAGAACTAAGAGTAAAAAATCAACTGTTAATTATTAATTGTTAACTGTTAATTGATAGCATCATGGCATATCTAATCAAAAACATCAAGAAACTTGTGCAGGTGGAGACCAAGCCTGTGCTGTTGCGTGCCGGCAAAGACATGCAGACGGTAAAATGTATTGACAACGCTTTCCTGTTGACGGATGGCGATAAAATTGTGGATTTCGGTAAGATGAGCAAGCTGACCGATGAGGTGCTGAGTCAATGCAAACATAAGGTACAGGAAATTGACGCGTCGGGACGGATGGTGTTCCCTTCGTTCTGCGATTCGCACACGCACATTGTGTATAAAGGCAGCCGTGAGATTGAATACAATGACAAGATCAAAGGCTTGAGCTATGAGGAAATCGCCAAGCGTGGCGGCGGTATTCTGAACAGTGTGCAGAAACTGCGCAAAGCCTCTGAGGAAGAGCTGTTTGACGAAGCCTGGCAGCGTTTGGAAGAGATTATCTCTTTCGGTACTGGCGCAGTGGAAATCAAGAGCGGTTATGGTCTGTCCACAGAGGATGAGCTGAAATCGTTGCGTGTTATCCGTCGTTTGAGAGAAAAGTCACCGCTGACCATCCGTGCTACTTTCTTGGGTGCTCACGGGGTGCCGGAAGAGTACAAGGGTCGTCAGGGAGAGTATGTGGATTTGATTATCAATGAGATGATTCCGATGGTAGCCGCTGAGGATTTGGCTGATTATATTGATGTTTTTTGTGATAGGGGATTCTTCACCCCAGAAGAGACCGAACGTATACTGATGCAGGGTATCAAATATGGCATGAGACCCAAAATCCATGCCAATGAGCTGGCTAATTCAGGTGGTATTCAGGTGGGTGTCAAGTACAACAGTTTGTCGGTTGACCATTTGGAACATACTGGTCCTGAAGAGATTGAGTGTCTGCTTGGTTCCGAAACCATGCCGACTTTCTTGCCCGGCGCCGCTTTCTTCCTGAATATGGTGTATGGCCCAGCCCGTCAGATGATTGATGCGGGTTTGCCAGTGGCTTTGGCTTCTGACTACAATCCGGGTTCGTCACCCTCAGGCAATATGCAATTTATTTTGTCGATGGGTTGTGTCAACTACCGTATGACCTGCGAGGAGTCTATCAATGCTACAACGTTGAACACAGCATATGCTATGGGTGTAAGTCAGACGCACGGCAGTATCGCCAAAGGCAAGGTGGCCAATTTCTACATCACCAAACCCATCCCCACCATCGAGTTCATGCCTTACAGCTTCGGCAGCAACAAGGTGGAACAGGTGTTCCTGAATGGCAAAAAGGTGAAATAAGGATATAGAATGAGAGCTATGAAGAAGCTGATAATCATAGTTTTGGCGTTTCTGATAGTAGAGACGTTTCATGAAACGTCTCTGCAAGCGCAGGATTTGGAGCACTACAAACAAGTGGTCAAGGAACTGAGTTCCGCAAAATACCAGGGACGCGGCTATGCCTACGGCGGTGCCAACAAGGCTGGGAAATACCTGAAAAAGGAGTTTACTAAAGCCGGAGTTGACGACGTCACATGCCAGCCGTTTACCATCGATATCAATACTTTCCCAGGCAAGATGGAAATGTCGGTGGATGGGCGTGAATTGACCCCGGGTGTGGATTTCTCCATGCGTGAGTACTCTCCCGGTGTGAAGGGCACATACAAGCTGTATTTCGTTGATACGGCCAATTATGATGCGGAGAAAATGTTCGCTGACTTGGCAAAGCCTGAATACAAGGACTGCTTTGTGGTATGCGATTTCTGGTTCTCTTACAAGCATTACAAGGATTTCCAGCGGTTGTGGGGAGGTACAAGTTGTGCTAACGCGGGGTTGATTCAGACCTGGGAGCCTTTGCTGAAGTTCTACAAAGCTTACGGTGAGAAGGTGACAGGAAAGCCCGTTATTTGGGTCACAACCGATTTTCCGAAAGATGCCAAAAGCATTACCGTCAATATTGAAAACAAGTTCCTGAAAGACTACGAACTTTTCAATGTGATTGCCAAAGTGGAAGGCCGGAAACATGACAGCTGCTATGTGTTTACCGCGCATTACGATCATCTTGGTAACCTCGGCAAAAAAGTGTTTTATGCTGGTGCCAACGACAATGCCTCAGGTACTGCGGCTATCGTGACGCTGGCCAAGTATTATGCTCAGAACCGCCCCGAATACGACATGTTTTTCATTGCCTTCTCGGGTGAAGATGCCAATTTACGAGGCTCGGAGTACTACGCGGAGCATCCTTTGGTACCCCTGACACAGATCAAGTATCTGTTCAACATTGATATGATTGGCGACAATAATCCCGTGCAGTACTGCGAGGTGAGCGATGAGGGAATGCGGGGTTATGCCCTGTTTGAGAAACTTAACAACGGGAAGCATTATTTCAAGAGCTTGAACCGTGGCGAGTTGGCTGGCAACAGCGACCACTATCCCTTCGCCGTCCGCCATGTGCCCTGCATCTTCTTCGAAAATGAAGAGGGCGATGCTTTCAAGTACTACCACACCACCTTCGACACCTACGAGAACTTTCTCATCGATACCTACGAACCGATTTTCAAACTGGTAAGGGATTTTGTGGAGAGATATTGATTCTTGAGCACATCGTTAAGTATTCACAATGATTTTGTCGCAGGCTGTAGGCCTGTAAGGAGCATAGCCTGGGGTAAGGTGCGAGGAACGAGCAATGCCACCCTGGGTGTGAATTAAATTTGTATATTTGCAGCATCATTATAGGAAATCAATCAGAAAGTTATGAAAAACATTGTCTTTATTGTGGGCTCTTTGCGCAAACAGTCCTTTAACCGTCAGTTGGCTGCTTTGGCCGAAAAAATGTTGTCCGACCAGTTCAATATCAAATATCTTGAATTTGAAGATGTTCCGCTGATGAACCAGGACTTGGAAGCTTCCGTTCCTGCTCCTGTGGCTCGTGTTCGCAAGGAAATTTTGGCTGCCGACGGTATCTGGATTTTCACCCCCGAATATAACTTCAGCTACCCTGGTTTGCTCAAGAACCTGCTGGACTGGCTTTCCCGTCCGATGGACATGAGTAACTTTACCAATCCCAGTGCGGTGGTGGGCAAAAAGGTTACCGCCAGCGGTGCCGGTGGCACCAACAAGACCGCTTCGTGCCGTGCCAAACTGAACGAGCTGTTAGAGTTCATCAAGATGCAGGTGATGACAGAAGCACAAACGGGTATTGCTTTGGGTGTTGAGGCATGGACCAAAGGCGAGTTCAATCTCACTGACGAGCAGGTTGCAGAGTTGAAAGCGCAAGCCGAAAAATTCGCAGCTTTCGTTAATGCGTAAGAATAGGCTTTTATAGCTTTGCCATAAATTTCGTACTTTCCACCACAAAGCGTTCGTGGATGCCTTCACCGATGAGGTTTTCTCCTTCAAAGCATTGAACCTTGAATACCAAGCGGCGGCGGTCCACCTCGGTGAGCTCGGCTTCGCAGCGGATGGTGGCACCCACAGGACTTGCTTTCAAATGTTTGATATTGACGGCAATACCGACGGTGGTGTTGCCCTCCCCGATTTTGTCGCACACGCTCATAAGGCATGTTTTCTCCATCAGGGCAATCATAGCCGGGGTGGCGAACACTTCCAATGCACCGGAGCCATACACAGCGGCGGTGTCTTTATGCTCCACCACCAGCGTTTCGCAGTGACGGAGTCCTTTTAATGTGTCGTAATCCATCATATTCAAAATTTATTTTCAAATGGCAAAGGTACGGAAAAATAATGGTTGCAGTTTTCAAATTATAAAATTCACTACCCCGAAAATCAAATGGCACACCGCAAATGCTGTGGCGAATAACACCGCCGGGAGGTTTTTCCGATCGACGGCGAAAAGGATGAACGACAAGCACGGTGGGATGGTCAGCAGAAGAATTACCCACGGATTAGTGATGCCGATATAGTACAATATCCAGCCAAGGTAATAAATTACTATACAAGCAACTGCGGCAATGACTAACGGCGAGAAACGCAGCTTGCCTCTTTCTTCGTTGATGAGAAAGCAGAGGCACGCGACGGTCAGAACCTGGCAAACCGAAGCAATGACATCCACCACCGGCGTGACGGATTCCGTACGCAGAATATCATTTGGTGCGGAGACGGCAAACCAGATGAAGTTTGGAAGCATCACCAACAGGAAAAGGAGGAGTCCCCAAAAGTCAAAGCCGAAACGGTATTGTTTGAGCAGCTTCATAGAGAGAGGATGGTTTGCTGCAACCGCTCTAAAAACCGTGCTGCATCGCCACCGTCCATTTGTACGTGGTGGAACTGGAACGATACGGGCAACAGTGTCTTGAACCAGCTTTTGCGGTACTTGCCCCACATTACCATCGGGTTGAGGAACTTGTCAGTATATTGGTTTACCACGCAGTCGAGCTCCGTCTGGATCATGGCGGAGGTGCCGACAATCATGTAACCGTCAAGAAAACTGCTCTGGCACTCCGCCGCCACCTTGGTGGTCAGCTCCATGTAGTCGCGGTTGAACTGCTGCAGGTCTTCGGAATAGGGGATATCGCAGGAATTGATGCCGCCTTTGCGGTTGCGTACTACCACGTTGATGGCAATCTGGTCGTACTGGTACAGTTTCCCGTCTTCCGGCAGCAGATGCAATTCCTCCGTCTTACTGGCCGTTTTGCCGATACACCAGCACATCAGGGTGTTGAACTTGATATCGCTCTTTCTGCTGATTTTAACCAGCTTGCTCACATTCATCGTCTTTACCAATGTCACCATCGGCATCGGTGCGGTCATCCACATTTCAAAGGCAAACGCTCGCTTGGTTTCTTGGGGCTGTATTTCGGTTTTCATAGAGTTGAGTTTTCTTCGTAAAAATGAGTTGATTTAGCTGATGCGGGGCTTGTTGAACTGGATGGCGAGCATGGTGAGGTCGTCGCTCTGTTCGGCGGTACCGACAAAGTTGTGTACGGTTTGTTTTATTCCCTCGATGAGGGGACGCGGGTTAGTGTCGGATTCTGCAAGGGCTTTCAGCAAGCGCTCTTCGCCAAACTGCTCGAGTTTTCCGTTCTCAGCTTCTGTAAGACCGTCGGTGTACAGGAAGAGCGTCTGGCCAGGTTTGATAGACGTATGTTGGCTGGAGAATTTCCAGTCGGGCATGACACCCACGGGAATATTGGCATCCACTGCAATGAGGGTAGTTTCGCCACCAAGCAATACGGGGGCGCAGTGACCGGCGTTGCTGTAGTCCAATTTGCCAGTACGGAGGTCAAATACACCGATGAAGAGGGTGACAAACATTGCGTTTTCATTCATCTCCGACATGGCGTTATTCATTTGCGATATGATTTCACCGGGATCATCAACACGGGAGGAGACAGAGCGGAAAAGACTACGGGTGACTGCCATCACCAATGAGGCGGGAACACCTTTGCCACTGACATCGCCGATGCAGAAGAATAACTTCTGGTCGCGCACGGAGAAGTCGTAGAGGTCGCCACCTACCTCTTTGGCGGAGGTGAGGGCACCGTAAAGGGTCAGCTCTTCGAGGTCGGGATAGGGCGGGAAAGTCTTGGGAAGCATGCCGTTCTGGATGTTGCTGGCAATACGCAGCTCGCTGCCGATGCGCTCTTTCTCGGCACTGACGGTTTGCAAACGTTTGAAACCTCTGACGGTGCGCCACATGATATAGACCATGAGAGCAAGTCCGAAAAGCATAAGGACTCCAAGTTTGAGGGCGATGCTGCGCAGTCCTTTGTAGATCACACGGTCGGGGTACAGGATGGCCATCGACCAGCCGGTTCTCCCTCCAACAGGAGAATAGTACATGTATGCCAGTTCATTGTTGTTGTCTTTTACCTCTGCCTTGCCACTTTCGCCTGCAAGCATGGCTTTGTTCACCGATCTTATCGTGGTGTCTTGAAAATCGCTGTCGGCATCGTCCAAGGTATAGTTCATGATTTTGGACTTGTCGGGACAAGCCAGGATACGTCCCTCACGGCTGACAATGAAAGCGTACGACTTGGTGTTTTGTTCCGTAACAAATTCGTCGGTCAGCCAGTTGAGCGACAGGTCGGCACCGAAGACGGCCACCACCTCGCCTTTTGCATTTCGTACGGGAAAGCAATAGGTGCAAATCATGCCTTGTGCGCCGTCATTGTCGATATAGGGTTCGGTCCATCGACCGTTGTCGGCCGTTAATCCTTCTTTGTACCAGGTCATGTTGAGGTAGTCGTGAGAGGAATCGGCTATCTGCATGCGTATGAAAGAATCATTGGTGTCGCGCCGGACATAAGGCTCATACCAGAGCCCTTTGTCAGGGAAATAGTGGGGAGTGAAGGCGTATGCGCAGCCTTGTATGTCGGGGTTGCTCTTGACAAATTCTTCCATGATGGGATAGATGTATTCGGGATTCTCGACAGACCAATTCAGTAGCCAGTCGATATTGTCCACAGCAGACTCCACACTCGATACCATCTTGTTTATCTTCAGGTTTTTCATCTTTATCTCGGACTGGGCGCGTACGTCCACTTCCTTACGGATGGCATTGCGGGTATAGAAGAACTGCACTGCGCCGAGTACTTGTATCATCAGTGCGGCGACAAAGAGCAGGGCTAAACTGCCACGGTTTTGCAGGGAGTGCCACCATTTTCCTGTTTTTTTCATCCTTTATAAAGTTTGAAAGGTTTATGTGTGTTAAAGTTGTGTCCTATATTTCTTTTTAATTTCTTTTTTTGAATATCACAAGTTCGGCATCCGCACCATCTTTGCCGTATTCGCTCACGAGAATGTAATGTTCGTCGCAAGCAATGCCGAAGCAGCGGCCTTGTACACCTTGTTTCTCCACTTGATTGCCCCAGTAAGTAGCGTTGTCGTCAAGGAGTTTCACTTTGTTGCCATTGATGGGGTACTCCATGTTGATGAACGAGCCTTGCAACACGAAGAGGTTGTCAATCTTGGGCATACCACAGATGTCCATAGCATTGACTTCGTTGATGAGCTGCTGCTTGATAGGCGATGTGGCATGGGGCAGCTGGTCGGCGAGCAGTTGCCAGCGTTTGAGGTTAGGAAAAAACTGACGGAGCACGTCTTTGTATTCCTCTCTGTTGAGGTTCTGTCCAGTGTTTTTATTGTACTCGTCCACAAACTGCGAGCAGAATTCCACCATTTCCTCCATGGTGAAGTCGCCAGTGAATGCACCATCTTTATAGCAGTAGATGCAATATTCTTCATTTTTACTACCATCAGCATTGGTGCCGAGAATCTCTTCTGTTAGCGGCATTCCGCAGCTTTGACAAAATTTCTGTTCCATATATTATTTTTATCTGATATGCGGACACATGCGGTGTGTCCCTACAATTTTGTTGTCATGCGGACGCATGCGATGCGTCCTTACAATAATTTCTTTCTAATTTCATCACTTTCACGGGTCGGTCGTTACCGACTTGGAGTTTGCTGCAGTAGTTGATTTCGCCAGTGTCACGGAAACCGCATTTCTCCATCACACGGCCTGAGGCGGGATTGTCGGGGAAGTAGTCGCTCCAAATGGTGTGAAAGCCTTTCTCGTTGAAGCAGTAGTCAATCAGCAGTCGCAGCGCTTCGGTGCAGATGCCTTGGCTCCAATAAGGCTGTGCTATCCAGTAGCCCGCTTCGGCATCATTCTCACCAATGTTGATATTGCTTTCTCCGTATGCATAGTAACCAATGCAACCGATAGGATCACCAGTCTCCTTCATCTCAATAGCCCAGATATGGTCACTATTGAACACAGTGCGGATAATCTCCAAGCTCTCTTCCACGCTTTTGTGAGGAGGCCAGCCTGCACGGGGACCTACCTCAGGGTCGGAAGCGTATTTGTAGAGCGTTTCGGCATCGCTCTCGCGCCAGGGTCGTAGTAGTATTCTTTCAGTTTCCAGCATTCAAGTTTTTTTAGATTGCAAAAATTCGATTTTCTATGGTGTTGTGTACGGAGTAATTTTAAAATCTTCGGGTACGGCGGCAGTAGTCAGTGTACTCATCACCGAAATCTCGGCGGAGGCGGCGTTCCTCGCTAATCACCTGTATCAGCATGATGGCGAAGAATAGACACCAAACGAGCAGTGCCTGCCATGTCCACAGCCACACTACCACGCCGACGAGGTAAGTCAGTGTGCCGGTGAGCATAGGGTTGCGGTTGAAATGGTAGGGACCGTCGGTCATCAGATGCTTTGTGCGTGGTGCCACCTCGTGTCCAAAAGCGTCCATCGGGTTCCCCTTGCCACGTTGTTTCATATAGATGATGGTCCAGATGCTTAATGACAGACCGCCCAGTATCAGTATGATAGCGACAATGGCTTTTGCCGTGCCGACAGGCCACAGAGCGGGTCTTCCCGATGCCAGCCACATCAGTGTTGGCATCAATGCCACAAAAAGCAAGCCGCCCAGCAAATAACCGATAAATTCCCGTAATTTTCCCATGTTGTTCAGATGTCAAAAAAACTTACAAAGATACAAAAATTTTTTCTATTAGGATAATCGTAATATTTTAATGTAAATTTTGTATTTTTGCAGATTGTAATTCACAACAAACCCATCTAAAAAAATAAAATTATGAAAAACTTCAAAAGAATGGCTCTGCTTCTGTTTGCAGTTGTAGCAGTGCTTGCCGTTTCCTGCAAGAAAGAAAAAGTTAAGCCTACCCCAGAGCCTACCCCAGAACCTCAAATCATGAACATCGTCGGTACTACTTGGACGTGCGATTTTTATAAACTTGTTGAAAACACCGGTACTGAGCTTGATGGATCAGAAATCACTTCGAACGAAACAATCTCTATTTTCTCCTCCGATTCACTTCACCGCACTTCATCCATGATTATTGATGGGGAATTGATAGGCGATTCAGATTTCAAAAACACCTATACTTGGGATGGCTCAACTCTCGTTTTTGTGAGTCCCAGTAGCTTAGATACTTTTACTTTACACTATCGCCAAAATGAAGACGTGTTTTTCCGTCCATTGGATTTGAGTGATCCTCAAACGGCTTACTATGCATCCTTGCTTGGTATAGAAGGTTTCGTATTTTATAGACAATAAATTTATCTAAAAACTCCAGGTTCTACATGAAGAAAATGATTCTGGTGCTCGCCGCCACCCTTTTTTGCGGAGTAACCGCTGTCAAAGCGCAGGACTTTTACGATTTCTCAGCAGTGAGTTCTAGTGGCGACACGCTCTACTATTATCTCGACGAAGGTACCGCAGTGGTCACCAGTCCCGGTGATTTCGACAATGAGGATTACTGGACCGAAGGCATCACCCAACCGCAAGGAGCACTGGTTATTGATGGTACGGTGGAACACAATGACACCACCTATACTGTCACCGCCATCGACATGTACGCCTTCTACGGCTGCGACGGCATCACCTCGGTTAGCATTCCCGGTACAGTGAACACCATTGGGGACAATGCCTTCCAACACTGCAGTGGTCTGATCTCAGTGAATATCCCTGCCAGTGTGGTCAACTTCGGCAGCTACGTCTTCTCGGGTACAGCGCTGCCAGATCCTATCTATAAGGACTCTGTCTTCGTCTATATGCCGGTTACCGCTACGGGTGTTTACACAATTCCTGCACAGATTACCAAAATCTGCGGCGGTGCTTTCTACCAATGTGCAAGCCTCACCCATGTGGTCCTTCATAATTCGGTTAATTCGATAGGTCCTGGGGCGTTCCTCGAATGCGATGGTTTGACACAACCCATCTATAACAATACCCTTTTTGCCCGGTTGCCCGTGAGCTATAGCGGTAGCTACACTATCCCCGACGGCATCACGACGGTGTGCGCCTCTTCCTTTACCTCTACCTCCGGACTGACCGAACTCATCATGTCCAACAGCGTGACTTCCATGGGTAACGGTGCCGTGAGTGGTTGCACCAGCCTGACGTCGGTCACACTTTCTGGAGCACTCACCAAAATACCTGGATTTGCTTTCATGAGATGTACGGCATTGTCTACTATCACCCTTCCTGCCAGCATCAACAGCATTGGCAACATGGCCTTTTTCAATTGCACCGCTATGGACAGCATCGTAGTGAAATCCACTACGCCGCCAAGCGTCGGCTATAATGCTTTCCGCAACGTACCCGCGAGTTGTGTCCTCGTTGTCCCTTGCGGCACTTCGGAGGCCTATACCGAAACATCATGGGGAACCACTTTCACCCAAATTGTCGAGGATTGCGGTTCTGGGGAGAGTGTTGAAGATGTGGAAACTTCCCCATATCTTGTATACGTGACAGACGGTTGTATCGCTGTCTATTCCCAAGACGGATCCACTTCGTTCACGGCAAACGTGTATGATATGTCTGGACGTCGAGTTGCATCGCTTCAAAACGAGGGTAAAACTACCGCACTCCCAAGTGGTATCTATATTGTGTGCTTCGGCGATAAAACTGTCCGTAAAGTCGTAGTGACGAATCATTGATTTGACCATTCGCAACGACTGGTACAGCGACATTTTGCTTGTCACTCATCATACCCGCACAGAAGACGAAAATGACAGTGTGGTGATTAAATATTATTTTGGGAAATAGCGTGCGCAGGTGAAAAATGTTGTATCTTTGCCCTGATATTTTTGAATACTAATTATGAAAATTCCCATCAAGCCCCCAAAAGTTAATATGAACGTCTTAAAAGGTGGATTCTAGAGACAGATTGTCATGATTGTCATCGCAACTACCATCTCCTTGTTGTTTACTATTGCGGCAGCCCAACTGTTGGAGAACCACCACCGCGCTAAGGATCGCCGTCTCTCAGCTATGATGGTGATGAGCAATATCGAGAAATTCTCCCGAAATTTGGAGGAAATTTCAGAATACATGGCTTCCTCCGACAGAGTGGCCACATGGTTACTCAGCAAACCCGTTGAAGAACTTGAATTGTTGCCCGATGAAGAATTGGATATGCTGATATCCCAAGCTTCCAACTTGCTGTTTCTGACGTACGATAAATCAGCGGAAAGTATTTTCTCTAACAATATTGAAACATGGAAAAACATGGGAAATGTGCAGTTCATTGACAGGGTCGGAGAATGTTTTTCAGCCATGAACATGACTGAGGAGCGATGGAACGACTGGGTAACCGAGGTGGAAAGAACTATACGCGACATCAAAGACCACCCGGAGGAATACGAAGGCAGCACTGTGCCCATAAAATGCATACGTTCAGAGAAAGTGCGGCATACGCTTAAAGGCATCCATTATTGGAGGGCATGGCTCTCTTACATGGCTGCTACCATGCGTTACCACAATCGGTACAATATGGAAGCTATCGGCATAACGGAACAGGAGGTGATGGATTATACCGATGCCCGTGAACAAGAAGCATTAAACACGAATAAAGCCCCTGATTTCAGCGAATTTTATTCAGAACCCATCAGCCCCGATAACTTGTCAACATTAAAAGAATTTGATGAGGAATTGGAAATGTTGAAAGTGAAGAGTGAAACAATAAGCACATCAAATTAAGCTAATGTGCCTATCGCTTAAACTCTAAACCCTAAACCCTAAACATTAAACCTTTAACCTTAAACATATAATCGCCACCACAGCCTCTGCCAATCCGAACACAAAATAGAGGTTGCTGATGGCGTTGAAACCCCATACCCACCATTCAAGGATAATCCAGAGCATCAGGATAATGCCGCAAGCGAGGATGGCCCATTGTGCGAGCGGGTGTTTCTTGAAGAGAAGATACGTTGCCGCCAATTGGGTGATGCCGTTCAGGAACAGCAGCACAAAGCCCGAGGGGATGAAGTTCCGGAAAAAGATGTCCGGCCAGGGCATCTTTGCACGAAGCATCTCTAACAGTGGCTCGCCGCCCCACGCTACGCCCGTAGGGTCAGTCCACATCATCACGGCACCAGCTACTGCGCCAATGCCGATGAAAAGGGTCAGGATTTTTTCGAGTTTGATCATACAGCAGGATTTTTAACAAAACAGCCACGCATAAATTCCAGCGCCAATTAGGCACGGAATTAGCCCGATGAGCATACCCCAAAGGGATTGCACGAAGTGGTACTTCTTCTGATGGTAGGCTGCGTCCATGTGCTCGGTGCCGGGCAGGCGCACGGACTTTAGGTTGGCGAAGAGCACCCAGTCGAGGAAGAAGCAGTCGTACCAGTCGATGACGAGCCAGATGCCGTAGCTCAGCGCAAAGGCCGACCAGAAATTGTAGGCACCAGCCAGCTTCATCAGTCCGAGCATCACGGCAAGGGTGAGGAGCAGCGCAAAGCCTTTCTTGAGCAGTACGGTCTTGGTGAAAAACTTCGACGGTATGCGTTCGTGCGTTTTGAAGTATTCTTCTTGGATGTCTTCTGGATAGTCGTGAATCCACCACACAGGGTTCTTTACAAGCGGAATCAATATCATGGCTGTGAATGCGGCAGTCATAACAATCGTTTCAATAATAATAATGGTCCAGTTCATAATTATTCCTCAAATGCTTGTTTGTACTTGGGCAATAGCAGCTTCCATAATACGAGGATGTGTAGTACGAAGAGGAGTCCGAAGATGACGCAGGCGATGGTCTCTGGCATCAGCAGACGGATGCCGTTCATGTCGCCGCCACCGACAAAGCGATAAAGAACGGACAAGTACAGCGGGTCGAGCAGGAGCAGGATGATGGAGGTGTACCAACAGCAGGCTAAAAACAGGGGCGAAGACTTTGTGGACTTCGTGCCAAAAGTGGTGCAGAGGCGTTGGCTGAGTAGCACCATCAGCCAAGCGGCCACAAAGGTGGCTATAGGTCCCGCCAGACAGAACCAACCTAACTGCGCATCAGTCATCTGGTCACGGAAAATGTCAATCTGTACTCCCAGCGCCGTGAAGTTCACTTGCTTGAACACCCCGTGAGTGAGTGCGTACAGCAGGTGCGCCCCTTCGTGAACAACGTAATACATCACCAAAGCGGTTAAAATGCCCACATATTGTCTGATTCGTTTAGTCATTGTCTGTTAGTTGTTTGTCAGTTTCAGAAATTCAAATTTTTCTGATGGCAAATATACGAATAAAATCGAATTTCAGAAAAAATGATTACTTTTGCAAAAGATTCTGTAATCATGTAAAACCCAAAAAACAACGTACCATGAAAGATTTAGCCATTGCGGAAACATTTTATTCCGCCAGCAAAGCGCACATCGCACAATCCCTTCTGGAAGAAGAGGGCATCGAATCCATGATTTTGGATGAAACCGCGG
The DNA here is from genome assembly GCA_017633255.1 of Bacteroidales bacterium. Lineage (GTDB taxonomy): Bacteria > Bacteroidota > Bacteroidia > Bacteroidales > WCHB1-69 > RUG11690. The sequence goes on from JAGBPS010000001.1 coordinate 27,016, forward strand.
CACAGGTCCAGGGTTTCACTATTGGTTTGGGCGGCATCCGCCTTATGGTGAATGAGGAGGATTTGGCCAGGGCTCAGGAACTTATCGCAAAAATGGAATTATAAAGTCCTTTTTTTGCTATGAGCTATGAGCCGTGAGCAATGAGTTCTTTTTCTTTATTAATTCGCTAATTAACTAATTTGCTAATTTGCAAATTGATCCATTGTATTCAAGAAGTTTGTGGTGATGTATTGCAGCTGCTCCTCATCCAATTCGGTGTGCATAGGCAGGGAGACCACGCAGTCGCACAGCGCCTCGGTCACGGGGAAGTCGCCTTTGTGATAACCCAGGTGGGCGAAGGCTTTCTGCAAATGCAAAGGAACGGGATAGTATATCATCACGGGAACACCCAACTCTTTCATGTGCTCAATCAGGCGGTAGCGGTCCACATTCTTCAGCTTCAAAGTGTATTGATGGAAAACGTGGGTGCTATAGCTGGCTGTGGCAGGGGTGACTATATTGGGATGGTTGGCGAAGGCCTTGTTGTAATACAAGGCAGCCTGCTGACGGGCAGCGATATATTCGTCCAAGTGTTTAAGTTTCACATCCAGAATGGCGGCCTGGATGGAGTCGAGGCGCGAGTTGACGCCAATCATGTCGTGATAGTAGCGGGTGAACATACCGTGGTTCACAATACCTCTGATTTTTTCATCCAAGGCGTCGTCGTTGGTGAACAAAGCGCCGCCGTCACCGTAACAACCTAGGTTTTTGGAGGGGAAGAAAGAGGTGCAGCCGATAGTGCCCAGCGTGCCGCTTTTCTGCAAGGGATAGTTGTCAATCATCACCTCGGCGCCGATGGCCTGGCAGTTGTCCTCGATGACTGCCACACCATGTTTGTTGGCAATTTTGAGGATTTCCTGCATGTTGCAGCACTGTCCAAACAGATGAACCGGCACAATGGCTTTGGTTTTGGGCGTGATAGCCGCTTCCAGCTGTCTCACATCCATGTTGAAGGTGTCTTCCTCCACATCCACGAAAACGGGGGTCAGTCCTAGAAGACCGATAACTTCAACGGTGGCGATGAAAGTGAAGGGGGTGGAAATCACCTCGTCGCCGGGTTTTAGGTCCAGCGCCATCATGGCCACCAAGAGGGCGTCGGTGCCGTTGCCGCAGGGAATCACATGCTTCACATGCAGGTACTCTTCCAGGTGTTGCTGGAAATCCTTGACGGCAGGACCGTTGATATAAGCGGATGATTCGATGACATTGAGCACGCGGCTGTCGATTTCCTCTTTGATTTTGTGGTATTGACTCTTCAGGTCAACCATTTGTATCGGTTTCATAGCTGTTGATTTTTGATTTATTTATATCCCCCACACTGCGGCCTTCGGCCTTATGTGGTTTTCTTTGATTCGCCGATCCCCACACTGCGGCCTTCGGCCTTATGTGGTTTTCTTTGATTTGCCGATCCCCACACTGCGGCCTTCGGCCTTATGTGGTTTTCTTTGATTTGCCAACCCCCACACTGCGGCCTTCGGCCTTATGTGGGGTTATTGAAATTTCACCTCTTCGAGGTTGTTAGGTATAATTTCGATACTTCCAACGTCTTAGTTTTTAGTTCTTAATTCTTAATTCTTAGCTCATAGCCCATAGCTTCTTTCTCAATGTATTCCTTCAGATAATGTGCGGTGTAACCTACGCCTTTGGCCATGAGTTGTTCGGGGGTGCCTTTGGCCACAATCACTCCGCCTTCACGGCCGCCTTCAGGTCCCATGTCGATAATGTAATCCGCCATCTTGATGACATCCATATTGTGCTCAATCACCACCACTGTGTTGCCTTTGTCCACCAGCTGGTTCAGCACGTCCATCAGGATGGAAATGTCCTGAAAATGGAGTCCGGTGGTGGGCTCGTCCAGAATGTATAGCGTCTTGCCGGTGTCTTTCTTGGACAGCTCGGTGGCCAATTTCACACGCTGGGCTTCGCCGCCGGAGAGGGTGGTGGACGACTGTCCCAAACGCAGATAACCCAAACCTACATCATTCAAGGTTTTGATTTTCTGTAAGATGGATGGGATTTTATCGAAGAATTCCAAAGCTTGCTCAATGTCCATTTCCAGCACATCGCTGATGGATTTTCCACGGTAGCGTATCTCAAGCGTCTCATCATTGTAGCGTTTGCCGTTGCAGGCATCGCATTTGACGTAGATATCCGGCAGGAAGTTCATTTCGATGACTTTCATGCCCGCACCCTTGCATTCCTCGCAGCGGCCCCCGGACACATTGAATGAGAAACGTCCCGATTTATAGCCCCTGATTTTGGACTCCTGCAGGTTGGCGTACAGCTGGCGGATATCGTCGAATACACCGACATAGGTGGCAGGGTTGGAACGAGGGGTACGGCCAATGGGCTGCTGGTTGATTTCAATCACCTTGTCGATATGGTTCAGACCGAGTATCTCTTTGTAGGGCAGTGGTTTGCGGTCGGAGCGATAGAAGTGATGGTTGAGAATGGGGTAGAGGGTGTCGGTAATCAGTGAGGACTTGCCACTGCCAGAAACACCGGTTACGCAAATCAGGGTGGACAGCGGAAAATCGACGGTGACATTCTTCAGGTTGTTGCCGCTGGCCCCGACAATAGTCAGCTTTTCGCCATTGCCTTTGCGACGTTTGGCGGGTATTTGTATTTTTTTCTTGCCGTTCAGATAATCGGCGGTCAGTGACTTGGCTTTCAGGATTTCGGAATAGGAACCGGCGGCCATCAATTGTCCGCCATGTTCGCCTGCAAAAGGACCGATATCCACAATATAGTCCGCGGCTTCCATCATGTCGCGGTCGTGCTCCACCACAATGACAGTGTTGCCGATGTCGCGAAGCTGTTTCAGCGAATTGATCAGCCGGTGGTTGTCCCTCTGATGCAGGCCGATGCTGGGCTCGTCCAGAATATACAGCACATTCACCAGTTGCGAGCTGATTTGTGTTGCCAGACGGATGCGCTGCGCCTCGCCGCCGGAAAGGCTCTGCGAGGAGCGGTTCAGCGACAGGTAGGAAATGCCCACATCGCACAGGAACTTCAGTCTCAGGCGGATTTCCCGGAGCAACTCGTAGGCGATGGTGTTCTTTCTTTCATCCAGAAAAGAAGGGCACTGGTCAATCCAGCGGGCCAGCTCGTCAATGTCCATCTGGGCCAGGTCGCTGATGCTTTTGTCCCCGATTTTGAAATAGCTGGCTTCTTTTTTCAGACGGCTGCCATGACATTCGGGACATTCTTTCTCGCCGATGAACTGGTTGACCCACTTGCGGATAGAGGCGGGAGCCGTTTCGTAGTCAATATTGCGCAGGAAACTCACCACCCCTTCAAAGCGCACTTTCATGGGCGACAGTCCCGACACATCGCGTTTGACATACAGTGGGTCGTTCATGCCGTACAGAATCTTGTCCATCACTTGCTCAGGGATACTCGAAATAGGGTCGGAAAGCGAGAATTCGTATTTTTCGGCAATGGCTTCCAGCTGTTTGAAAATAGGGGTGTTCTTGTATGCCCCGATGGGAGCGATACCTCCGGCCTTGATAGACATGGATGGGTCGGGGATGATGCGTGACATCTCTAACTCTGTGATATAGCCCAGCCCGTTGCACTTGGGGCAGGCTCCGTAGGGAGAGTTGAACGAGAAGGTGTTCGGTTCTGGCTCCGGATAGGAAATGCCTGTGGTAGGGCACATCAGGAATTTGCTGTAGTTGAAATTTTCGCCGCTTTCGTTGTCCAGCAGTATGATCACGCCTTTGCCGTGTTTCAATGCCTGCCGCAGACTGTTGACCAGTCGTTGTTTAGAGCTTTCGCGTACCACCAGATGGTCGATTACCAGGTCGATGTCGTGAATCTGGTAGCGGTTGAGCTGCATGTTGAATTCCACGCTCTGGATTACCCCGTCGATACGGCATTTGACGAAGCCCTGCTTGCGGATGGTTTCGAACAGCTCTTTGTAATGGCCTTTACGTCCTTTCACCAAAGGGGCCATCAAAGTGATATCTTTGCCCGAAAATTTGTTCAGGATAAGGTCTATCAGTTCTTTTTCCGAGTAGCGCACCATTTTTTCGCCGGTGTTGTAAGAGTATGCATCGGCCACACGGGCATACAGCAATCGCAGGAAGTCATACACTTCGGTGATAGTGCCGACGGTGGAGCGGGGATTCTTGTTGACCGTTTTCTGCTCGATGGAAATCACGGGGTTCAGTCCGGTGATTTTGTCCACATCGGGGTGCTCCAGGTTGCCGATGAACTGTCGGGCGTATGAGGAAAAGGTCTCCATATAGCGGCGTTGCCCTTCGGCGAAAATCGTGTCGAAAGCCAACGACGACTTGCCGCTGCCGCTCAGTCCGGTGATAACTGTAAGTTGGTGCTGCGGAATCGTAAGGGAGATATTTTTCAGGTTGTTGACCCTCGCGCCGGTGATAACCAGCTCATCTTCCTTATATTCCTGATTTTTCATTGCTTCAGATTTAAAGATGCAAATATACAAATTTTTATTGAATTTGTCACATTGCCGATAAGGATACGGGAAGCAGTCAGAGGTAGCTGGATCATTGAATAAAAAATTTCCACGATAGTTCCGCTTGCTCGTGAAGCATGGCCAGACCATTTTGGGTATGAGCTCCATGCATACGCCCTTGTCGCAGGAAAACGGTCTCCTCGGGGTTGTAAATCAGGTCGAAGAGGTAATGCTCATTGTCAATGACCGAAAAGTCAAGTGGTAGTGTTTCTTCGGTATGCGGATACATGCCTACTGGTGTAGCGTTAATCCATAATTTACAATCCTTCAGCATGTTTTTGTTGTCTAACTGATTGTCAATCTGAATACTATGGATTAAATCAGTATAGGCAATAGTCCTCTCATCTTGCTTGCTACGGGATACAAAATAAAAGTCGATACTCAATTGGCGCAATGCAAAGGCCACTGCCTTGGCTGCGCCTCCCGTGCCGAAAACCAAGGCTTTGACAGTCTTTTCAGTCCCGGAAACTTTTTTATTGGGCAGTTCCCATCCTTCTTGCAAACAATGGGCAAAGGCTGGGGCATCGGTGTTATAGCCTTTCAATCGGTAATTTTTTTTGCATCCTCTTGTAGGGGCGAACCGCGTGCATCCGATGTCTTTGCCCCTCAATATTTTCACGCAATTCACCGCCCCAATCTCACGAGCCGCCTCATCTATCTCATCCAAATAAGGAATAATCTGTTCTTTGTAAGGAATAGTGACATTAAAGCCCCACAAATCAGGGTGTTGTTCCAACAGCTCGGGAAGCAGTTCAATAGTAGACAAAGGAAATGCCTCATAACGGTAATCCGCCAACCTTTCTCTCTGAAATTTATCCTTAAAATAAGCGGGAGAGAAGCTGTGCGCCAGAGGGTAGCCGATTAAACCGAAGTGATTCATTTTTATCGTTTATGCGTTAAGACGTTAAGACATGCACTGCGTGCATTAGTCAAGGCGTCAAGACGTTAAGTCGTCAGAGCAATTATCGTCTCCACGAACGAGCGAAGCGAGTGTCTCACCGTCTTTACGCCTTACCGTCTTCACGTTTCTTTTTCTTCAACCCTTTATAAACCAGATAGATGATAAACAGCACACCCAAGCCTAGGAGGATGTACGACAACTCATGGCTGTACTGGTTGATGAGGTCTTGCTGGCCATGGGCCACATAACCCAGGATGGCCAGAATGATGTTCCAGGAACCGGAACCTAGAATAGTGTAAAGGGTGAAAGCACCGATGTTCATCTTCGCCAGACCCGCGGGGATGGAAATCAGCTGGCGGATACCCGGCACCAAGCGGCCGATGAAGGTAGATGAATTGCCATGTTCGATAAAATAGTCCTCGGCTTTCTTCACCTTCTCGCTATCGAGCAGGAGCAGATGACCCAACTTGCTGTCGGCAAACCAATAGACAATGGGGCGCCCTAAAAAGCGGGACAGGAAATAGTTGATATAGGCGCCAATCAGTGCTCCCAAGGTGGCAATCAGCACCACCAAAACAATGTTGACAAAGGGTGATTCGGTGACGTACAGGGTCTCATTGTCAGGGTTGCAGGCCTGATAGGCTGCCGGCGGCACCACCACTTCCGAGGGGAAGGGAATAAAAGAACTCTCGATGGTCATCAACAGGGTCACCGTCACATAGTTGAGGTGGTGGTTGTACCAGTCCACCACACGGATGACAAAAGAGCCCTCCGTCTGCTTTTCCGCTGTGACAATAGTAGTGCTGTCAGCGGGGTTTATGCTGGAAATGTCGTTATTGTTCTGTGCGTTCACCTGGCAGAAAATCATCAAAAACAGAACGAAAATGCTGAGTTTTTTCATCATGGTTTGTATAGTTCTATTAATTCATTTACTTCGTTGAAAGTTTCCAGAATGGGGTCGATGGCCAGAAATTCCTTGTAGCCGTCGTAGTCAATCAGCAGGGCGTTGGACAGGTATTCGCAGCCTTTGCTGATTTTTTGGGAAAGGAAATAGAAAGCGGCCAGATAGTAGGCCACGGTAAAGGTGATGGCAGGGTCGGCCTGATGCTGCTCCAGCACCTCGATGGCGTAGTCGTACAACTCGTTTTCGCAGCAGAAATGCACGAAATAGCGGTAGAAATCCTCTTTGTTTTCCACCTGCTGCATCGTGGTGGTGAAAAACTCCTGCAGTTTGGCCATCTGCTGCGGCTCGTCGTAATAGGACAGCGCCTCAAACAGCAGCTTGAAGCTCTGCGGGTCGTGGGCGATAGCGCGCTCGATGGTAAAGCGGGCGTCCTCTGTCAATCCCTGTTCGCGGAACACCGATGCCATGCCCAGCAGGGCCTCCCCTTGGGTGGGATTGAGGCTGAGCGCTTTGCGGTAATACACCAAAGCTTCATCGTAGTTTTCCTGGGCAGCATAGCAGTCACCCATGCAGCAAAGAGAATTAAAGTCTTCGTTGTCAATATTATAAGCTGCCTGATAATGTTCCAAAGCTTTGTCGGTTTCCGACAGTTCGTAATAGCAATTGCCCATGTTGAAGTGGGCGGAGGGAGTGTTTTCGTCGATGCTCAGCACATATTGGTAGGCATCGATGGCTTTTTCGTAATCTTTGAGCCAGCTGTATGACAGTGCCAGTCCGAACCAGCAGCCGGGGAACATCGGAAATTCCTCGGTCAGCTTCTCATAGAAAGTAATACCATCCTCATATTGCTGATTTTCTTCCAGCAGGAAAGAAAAAGTGAAGAGCTGGTCATCGAAGACCTCGTCCTCCTGCAGTGCGAAAACGGCATGTTTCAGGGCATGGGGAATATCTCTTTTTTTGAGGAACTCGTAAGCCATCAGGAAATGCACCTCGGGGTCTTCCTGGTCCAGGTCCAAAGCTTTTTTCAGCAGTTTGATGGAGTCGGTGTTGCGGCCGGTCATGCGGGCTAGCATCACTTTTTCGAGATACAGCTCAGGGGTAGGGGGGAAGGTGCTTTCAATGACCTCCAGTTCCTGTTCGGCCTTGTCGAACTCCATCTCCAGTATCATCTTCTTGACACGCAGGATTCTGAAAAATGAATCAGAAGGATACAAGCGGATGGCGTACTCGATGGCTTCGGAAGCCATGGGCACATCCATCTGTCGCATCAGCTCATCGATGATAATTTCCATCTCTTCCGAGTCAAAAAAGACGGAAGTGCCGGAATCCACCATCGCCTTAAAGCGCTCCGCTAATTCTCTCGCTTCTTTTTCTTCTGCTTCAAAATCTTCCATATCAATAACTTAGCTATTGAAACTACTTCCAAAATTTTAGGGGCGCAAAGGTACAAAAAAATATTGAATTGTGAGAAGGAGGCAAAACAGAATTGTTCGAAGCAAATTTTTGAAAAAAAATGATGAGCAACGATATGACACTTAATTTTTTTTAGTAATTTTGCAAGATGAAGTTTAAAATATCGTTTTGAAACATATAAATAACTATAAATCAATAAAATAACATTCAACAAAACTAAAAACAACCAACATGAAAAAATTTTTACTTGTTTTGCTGACTTTATGCATGAGTTTGTTCTCAATGCATATATCGGCGCAAAATTTGAGCGACTACACCTTTTCAACGGGTGTTGACGCTAGTCAATGGATAAGTTTGAATTCACCTGACACCATTTTACTTATTTCGGGAACATCAGGTGATTCACGAGCCTCCTCCTTACAAGATATTGGTTTTGCATTTTCTTTCGGAGAAGATACATATACCCAATTTTCCGTTAATTCAGATGGTAATTTACGTTTGGGTTCGGTCGTAACAGGCACGAGTAATTACTCCACTCCTTTTTCCTCTACCAATGCCAATGCCAATAATCCGAAGATTAATTTCTTAGGCTGTGATGGTTTCATTACGGATAGTGGCTATGTATATCATGAGATTATCGGAACAGCGCCTAATCGAATCAGTGTTATTGAGTTCGCCCTGTCCACCTTTAACTCCACCTCAAGACCCTCATTGTTGAGATGGCAGGTGCAGTTGTTTGAAGGAAGTAACAATATCCTTATTGCTTATTTCTCAACAATGCCTCCCATTCTTCCCAATGTTGCCCGTCAACCAGGTATGTGTGTGGACGCTTCGGACATTTTGCTGGTGAACGCTACTCATCAGATGACTCATTATACAGAGGGTCAAGGTACTGCCAATATTGCCATTGGCAATTGGCCAGATGTAAACAGGTATTACATGTTCACTGCTCCAACTGTATTGTGTCCCAAGGTGTTCAACTTGGCTCCCACTATGCAGACCACCAATTCCATTTCTTTGGAATATGAAACCACTAGTGATGAGACGTCCTGGCAAATCACCTATTACCCTGTTGATGACACTCTGGATGTTAATACTGTAACGGTAAATACTCTGACACCTACCTTAACAGGTTTGGCAAGCAATACGGAATATGTGATTTCAGTATATGCAGTATGTTCAAACGGAAGTGGTTTGAGTTTGCCCAGAACTATTCATGCATTGACATTGCCCACTGATCCTGCGTCTTTACCTTACGAATGTGATTTTGAAGATCCCGAGGAAATCGGCAATTGGACTTTTTTGAACGGCAATGCGGCCAATCAATGGGTAATTGGCGATGCCACCGGCTTTAATGATATGCAATCATTATACATATCTAATGATGGAATACATAATGCTTACTATACTGACAGTGCTGCTGTGGTATTCGCTATCCGCGATGTGTATTTTGATCCAAGCTATGATTCTTACAGTATTCAATTTGACTATAAAGGTGAAGGACAGATGAATACTGACTATTTCAGGCTTTATTTCTCCAAACAGCCACAAATAGTCACCCCCAATAATACTGGTACATTGACAGCACCTGCGAATTCTTCTTATTTGACGACGGGGGGCAGCGGCTCTTTGGGATTAGTACCCGATTGGAGACACATCAATTTGGTGTTGGATGACACTTATAGCGGCAAAACTGTGCGTTTTTATTTCACTTGGGTGAACAACAACACCGCAGGAAACAATCCTCCTATTGCCATTGACAGATTCAGCGTCACAGGAAACTCTTGTTCCAAACCATACGGGGTTCATATTTACGACTCTATCCCCAACACCTTGACTGTAACATGGCAGGACTCTTCATATGCCACCGCATTTGATGTTGCTTTGGTGCCCTACTATGGCGGAAGTCCTGAAGTTTCAGCAGTTACCGTGACAGAAAACACCTACACATTCACCGATGTGCCGGTTAACCAATACCATACTTTGTATTTAAGAAGCATTTGTCAGGATGGTAAATCTGCATGGGCCGCATACGTTGGAGGTCCTCAATGCTCCACCATCTCCACCCTGCCATACGTAGAGAACTTTGATGCTTATGGAACAGGAGGTTCAGGTACTTCAACAACTTATCTTACTTGCTGGAGCAGAAAGAACAATTATTCTACAACAACCTATCCATACATTAGCTCTTCATACAAGAGCTCTGGTTCTGGTTCGCTTTATTTTTATGGTACTACATCTTATTATGCATATGCCATTTTGCCTGAGTTGGATACCACTACAATATTCTGGGACAACTTGCAGATGTCACTCAAAGGCTATATCACAAGCACAACATCCACATACGGCTGCTTTGATGTTGGTGTAATGACTGACCCGAACGATGTAAATACATTTAATATTGTCAAGAGTTTTAATCATAGTGACTTCTCAGCTATAAGCACATGGTGCGATTTCGTGGTACCGTTTAACAATTATACAGGTTCAGGTTCATATATCGCTATTCGTGTTCCTGCTACGGGTACAAATTATCTGTACATTGATGATGTGGTTTTGGATGAAATTCCCGTTTGCGCTCATCCTGAAAACCTTACTATTACTAATAGAGGAGCCCATAGCTTCCGTGCCAATTGGACAACAAACATTCCTGCATACGCTTTTGATGTTGCAGTGGTTTCTCCTATAGGTGCCGCTATGGAAACAGCGACCATTACTACTGTCAGCACTATGTATGCGGACATTTCCGACTTGAATAGTGGTTCTAGTTACCAAGTATTTGTCAGAGCCATCTGCGATAATGGCGAAAATTCGGAATGGATAGGACCTGTAAATGTATATACTCTTTGCGAAAGCAGTGATGAGATTCCTTTCACTGAGGATTTTGACACTTACGGAGGTTCGGGTGCCGCTTATTTCCCCGGATGTTGGGTACGCCACACCGACCAAACCACCAATTATCCATACATTAACACTGCACAGCATGCGTCTGGAACAAGTGCCCTGTATTTTTATTCTACCAGTACTGGCTATAGCATGGCTGCCTCACAAGGACTCGATTTATCACAATATGATGCAAATACCCTGGCCTTGAGTTTTAAAGTGAAAAAGACCAGTGATTCATACGGAAGATTGGATGTAGGTATAATGACTGATCCCGATGACATGAGTTCTATGATTGTTTTGAAATCAATATATCCTTCAGATTATGCGAACACATCAGAATTTCATGAATTCTCTATTCCGTTGACAAATCACTACGAAAACGTGGTATACATTGGATTTTTAGCACCTTCAGGGACTACCAACTATGTACATCTTGATGACGTTACCATAGATTATCTGCCTACTTGTTCCGCACCAAGTAATTTGACGTTTTCGTCTGTAGCAGGCACCTCCACATTGGTGTCATGGGATCCCGCCCCCTATGGTGTAGAAGACTATACGCTTGAATATACAGAAGCAGGACAGGACAACTGGATTACTGAATACACGACAGAAACCAGTATTATTCTTTCTGGTTTAACGCCTACCACGAGTTATACCGTACGTGTTTTCAGCAATTGCGATGAGGGCTCAGCTGATACACTGCAAGATAATTTCGCAACCACAGGACTTGTGAGCTGTGATATAACCGTTGGAGAAGGTACTACAACAAACTACTATATTCCTGTCAACAATTTGTATAAATACACCTTCTCAGAGCAGATTTTCCTTCCAACTGAGATTAATAGTGCCGGTGTCATTAACAGCATATCCTTCGATTACAGTTATTCGACCGCTATGACTGACAAAACAAATGTAGATATTTATTTAAAACACACAACTCAATCAACATTCAGTAGCAACACCAACTTTATTGATACCGTTGGTGCCCAATTGGTATATCATGGTGATTTGAACTGTCATCAAGGCTGGACTACTTTTAATTTCACTGCTCCATTCCAATACAACGGAACAGACAATCTTGTATTGATTGTGGATGATAATTCCAATGATTATAACAGTAGCTCATACACTTTCCGTGTTCACGCTGCTGGAGCGACAAGATCCCTCTATTATTATTCTGATACCTACAATCCGGATCCAGGAAGTCTCTCCAGTTTCTCAGGTTCTAAATCAACCTCATCAAACCGCAACAATGTGATTTTCGGCTTTGCTTGCGACAGCACTGTAACTTGTGTTGCTCCGAATATTTATGACTATGCATTCGACAGTGAAAGTATTACTCTTAACTGGGTTGCAGGTAATGCGGAATCTTCATGGGAATTGAGATACAAAGCCAGTACCGATGACGACTGGACAACAGAAACGGTAGGTGCCTCACCATACACAATTGATGGTTTGACCGCAAGTACAGATTATACCATCCAAATACGTTCAGATTGTGGTAATGGTGAATACAGTGATCCGATAGAATTGAATATCACAACCCCATGTGAAGATATTACACTTCCGTTTACTGAGAATTTTGAAAACGCAGTGGGCAGCTCATACGCTTGCTTCATGCCTTGCTGGAGCCGAAAGACCAATTACAGCACAAGCTATCCGTATGTGACTACAAATTCCACAGCTCCATCTGGCAGCAATGTGCTCTCACTCAACGCTTCAACCACCTATTATTCCTACGCTGCCACACCACGTTTTGCCGAGGATGTGATTATGGACAGTTTGCAAATCTCTTTCCAAGCCAGAAAGGCTTCCGCCGCTTATTTTGTTGAAATAGGTATTATGACAGATCCCTCGGATCCTTCTACTTTCCAACTCATAGGCAACTTTAGTCCTACTGAAATCAACGAGTGGCAGTTGGGTGAAATCAGAACATCTGCATATACAGGAGATGGCCGCTATGTGGCCTTCCGTGTACCGCAATGGATTAGCAATATCGTGTTAGTGGATGATATTATGATTGATTATATCCCCAACTGTTTGCACGTGGAAGATATTCAAATGACAGATGTTACTGCCACTACTGCCACCATTCAATGGGCTCCAGGTGGTGATGAAAGTACTTGGATGTATGTTTATGGACCTGCAGGAACCATCAATATTAACACTATTGGTGATGATGCTTGGCAGACTATCCAAGAAGATTCTGTTATACTTGAAGATCTTACGGGTAATACTGCTTACGAAATCTTTGTTAAGGCCTCTTGTGACAATGGTGAAGTAAGCATGGCAATGAACTATGAGTTCCGTACTGCTTGTGTGGCTATTAGCACACTGCCTTACATTGAAAACTTCGACGACTGTGGTACGGCCACTACAACAAGCGTAGCTACCCCAGGTCCTATACCCGCATGCTGGACCAGAAATTACGTTTATTCTATTCCTATGCCGTATTGTAGCAGCACTTATAATTATAATGGCGTTGGCGGTCTCTACTTCTATGCCTCAGGTGCAGGTTATACCGAATTGATTGCAGCACCACAATTGGATGATAATATTGAAATTTCCGAGCTGCAACTCAGCATCATGTGCAGAGCAATGTCATCCGTCAGCTATTTGTATATTGGTGTTATGGATAATCCGAATGACCTCTCTTCATTTGTACCTGTTGATACCATATCAGCTAATAGTACTACTTGGCATCAGGAAAGAGTGTTGTTTGCAAATTATGAAGGTACTGGCAAATATGTCGCACTGAAATTTGCTCCAAGTTCCTCTGGTTATTTTATGGTGGACAACTTTGTCTTGGATATAGCTCCTTCATGTGACGATCCTACAGCATTTGCAGTGGGTAATATTTCTACCAATTCCGCCACCTTGTCATGGGAAGATGGTGATACAGAAGGCTTATGGGAGATTTTGGTTGTTCCCAGCAATGTTGCTAATCCCGACTTTACCTTGGCAGAAACCGTGACAAGCAGCACTTATTCTATGTTTGACTTGGTAAATGGCGCAGATTATACTGCCTATTTGCGTACTGTATGTTCCAATGGTGAAGGATACAGCAACTGGATTACTCTCGGATTTTCTACTTTGCTTGCAGAAGCAGCTGATGTTCCTTACTTCCATGATTTCGAGGATGGTGAGGAGAATGCTGCATGGTACCTCAACAACGGAACGCAAGCCAACAAATGGTATATCGGTAAACCAGTTGGCGAAAGTGATTCAGTATTGTTCATTTCCCAGAATGGAAACTCTACGGATTATAATATCAGCAGCACCTCTAACGTATGGGCATACCGTGACTTCAACTTCGGTGAAGGTGCGGAATTTGGTCTGTCATTCAATTGGAAAGCACAAGGAGAATCATGCTGCGACTACCTTAAGGTATATCTCGGCACACCAGCTTCTGTGACTTCCGGTTCAGTAACAGTGCCTGAAGGTGCTGTTCAATTGGGTGGTACCATGAATGTTCATGCTGCATGGCAACACTTTGAAACGACATTGAATAGTTCGTACGCTAACACAACTCAGAGACTATATCTGTTGTGGCATAATGACGGATCAGGAGGTTCAGCTCCAGCCGCTGTTATCGATTCTATTGAAATTACTGCCAGTGATTGTGGTCGTCCTTATAATGTTGCCGTCAGCGCTATTGACAACGAATCCGCTACTATTACATTCTCTCCCGCTTTCGAAAGCGACAACGCTTGGGAATACATTTTTGCTACCGGTGTCTTCCCCAACGATAGTAACATTACTCCCCAGAGTATCCAAGACAATACTATCAGCTTGACTGGATTAAATGAAAATACTGTTTATAGCGTGTATGTGCGCACTGTTTGCAGCAGTGGTTCCTATTCACAATGGTCTGAAATACTGACTTTCCATACCTTGTGTGAGGCCATTTCCAACCTTCCTTATACAGAAGATTTCAACAGCTATACTACGAGTGCCACCAGTACTACTGCTCCCAGTGGCTATCCTGATGTGGTATTGCCTGACTGCTGGACTATTTTCAATATGAGCGAAAATACCTCCACCTATCCCCAGGTATTCCTCAGCAGTTCAACCACTTATGCTGTTTCTGGCAACTGTTTGTTCATCAAATCAAGTAGCGTGACCCCCGTATATGCAGCTCTTCCTTCTTTCACTACGGATATTCAAGATTTACAAATAAACTTCACATACAGAAATGAAGGAACTACAGCCTCTAATGGTACATTACACGTGGGTTATATGACAAGTCCTGCTGACCCAGCCACATTTGTCTCCGTCTATACTTGTCCACAGATTACCACTTTGACTGATGTAGAGGTTGCATTCAACAACATTGCCTACACTGGTACTGGTGCTGTTATCGCTTTCAAATACGAAGGTGGTAGCGCCAATAATTATTACGTAGGTATTGACAATGTGATGGTGGACAATATTCCGACATGTCCCAAACCGACAGCACTGACAAGCTCTAACGTTACCGCTAATAGTCTTACTCTTTCATGGACTGCTGGTGGCAATGAGAGTGAATGGATAGTTGAATATGGTATAGCAGGCTTTGCACATGGTACAGGTACCATAGCCCAAGTTCAGGGTACTCCGACAACCAATATCACAGGTTTGAGTGCCAGCTCAAACTATGATTTCTATGTAAGAGCCCTTTGTGGTGGTGGTGACACCAGCTACTGGAGCCATTCGTATACCGTAAGCACCGATTGTGGTATTGTGACAGAATTACCATACGCTGACGGATTTGACAGCTATGGAACAGGTACAACAGTATATCCTGCATGTTGGAGTAAGATCAATACTTATACCAGCGGTGACAGACCTTATATCAATACAGGTGGGCATAATTCACCTGCTTTGATGTATTTCTATGCTGGAACTTCTGGAACCTACAACATCGCTATCACTCCTGAGTTTGATGCCTCTATCCAAATCAACACATTGAAGGCAAAATTCTGGCATAAAGGTTCAGGAACTAATGACAGATTGATTGTTGGTGTGATGTCCTCTATCACTGATGCTTCCACCTTTGTTCCTGTTGATACTGTTTATGTGAGTAGCCCCGCATCCACATGGCATGAATGTACGGTACTTTTCGCTAACTATACCGGCCAAGGTCATTTTATCGCATTCAAAAACGAATATACCACAACCAGTGCATACGCATACTTAGATGATCTCGTTATCAGTCTTGACAGCGCATTCATTCCGGGCGAATGTAATGTTCCTATCAACCTGACCACTTCCGGCATTACCAGTAACTCAGCCGATGTGACTTGGACTGCTGGTGGCAGTGAGACCGCATGGAATCTGCAGTATAAGACTGGTGCCGCCGATTGGACTACTGTTCCTGTGACTGCACCCACCTACCACTTCTCTGGTTTGATAGCCCAAACTACTTACCAGGTTCGAGTACAAGCAGTTTGTAGTAACACAGAAAACAGTGAATGGACAAGTGTTGTCAGCTTCACTACACAGGCAGAAGGCCAAACTTGCAATGTGCCTACCAACCTCACTGCTACTGCTACCGCTTACAATACCGCTAACGTGACCTGGACTGCCGGTGGTACCGAAACCGCTTGGAACTTGAGATACAGAACCGGCGACGCCAACTGGACCACCGTTGCTGCTACTACTACAAGCTACCAGCTCACTGGTCTGTCAGCTCAGACTACATACGAGGTACAAGTACAGGCTGTTTGCAGCAGCACCTCATCTAGCGACTGGACAGCTTCTGTAAGCTTCACCACTCCCGCTGAGCCCGTTGATCCTTGCAACGCTCCTACCGGTTTGACCATCAGCGATGTCACCACCAACTCCGCTACCGCTACCTGGACCCCAGGTGGCAGCGAAACCGCTTGGAACATCCAGTATAAGCTGCAGAGCGCAAGCCAGTGGCAAGAGGCTACCGTTCAAACCACCTCATACGATATTGAGGGTCTGAGCGCTGCCAGCACTTACGAGGTGCGTGTGAAAGCCATCTGCTCCGCTGACAACCAGAGCGACTTTGTCACTACCACCTTCACTACTGGTGTGGGTATCGACAACATCACCCTGGCCAACAGCATCAACCTGATGCCGAACCCCGCTGACAACTACATCGAACTGACTATCAACAGCAATGTTGAAGTGAAAGAAGCTATGGTTTACAACGCCTTCGGCCAGATGATCCAGACTGTACAACTCACTGAAAACCGTGCCCGCATCGACCTGAGCAACATGGCTGCCGGTATGTATTTCGTACGCGTGAACAGCGACAATGTGAGCGCTACGAAGAAGTTTATCAAACGTTAAGACGTGGAGACGTTAAGGCGTGAAGACGCTCACTTCGTTCGCTCGTTAAGACGTGGAAACGTTTAACTCCCCTTCTATTAGAAGGGGTGCCCGAAGGGCGGGGTAGTGACGCAGATATAATACAATAAATATCGTCCTAACGCCTAACTGAAAAGAAGATACGCACGATCGTGCGTATCTTCTTTTTTTGTACCTTTGCCCCATTAAAATGAACGTATGAATTTACAGCATCTTCTTGAAAAACAATATCTTGAAAAAGAAGATATCAAATATCTGCTCTCCACCGAAGGGGAGGAAATGCAACAACTTTTCCAAAAAGCTCGGGAGGTGAAGTTCGCTCGCTTAGACAATTATGTGCATCTCAGAGGCTTGATAGAATTGAGCAATATCTGCCGCAAATCATGCTTGTATTGCGGTGTGCGCAGCGGCAACACCAAGGTGGAGCGCTATGAGTTGACTGAGGATGAGGTGCTGGAATGCGCCCAATTAGCCCATAAACTGGGCTATGGCTCTGTGGCTATCCAGAGCGGCGAGCGCAGCGACAAGGCCTTTGTGGATAAAATTACCCGCATGGTGAAGCGTATCAAGGAGATTGACAATGGCTCGTTGGGTATCACGTTGTCGCTGGGAGAGCAAAGCGAGGAGGTGTATCGTGAGTGGTTCGAGGCGGGAGCGCATCGCTATCTGCTTCGTATAGAATCGTCGAATGAGGAGCTGTATTACAAAATTCATCCGCATGACGAACGTCACGATTTTGTCAAACGCCTGGCGTGCATCGACTCTTTGCTGAAAATCGGTTATCAGACCGGAACAGGCGTGATGGTGGGATTGCCTTTCCAAACCGTGGATATTCTGGCCGATGATTTGCTCTTTTTCAGAAGCAAGGATGTGGCGATGGTGGGTATGGGACCCTTTATTCCGCATCCCGATACGCCTTTGTACCAGTATGCCGACCAGATTCCTTCATCGGAGGATCGCATGAACCTCACCCTGAAGATGATTGCCGTGTTGCGCCTGATGATGCCCGAAATCAATATGGTGGCGGCCACGGCCAACCAAACTGTTGACCCTATGGGACGGGAAAAAGCCATCATGGCGGGTGCCAATGTCATCATGCCGAACATGACCCCGAATGAGTATCGCGAAGATTATCTGATTTATCCCGATAAGGCTTGTGTGAGCGATAAACCGGAGGAATGCTATTCCTGCCTCGACATCCGCATGAAAGCCATCGGCCATCAAATCTTGTACAACGCCTGGGGCGACTCCGTAGCCTTCACAAAGAAAAATAGTAAATTAGCAAATTAGTAAATTATATTAGGGGGAGTCTCGGACTGCGCCCTCGAGGGGAGTTTCGCACTTCGTGCTCAAGGGGAGTCTCACTTCGTTCGAGGGGAGTAATATAACTGTTAACTGTCAACTGTCAACTTTCAATCAGTCCCCCACCAATCACTAAGCCATCCTTATACAGCACCACCGACTGTCCCGGCGTGACACCCCACACAGGGTCGGCAAATTGCAAGCGGATGCGTCTGGTGGCCTCAAAATCATCGTCTATCATCAGTGTCGCGGGGGCGGCGGGTGACTTGTAGCGGATGCGGGCCAGCACTTCCGCTGAGGAGCGTAGCCATTCCACATCGCGCAGGCGCACATCGGCGGCATGAACTTCTGTGCAATATAATTCGTCACGGTCGCCGATGGTCACTTCGTTTCGCTCGGCATCAATATGCGTCACATATTTCGGGTCGCCGAAAGCCACCCCAAGACCTTTGCGTTGGCCAATGGTATAGTTGCAATATCCTTTGTGGCGTCCCACCACTTTTCCTTCGTTATTAACAAAATTGCCTTCTTCAATCCGGCATCCTTGCTCTGCCAGGAAATGACGGTAGTCATTGTCGGGAATAAAGCAGATTTCCTGCGATTCGCTTTTCTTCGCCAGCTTTTCAAAATGATGCTGCATTGCCAGTTGCCGTACTTCGTCTTTGGTATAGCCGCCCAGAGGGAAAATGGTGCGTTTCAGATTCTCTTCGGTAAGCATCCATAAGAAATAGGTCTGGTCTTTATGAGTGTCTACAGCGTTTTTCAGGTAATAATGCCCGTTGAATTGGACGATTTGGGCATAATGTCCTGTGGCGATGAAATCACAGCCGTACTGGTCGGCAGCGGCCAGCAGTTCGCCCCATTTGATATGCGAGTTGCACAGCACACAGGGGTTGGGTGTGCGTCCCCGCTGGTATTCCTCTACGAAATTGGCAATCACATGATCGCGGAAAATCTGTCGGAAATCCAGAATATGGTGCTCTATGCCCAACGATTCGGCAAAATGTTTGGCTTCCATGATACTCTCCACCGAACAGCAGCCTTTTTCGCGGGCCAGACACGACTCCTTGATATAGTCGAAAGTGCGGAAGGTGGCGCCCACCAGTTCATAGCCTTGCTCGCGCAGCAGCAGTGCCGACACGCTGCTGTCGATGCCGCCGCTCATGGCCATCAATACCCGTTTGTTTTTCATGGGACGAGGATTTTTGTTTTTCAATAAGTTTCGGACTATATCGTCAGTCGGTCAAAGTTTTTGCCGAAAACACCGTATGTTTTTGATATACTGATAAATGAAGTATCATCAATTTCCTTGATGATGCGGGTAATGAGTACTTTGTCGGTTCTGTGGGCGATAATTAGCAGAATCTCGCTTTCTTCCTTGGTGTAAGAGCCCGAAGCTTTGATAAAGGTGGCTCCCCGCTGGAGTTCCGTATTGATGCGCTCGGCAATCTCTTTGTTTTTCTTCGAGAATACCATAATCTGGTAACTTTGCTTGTAGCCGTCAATCACCACATCCGACACCACGGTATAAACGAACATCACCACCATACTATAGACCAGCTTTTCGAGGTCCTGCACAATGAAATAGGAGGAGCCTACAATGACCAGATTGGTGTACAAGGTGATGCGTCCGTAGGAGATATTGCGGTATTTGTTGATCATCAGGGCCACAATGTCAGTGCCACCGGTGTTGCCGCCCCAGTTGATGGCCATGCCCACGCCGAAAGCCGCCAATGACGCGCCAATCAGGGTACACATGAATTTGTCATCGACCAAAGGTTGCGTGAAGACGGCCTGGCCAATAGACATGAAAGTGGAAAGAATCACGGAGCAGATGATGGTGTTGACGCAGAATTTCCTGCCTAACACTTTCCAAGCAAAGGCTACCAGGATAAGATTCAGCACCAAGGTGGAGATACCGACCGGGATTTTCAGGGCGAAGTAAAGGATAGCACCGATACCGCTGACCCCGCCGCCGGTGAGTTCGTGGGGAATCATAAAAGCGGTCCATCCGAATGCGAAAATTGCTAATCCGAGGGTGATAAATACGAAATTTCTGACTTCTTTTAAAACTTCTTTTCCGCTAAGTGACATGGTATGTTTGTTTTTGATGATTTTTCTGAAAATTTTATCTTTCTGATTATTAGATATTTGATTTTGATTCAAGCCTAAAAAACCGCTGCAAAATTACAAAAAAAAGAAA
>JAGBPS010000029.1 GCA_017633255.1 Bacteroidales bacterium
CAGTGAGTTCATACCAGTCGAAGCTGTCGCAAGCAACAACGGTGGTATCTCCATAGGTGGTGTAGTTCACCGTCAAATTCAAGGTCACGATGCTGTCGCAGCCCGCCGCATTGGTAAACGTGTGCGTCAGGTTGTCACAGGACTGTGTGATACCAGTGTGTTCATACCAGTCGAAGCTGTCGCAAGCAGTGGCAAGGGTGTCACCGTAGGTGGTGTAGTTCAACGTCAACTTCAAAGTCACAATACTGTCGCAGCCCGCCGCATTGGTGAACGTATGCGTCAGATTATTACAAGATTGTGTAATACCAGTGTGTTCATACCAGTCGAAGCTGTCGCAAGCGGTGGCAAGAGTATCACCGTAGGTGGTGTAATTCACCGTCAAATGCAGCGTCACGATGCTGTCGCAGCCGGCCGCATTGGTGAACGTATGCGTCAGGTTATTACAAGATTGTGTAATACCTGTGTGTTCGTACCAGTCGAAGCTGTCGCAGGCAACAGCGATGGTATCACCGTAGGTGGTATAGTTCACCGTCAGGTGCAAGGTCACGATGCTATCGCAGCCTGCCGCATTGGTGAACGTGTGTGTCAGATTATCACACGACTGCGTGAGGCCAGCGTGTTCGTACCAGTCGAAGCTGTCACAAGCAGTGGCAAGGGTATCACCGTATGTGGTGTAATTCACTGTCAAGTGCAGCGTCACGATGCTGTCGCAGCCTGCCGCATTGGTGAACGTATGTGTCAAATTCTCGCAGGACTGTGTGATGCCAGTGTGTTCATACCAGTCAAAGCTGTCGCAGGCAGTGGCAAGGGTGTCACCGTAGGTGGTATAATTCACTGTCAAATTCAAGGTCACGATACTGTCGCAGCCTGCCGCATTGACAAACGTGTGGGTCAGATTATCGCAGGAGTGCGTGATAATCTCATGTTCATACCAGTCAAAACTGTCGCAGGCGACGGCATTGGTGTCACCGTAGGTGGTATAGTTCACCGTCAGGTGCAAGGTCACAATACTGTCGCAGCCTGCCGCATTGGTGAACGTGTGCGTCAAATTCTCGCAGGACTGCGTGATGCCTGTGTGTTCGTACCAATCGAAGCTATCGCAAGCGACGGCATTGGTGTCACCGTAGGTGGTATAGTTCACCGTCAGGTGCAAGGTCACAATACTGTCACATCCTGCCGCATTGGTAAACGTATGCGTCAGGTTATCGCAAGACTGCGTTAGACCCGTGTGTTCGTACCAGTCGAAGCTGTCACAAGCAGTGGCGTTGGTATCACCGTAGGTAGTGTAGTTCACCGTCAGGTGCATTATTACCACTGAATCACAACCGCTGGCATTCATAAATGTTTGCGTATAGTCGCCAGATTGCGTATAGACACGACCATTCCAAACATAGGAGTCACAGGTGTCAGCTGTGAAATTGACTGTTTGATAGACACATCCAGAAGTAGGCACGCTATAAAAAGGCGACTCATAGCATCCCATATCAATTGTATCAAGCTTGATACGGGTTGTGCCATCCAAATCATAATAGTCCGTCACCACAACATTATCCCCTCTATTGACACATACCGAACCGTTTTGCAAATGCCAATCCACAAGGGCTGTCGTATCAGCATCACCTGCTGCATTCGAAGGACTGACAAACATCGGATTGTTATAAAAATCGCCCAAAGCGATATTCGCCTCGCCTGCATAGCCTCCTTCAACGGCAGTACAATAAACAATCATGTCAAAACCTTCTATATTATCAGACAAGCTTTGGCTTTTTGTGTTTCCCCATACAATACAATTGCGGAGATTGCCACCGAAACCATATACGCCAGAGCCACTTCCTTCTGCCAAATTTCTAACTATCGTGGAGTTTACCACCTCAATAGTGGAATGATTCATATACAATCCGCCACCGTTATACATGGCTTCATTATTGGAAACCAAGCAGTTATAAATAGCAGAAGACCTCTCTGCATATATACCGCCTCCGTGGCCAGCCATATTGTGGCTTATTGTACAGTGACTCAAAACGCCGTGTCCACGCAGATATGCTCCTGCACCGTTACCCTCCACACGGCCGTTTTGAATAGTGAAACCATTCCAAACAGTTTCCTTGCTGAATTCTATCGGTTGATACAAAACTCTACGAGCATGCATACCATCCAGAATGGTGACATTGGCCTCTAAATCACGCTGGGACAGGTCATAGTCTGTCGGTTCATTACCAGCAAAACCGCCATACACATCAACCCCGTTCAGCATCACAAAGGCATTGTCAGAAGTCTGCGAGGTGTCGCCATAATAGCTACCGGCCGCCACCCACAACTGAACAGTATCCAAGTATGAGGCCATTCGCAAAGCAGCTTTCAAATCCCTCATGGCATTTACCCAAGAGGAGCCTGTACCATCGCCTTCCGCATCCGCTTTCACGTAAATGATATGGTCTGCATAAACTGCCGGAAGATCCAAAACAGCCAGTTCGTTAAACAACATCTGGCAGCCACGTCCTTCGTAAGAGAATTTAAACTTAACCGATGATTCGCCTGCCAACGAAAGCATATCAACGCAGGCCTCTGTAGGCACCCATTCCTCAAATGTGCCGTGTTGGCTTAGCTTCCAGATAGGTTGAGCCGAATAAGAACTTCCGCCATCCAAACTGACATACACTTTTAAGTCAACAAAATTATTTATCACATAATAAGGATTGGTCATAAATGAGAAACTCATCGCCGGATGGATCGCCGAACTAAAATCAAAGACATCTGTTTCCAGCTGTTCTGTCTTGAAGGAATCACCCCCGACACATGAAGCCCACCATGTGCTCATATACCACAAGGAGGTCCACGTCGTGTCATCTTGCGGAATCAGATTCCAGCATGGAGGAGGAACCATGGCGAACGATTCTGTCCATGGGAAGACATTGATACCCGTACACTCCACACCCATACCAACAACTTCCACCTGCTGAGACGAGGCTCCCGTTGCCGACAAGACAACAGCTTTTTCCACCATCCCGATTTCGGCAGCGGTATATTTGATATAAAGCGTACCTCCCGCAGGGGTCAATACAGCCGTATTCGCATAAGTCGCATCATCTGCCGACAAGGTGAAAGGGGCTGCCACACTTACGTTTATGGACGACGAAAGGCCAAAAGCGCGTACCGGAATCTGCTTAATGGAACTGGAACCTAATTCAACAATGCCGCAATGCACCGTGTCAGTATTGGTCAAGATAAAAGGATCAGCACCTCCCACAACACTCACTCCGTCCACATCAAGCCAATACATGTTGCTGGAATTGTGATGACGGAAGGCTATATATACTGTCTCACCCGCATATTCGCCCAAATCGACGGTTTTCCAATCCCATTCACTGGTGGACACACCTGTCAAGACAGCTGGATTTTCCAAGAATCCCTCTATCGTATTAACCTGAGACACATACACGCTGTAGTACTCGTCAGCATAAATCTCATCCTGACTTTTGATATAAAACGACAAAGCGGCATAATCCGGAACCACAATCGCCGGAGATATCAGCCAGTTATCGGGTGCCAAAGCGCCGACCTCGTACTTGTACGATGCGGAGGCAATCATACCCTGTCCCGAAAAAACCTCAGTGGTGATTCCATGCCAAGAAGACGCATCCCAATTATAGCCATCACCATCGTAGTCAATAATGGTCCACCCCACTGGAAGCTGTCCTTCGTCAAACCCTTCAGAAAGAATCACCGACTGTGCATTTGCCACAAACACAAAAAACATTGGCAGTATAAGCGATAAAAATCTGCGAATCATATATTTTTTTTCATTTAATTCAACACTCAAAATACTTTTTCAACACTCCTCCCGCAATTTCCCAATAAATCTGCAAAATTAAATATTTTTCATATATAATAATGCATTTTTCAGATTTTTTATAAAATCAAGGATTCCGGGAAAAATCTTTTATCAAAAATCAGTTGTTTATTTCTTTTCAGAATAATTTTTTATTTTACTGAAAATAAATTGTATTTTTGCATTTATACTTATATGCTAAATACTTACATCTAAAAAATCGCTTTAATTTAAAAATCGGACAACATGAAAAGAAATTTATTGATTTCGGGAGTAATAGCAGGGTGTATTCTGCTATCTGGTTGTGTTACCAAGCAAAAATACAATGAATTGGAAGAACATTACAGAATATGTTCTGAAAATTTGGCGGTGCTGAACCAGGATAACATCAACACCGTTAACCAAAACAAGCAGCTGGAACAGCAAGTGGAACAGCTAAAGGCTCGCACCAAACAGCTGGCCAATGACACCTTGACACTCAGCAAAAGATTGGCACAGTCGGAAAAAGACCTTGCCAAAGCCATCCGCGACTATGACGAATTGCTGAAACAATTTGCCGAATTGAACATGACCAACAACACGCAGGTCAACAAGTTATTGGCAGACATTGAGAAAATCAAGGCTCAGCTCAACGAGAGAGAGGCCGAAATCAACCAGCAACGCGATGAGCTCAACCTTGCCGCCATGGAGCTTTCGGACAAAGAGTCTCGTTTAAGCGAACTGCAAAGCATTCTGGACCAGAAAGATGCAGAAGTAAAAAAACTGAAAGAAACCGTTTCAAACGCTCTGAAAGGTTTTGAGGGAAGCGGCTTGAATGTATATGAGAAGAATGGCAAAGTATATGTGTCAATGGATGAAAAACTGCTGTTCGCCTCTGGTAGCTGGGTAATCAACAACGACGGTATGCAAGCCATCTCACAGTTAGCAGAAGTGCTTGAGAAAGACGAAGATATCTCTGTTTTGATTGAAGGTCACACCGACAATGTTCCTTACAAAGGCGCAGGACAAGTAAAAGACAACTGGGATTTGAGTGTGATGCGCGCCACCGCTGTGGTTAAGGCTATTTTGAGAAACGACAAAATCGCTCCTTCTCGTCTGTCCGCATCCGGTCGTAGCGAATACTTCCCCATCGACAATAACAACAGCGCCGAGGCTCGCGCCAAGAACCGTCGTACCGAAATCATTCTGACTCCGAAATTGGACAAACTGTTCCAGATTATCAATCAGAACTAAATTCCATGCAATTTACTGATATACTGCTTCATTGGTATGCAGACAACAAGCGTTCACTCCCTTGGCGGGGTGAACGCGATGTTTATAGGGTGTGGGTATCGGAGATTATCCTGCAGCAAACCCGCATCCAGCAAGGCTGGGACTATTACCTGCGTTTTATCAAGGCATTCCCTGATGTCAAGGCACTGGCAGAAGCCGACGAAGAGCAAGTGCTGCGGGTATGGCAGGGACTGGGCTACTACTCGCGCGCCCGCAATATGCACGCCGCCGCCCAAAGCGTAATGCGTGAGCATGAAGGCAAGTTCCCTTCCACTTACGAGCAGGTGCGCCAACTCAAGGGCATCGGCGACTATACCGCCGCCGCCATCTGTGCTTTCGCTTACGGACTGCCCTACCCCGCTGTGGATGGCAACGTGCTGCGCATCATCAGCCGTGTGTTCGGCATCCACGACAATATTGCAGACAATAGCACACGAAAGGATATTACGTCATTGTGCCAAAAGCTGATGAAAAACGCTGATCCTTCAGACTTTAACCAGGCGCTGATGGACTTCGGCTCACTGCAATGCACGCCCAAGAATCCCGATTGCGAACACTGCCCTATGCAAGGCGAATGCTATGCATTCAAGCATCAGCAAGTGGATACGCTTCCCGTCAACATCAAACGTATCCAAATCAAAAACAGGTATTTCCATTATTTTGTCTGTATTAATCATGATGAAATCATAATTGAAAAAAGAGAAAAAGAGGACATTTGGAAAGGTTTGTACCAGCTTCCCATGAGCGAAACTAAAAGCAGTAAAAGACTGGATTACAAACTCTTATATCAGACCAAGCACCAACTGACGCACCAGACTCTCCATGCCTTCTTTTACGACACTCCCGACGCATCAACGCTTCCGGAGTCTGCCGGCCAACGATTAAAAATCAAGGTCAAAGATATTGACAATTATGCCTTCCCGAAATTAATCATCAATTTTTTCAATACCCTTCAATGAAAAACTATCCGGCTGCCACAATGTGACAGCCCTATTTTTTTCAGATGCATTACACATCATACAGCCTTACAGATGTCGAATGTGACAAACACACGCCCGACATCCCTGAATTTTGAATTTTGAACTCTGAATTAAATCATTAGCACATTAGCACATTAACTAATTAGCACATTTAAAATTTTTGTATCTTTGCTGTTTCAAACAAAATAACAAATATTATGGAAGAAGAAAAAGACATCAACTTGACTCCAGAGGAGATCAAAATGCCCGACAACGCTTATAGCGAACTGAAAGAGGGCGAAGAGTACAAACCCATACTGATGGGTACAAAGAAATATCCTGAAATCAACGCCTGGACGGTGATTTGGGGTATTATCATGGCCATTATTTTCTCAGCGGCCACCGCTTACGCCGGACTGAGATTCGGCCAGGTATTCGAGGCGGCCATCCCTATCGCCATTATCGCTGTGGGAGCCTCTACTTTGGCCAAACGCAAGAGTCCGCTGTCCGAAAATGTCATCATCCAGTCCATCGGTGCCAGCTCTGGTGTGATTGTGGCCGGTGCCATCTTCACCCTGCCCGCCATTTACATCATCCAGGAAACCAATCCTGATATCCAGATGAATGTCAACTTCTTCCAGATTTTCCTGGCTTCCCTCTTCGGCGGCTTCCTGGGCATTCTGTTCCTGATCCCCTTCCGCAAATATTTTGTCTCCGACATGCACGGCAAGTACCCCTTCCCCGAAGCTACCGCGACCACAGAAATTCTGGTATCGGGTGCCAAGGGCGGCAATCAAGCCAAATTATTGGTTGTCAGCGGATTGATTGGAGGTTTGTATGATTTCTGCATGACCACTTTCAACTTCTGGTCTGAAACCATCACCACCCGTATGGCCGCTTGGGGCGAGCAACTGGCTATGAACCACAAGTTCGTCTTCAAGATGAACGGCAGTGCCATCCTGCTGGGTACCGGCTACCTGATTGGTCTGAAATACGCTATGATCATCTGCGCAGGTTCTTTCCTGTCATGGTGGTTTATCGTTCCGCTTTTGGGACAATATGGTGTTACCCCCGACGGTGTGCTGATGAGCACCATGGATCCTGACTTAATCTTCTCACAATATGTAAGATATATTGGTATCGGCGGTATCGCCATGGCTGGTATTTTAGGCGTTATCAAATCCGCTGGCGTCATCAAAACCTCGTTGGGCATGGCTTTCAAAGCCGGCAAAAGCAAAAGCGCTGAAGAGCAGCAAGTGCTTCGCACCCAACGTGATATCCCCATGAAGATTATACTTTTCGGTTTCTTGGCAGTCATGATTATGATGGTCTTATTCTTCCTTTTCGGCGGTATGCAGATGAATCTCACCCAGATCATCGTCGGCATTCTGGTAGTATTTTTGTTTGCCTTCCTGTTCACCACTGTAGCCGCTACCGCTATTGCCACCGTGGGTACCAACCCCGTGTCAGGTATGACCATGATGACCTTGATTCTCAGCTCTTTCATCCTGTCAGCAGTAGGTCTGCAGGGCGGCACCGGCATCATCACAGCATTGGTGGTGGGCGGTATTGTCTGCTCCGCTTTGGCCATGGCCGGCGGTTTCATTACCGACTTGAAAATCGGTTACTGGATTGGTACTTCTCCTTATAAACAGCAGGGATTGAAATTCTTAGGTACATTGGTGTCAGCACTTACCGTAGGCGCTGTAATCATGCTCTTATCCAAGACTTACGGTTACACAGGTGAAAACGCATTGGTGGCTCCTCAGGCTAATGCCATGGCTGCTATCATCGAACCCCTGATGTTCGGTGGCCAGACCCCATGGATTCTGTATATCATCGGTGCTATTTTGGCTATCGTGCTCGACCGCATTGGCGTGCCCGCTTTGGCCTTCTCTCTCGGTATGTTCATCCCTCTGCAGCTGAATATCCCCTTGCTGATTGGTGGCGCTCTGGCATGGTTCATCGGCAACCGCAGCAAAGACGAGGCTGTGAACAAAGCCCGCAAGGAAAAAGGAACATTGTTAGCTTCCGGTATGCTGGCCGGTGGTGCCATCATGGGTGTGGTGAGCGCTATCCTGAAATACGCTGGTGCCGATGTGGCAATGCCCACCGATTATATCGGCTCTTCCGCATACAACATCCTTGCCATCGTAATGTACGCCGCTATCTGCGTGTACTTGGTGGTACACTCAATGTCTAAAAAAACGGAAAACTGAAAACGGAAATCTGAAAATTAACAGATATATATCTTTCAGTTTTCAACTTTCAATTTTACAAGCACATTAAAGTCAAGAATTATGAAAAGAGCAATCCTTATCCTCATGATGGTGTTCCTGGGCTGGAGTTTGTCGGCCCAGGACACGCTATCGTGGAAGCAGACTCTTCAGCGGCACGACATCCAGATCGGCATTGGCGACCCGTTTTTACCCGTTCTTGCCACCGGACATTATTTAGGAATCTATTGGGACTATTATTATGAACGAAACGCCACAGACTGGTTCGGCCCCGACGCATATAAATGCGTATATTGGACACCTAACATCAGTGTCGGTTATAAGTACCGCATTGCCAAATGGTTTTGGATTGGTGCCACTGTCACCTATACTGGTTTATTTGATGTTTATCACGACCGTATAACAAACAAAAAAATCTATTCTGAAAGTGACCATATCATCACCATTATGCCATCGGTACGTTTTTCCTGGCTCAACAAAAAATATGTCACGTTATATTCCGGCCTCTCACTGGGCTATGCTTTGGACATATACCATTCCAACTATCCCGATCTGCGTTACACTGGCTGTGGACATGGAGCACTTCTCCAACTCACCGCAGTGGGTGTTCATGTAGGCCGGGAATGGTACGGTTTTACCGAAATAGGCTTTGGTATCCAAGGCTTTATCAATGCCGGTTTCGGTTATAATTTCAATAGCAAAAAGAAATAATCTGTGGTTTCATTCTTCAAAAAGATCAAATTATGAAAAAGAACATATTGATTATCATCGCTATTGCCTTGGTCTGCTTCAGTTGCGGACGAGGAAAACGTGGCATGCTCACCCAAAGAGGAAAAGAGATTCATGACTCATGGAACGGGGTCACCATTCAGCTTATTCAAAACGATATCATCCCCGCTTTCCATCTTGACACATGGATATCCGCTACCACTGACAGCGCCCGCTATGCTATCGAAGACAGATTTTTCCCATTCAACAAGATACGACAAGAGGGGGCCAATGTATATGCCATTTACAACGGGGCGTATAAAGAACTCACCATCAACACTTTTGGACAGTCACTCAATGACGAAGGCTCCCATTGGCTTGTGTGCAAATACAACGAATATCGTTATAACGATGGCTCACGCCCTCAATTTCTCGCATACGAAGAAGGTGAGAAACTGCATATCAGCAAGAACGGGGATCACTGGCTCATTCAGATGGACAGCAGCGAAAACAGGGGAAGCTATTTCCAGTTGAATATTAAGCCTTTGGATAATAATGGAAACATCCTTTTTTACAAGAATAAATTCACGCTCTCCGGCAATGGTTTATATAAATATACTGGAGGACCTGTATATCTGTCGTTCAACATTCAAAGTAGCATCTTGAATGACGAATTACCTTACGCAGAAGGTTATTATTTTGTTGATGGCGCCGTACAATTTCTGGCACAATACAAAAATCACGAAGACATCAGCGTGAAAGCCGAATATCTCGGCACTTCACAAATTGCCATCACTTACAAAAATATCACCGAATATTGGAACAATTCCAATTACTGGTAAAAACAAGCCAATAGAAATTATCTTAAACTTCTCTTTGCCATTCTGTGGTGTGCTTCTTTGAAGAACTCTGTCAGAATGGCATTTTCTTTGACGCCTTCCGATTGACGGATACACTCTTCCACCAACAAATCATAAACTTTGTCTTTGTTGAGCAAAAACACCGTGCGTACCGTAAATGATTTATCCTTTTCGCGATAGATCTCCATAGACTTTAAAATGTTATTCTGGACAATCATAGGAGTAATCTGGTTGACAATCTGATTCAGGTCTTTCATCTTGTCGTTCAAACCTTTTTGTATCAATAAGGTTTGGCATTGGCTTAAGAACGGAAGCGCTACCTGATAGGTCAAACTGTTGACTGCGTCCATATTGTTGGTCTCTTTCGCTTTTTCCAAGTCAGCGGCAGTGGTTTCTTCCATCACCCACAAATACAAGGCATCATGGGAAACAGAACTCACATCCCCTTTTAATTTTGCAGTCGAAACTAACTGTCCCTCAATAGTATAAGCAGAGGTCTTCCAGCCTTCTTCCGTTAATTTGGCAGCTATTTCCTTAAAATCATCCGCTTTCACCGGCGGCATAATGTCAGATCTGTCTCTTTTATTTTGTCCGAACACCTGGCCAGAAGTCAGCAAAAGAGTTGCGCATACAATCGATAACATTAATTTCAAAGTCTTCATAATCAGTATTTTTTGTTTTATTAATTACAATATTCATACAAACGGCAAAAATACAAAATTATTACATTGTAGAATTGCAAATTGTTTCGTATTTTTGCCGCTTAATTTTTTTGACTTAAAATACAGCTATGGATGGCGGACTTCTGAAACAATTTTTCATCAACATCTTCTCTTTTGATGAACGCTATCCGCTGTTATTCACGCAGTTCAACTTCTGGGCATTCTTTGCCGTGGTCTTTGCCGGGTTCTGCCTGATGAAGAACAAAAGGCTGCTTCGAAACAGCTATTTGTTCTTTATGAGCGTCCTTTTTTACTATAAGACCTCCGGACTTTTTGTCCTGATTCTGATTTTTTCCACCATTTTCGGCTTCTTTGTCGGCAAAGGCATCGACCGGTTGGACAAGACCGGCTACCGCAAATTCCTGCTGACTGTCGGTGTCATTGTCAATCTGGCCATTCTCTTTTATTTCAAATATGCCTATTTCTTTACAGATGTGTATAATTCATTATTCCACAGCAAGATAGAAATCGTAAACTATCTGGCGAAATGGGCTAATGAGTGGAGTGGCAGCAACCGTTTTGATGCTGGAAAGATTCTGCTGCCCGTGGGTATTTCTTTCTATACCTTCCAGAATATCAGCTATTTGGTGGATGTTTACCAAAGAAAAGTCGGGGCGGTGGGCAATATCCTGGACTTCGGTTTCTACACCAGCTTCTTCCCGCAGTTGGTGGCAGGCCCCATCATCCGTGCCAACCAGTTCATCCCGCAGCTGTACAAGCCTTTCTTCCTGTCACGCAGACAGTTCGGCATCGCTGTTTTCTGGATTCTCAACGGTCTGCTGAAGAAAATCATCCTCAGCGACTATCTGGCGGTGAACTTTGTGGACCGCGTGTTCAACAACCCGACCATGTTCACGGGCTTTGAGAACCTGATGGCTCTGTTTACCTACTCTTTGCAGGTTTACGCCGATTTCTCGGGCTATACCGACATCGCCATCGGCGTAGCCATGCTGATGGGCTTCTACCTGCCCATCAACTTCAACTCGCCTTACAAGGCCCAGAACCCCGGCGAGTTCTGGAAACGCTGGCATATCTCGCTATCTACCTGGCTGAAAGACTACTTGTATATTCCCCTCGGCGGCAACCGCAAAGGCAAAGTTCGTACACAAATCAACCTGATGCTCACCATGTTGCTGGGTGGTCTATGGCATGGTGCCAGCTGGAATTTCGTCATCTGGGGCGGCCTGAACGGCGTGGGCATCCTTGTTTACAAGCTCTGGCGTAACCTCACCTATCTGAAGAAGACGCTGCTGTGTTTCGCCCTGTTCATGGTCTTCGCCATTGCCGATTTCCTTTACCCCATACCCGTTCTGAATATCGGGGTCATCTGGACAGGCATCATCTTCTTCGGCACACTGATTACCGCTATTCACGACGCTTTCCGCAGAGGTCACACGGTGGAATGGCTGAGCCGCAGCTGGGCCATCTTCCAGACCTTCGTCTTCATCACCTTCACCCGACTCTTCTTCCGCTCCGGCTCGAACCTTGACCCCGCCGAGGCCAACGAGGTGGCCTGGAACACTGCCAAGAACATGGTAGGACAGATTGGCAGCGCCTGGCGTACCGACCTGATTCCCAAGATGATTTACGAGTACCGCTTTGTCTTCCTGCTCTTTGTGGCCGGCATGATCATCCACTGGCTGCCAACCCGCTGGAAACGCTGGTACCGTCTCAACTTCGCCCTGATGCCCTTATGGCTCATGGTGCTGGTGGTTTGTGTCTGCGTATTCGTCATCTACCAGTTCATCACCGCTGATCTGCAACCGTTCATATACTTCCAATTCTAAACAGTTAACAGTTAACAGTTAACAGTTAACAGTTGACAATTGATAATAACATTCTCACCTTCTAACCTTCTAACATTC
>JAGBPS010000030.1 GCA_017633255.1 Bacteroidales bacterium
AAGCGACGGAGAGGGAGAAAGCCTTACATCCTCCCGCGAAGCGTATGAAAACCGCCGAGCCGCCAATAACCGCCATTCGGCGGTTCTAGTGGTTAGTGATTAGTGGTTAGTGGTTAGTGGTTAGTGATTAGGGGTTAGGGATTAGTGATTAGGGGTTAGGGATTATGAATTTTGAATTTTGAATTTTGAATCTTGAATTCTGAATTAACTCATTAGCACATTGGCACATTAGCACATTCATCAATTTGCTAATTAACTAATTAACTAATTTGCTAATTCCCTGGTTATTTTCCGATGCAGAAGTGGCCGAAGACGGTGTTCAGGATCTCGTCCGTGGCGATTTCGCCAGTTACGACACCCAAATAGTGCAAAGCCTCGCGCACATCAATCGCCACCAAATCAGTGGGGATTCCCTCGGACAAACCTTGCTCAATTTTCGTGATAGACTCTCTGATTTTCAAGAAATTGTCATAATGACGCACATTGGTCAGCAGGGTTTGGTCCGACAAGCGGTGATGAGCCGCCATGGCAAGCAGCTGGTCCGTAATGCTTTCGATATTCACATTTCTTTTGGCGGAGACAAATACCGGATCATACTCCTTCAGCTGCTTCAGATGACGGGGCATCTCTGTCAAACCGTCAATTTTATTGGCCACCAGAATCAGCTTCTTGGCCGACATATCCACATCCTCTTTCAGGAAATTGATTTCCTCCTGAATCTCCTCGACAGAGGTCGTCGTGGCATCTACCATATAAAGGATAATATCCGCTTTGGCCACCGCCTGATACGTCCGTTCAATGCCGAATTGCTCAATCTCATCATCAGAGCTCCGAAGTCCGGCCGTATCGATAAAACGGAAGGTGACGCCGCCAATATTCAGCACATCCTCGATGGTGTCACGGGTAGTACCAGGGATGTTGGAAACAATGGCACGCTCATCGTGCAACAAGGTGTTCAGCAAAGTGGACTTTCCCACATTGGGCTTGCCGATAATGACCACCGGCACACCACTCTTGATGGCATTGCCCGCCTTAAAACTATCAATCAGACTGTTAACCTCTGTCTTTAGCTCACTAAGCAGTTGGGACAAGCGGTCGCGGTTGGCGAATTCCACATCCTCGCCGCTGAAATCCAACTCCAGTTCCAACAGGGAAGCAAACTCCACAAACTGGGCTCGCAAGGCTTTCATTTTGGCGGAGAAAGCGCCTTTCAACTGGTTGACTGCCAGATGATGCGATGCCTCCGACTGGGAATCTATCAAATCGCCAACGGCTTCTGCCTGGGGCAAATCCATCTTTCCATTCATGAACGCCCTCATGGTATATTCACCCGGATTGGCCATACGGCAACCGTGTTCAATCAGTAATTCCAGAATTTTCTGCTGGATGTAAGTCGAACCATGGCAGGAAATCTCCACCATATCCTCGCCCGTATAAGAATGTGGCGAGGCGTATTTCACCACCACTACCTGGTCGATGAGCTGGTCATGCTCTTTCAACTCAGCGAATTTCGCCACCGAAGGCTTCAACTGGGCGAAATCAAAAGCGAACAACGGCTGGACTATCGCAAAGGCCTGCGGCCCCGACATACGAATGAGCGCAATCGCCCCAATCCCCTGGGGCGTGGAAATAGAGCAAATGGTATCTTTTACGTTCATGCCTCTGTATTTTCAGGTATTCTGCGGTTTTTCCACAAGAGATAAATTCCTCCTATTGCCAAGATAATCGCCACACCAAGGATGTACTTCCATCCATGAATATCTGTATAATTGAGATTATCCACATCAAAACCACGACGCGACATGACAAAATCGGAAAGGATACTCATACTGTTGTGCATGAAATGCGCCAAAATAGGCAGCCACAAAGAACCGCTCCAAAAGCACAGGTAACCCAAATAAGCACCGATCAGCATACGGGGAATAAAACCGGAAATCTGGAAATGTATCGCACTGAAAATGAAGGCGGTAATCCAGATGGCCCAATGTGGACTCTTCGTCCATTTCTGTAAGAAAGGCTGCACGGTGCCACGGAACATCAACTCCTCCCCTACCGCTGGCAGCACTGCCATCACGAAAATGTTAATCAGCAGAATGCCGATACGGGAATCCCGACTCATCAGTTTTACCAACTCACTGTTCTGCTCGTCCATACGACGCATCCATTCATCCAAGCCTGCCAAGGCTTCCGGCAGTTTCCAACCCTCGTTCCAATCAGCCAATATCCACACAATAGGAAGCAACACCAAAGACATCACAATAACAATATTGCTCATCTGATAGCCAGGCCCCTTATTCAGTTTGTTGTAACTAAAGAAATTACGTTCTGACAAATAGCTGAACATCAAAGCTGGCAGCATGAAAATACCCACTGAGCCAAAAGACTGGACAATGCGGTAATACGCCGCCTGATCAAGTGAATTAGTCGGTATGCCGAAGCCATAGAAAATGCTGGCTACGACAACACCCAACACAGAGGCCACAACCATACAGCCCACAATCAGAGCCAAGAAGATGAGAATCTGCACGAAGCGGTTTTGGCCCTCGAAGAAGGGAATTTTTGCTGGTGTAAAAGGGTTGGATTCCATATATTGTTTTTTTGTAGAGACGTTTCCTGAAACGTCTCTATGTCGACATTTCTCGCATCTATTCGTAGAGACGTTTCCTGAAACGTCTCTATATCAACATTTCTCGCATCTATCCGTAGAGACGTTTCAGGAAACGTCTCTACATCAATATCTTGCGTATCTATTTGATAAAGGCGATGATGTCGCCTTTCTGGACTTTCTGGCCTTGGGGCACCACCACCTCTATCAGTTTGCCACTGTACAAAGCGGGCACTTCTTCCAGACCGTAGAAAGCGTTGATCCAGCACACAGGCTCACCCTCTTTGTAACTGGTGCCCAGAGGTTTGCTCATCGAAGGCTCGTTCACAGACAGCTCCCAGACCACCTGGCCATTGGTGGTAGCCACCACTTGCTTGGCTTCGGGTTCCTTGGCCAGCACTCGGTCTATCACCTCCTGACGAACTACTTCCGGAGCCTTGATTTCCTTGACAACTATCTGAATATTGGATTTTTTCTTCGCCTCTTCCAGTTCCACTTCGAATTTCTGCTTGGCCACACCGGAGCGGTAATCCAGATACTGACGCTCATGCATAGCGTACTCGAACAGTTCCTCGTCGTCCTGACCTCTGTCCCATCCCTGCTCTTCCATCAGCTTGATGTACTTGGGCAGTTCATCGGGATAGTTGTCCTGTGGAACACCTGTATAGAACTCATAGCCATTCTGTTTGGCCAAATCCACGATTTCGGGAGCCAAAGTACCTGGCAGCTGACCGGTCTTGCCCAGAATCATATCCCAAGTGTTCTTGTCCATCTGCGAGAAGCGGGGCTTACCCTGGGCCATCTGCATGATATTCATCAGGGCAATATTCTTAACATACTGACTGAAAGGTGTTACCAATGGAGGATTACCCACTTTCGGCCATACATACTGCACTTCCTTGAACATCTCCACCATCAATTCATCCTCTGACAATTCTTTTTTGCCGGCATTGCGCAAGAACATATTGATACCATTCTGCGCACCACGTAAGTCGGCCATCAGAGAACCCATCATACCACCGGGAAGACCGCAGCCCACCAACAAAGAGGTCATGATTTTGTTTCTCTGGTTGATGAAATAACCCAAGAAATCATCCATGAACTTCTGCGTCAGCGCACGCGCATGCATATATGCGTTCATATTGATTTCAGGCACATCGAAGCCCGCGTCTTTCAGCATGGCCTGGATGGTAATCACATCGGGATGCACCATACCCCATGACAGCGGTTCCATTGCCACATCCACGATGTCGGCACCGTTTTTGCACACTTCCAGCATGGAAGCCACCGAGAAACCAGGACCTGTATGGCCATGATATTGCACTTTGATATGCGGATATTTATCTTTGATAGCTTTCACCAAGCGACCCAGCATCACGGGGCGGCCCACACCGGCCATATCTTTCAGACCGATTTCATCGCAGCCGTATTCCACACATTTGTCCACCACACCCATGTAATATTCGACCGTGTGGATATCAGAATAGGTAATACTCAGGGCGGCCTGAGAAATCATACCGGCCTCCTTGGCATATTTGATAGACAATTCGAGGTTGCGATGGTCGTTCAGACCGCAGAATGAGCGGGCGATGTCCACACCCTGGGCTTTCTTCACCTTGAACATCAGTCGACGTACATCTTTGGGCACCGGATACATACGCAAGCCGTTGAGGGCGCGTTCCAGCATCTGGGTCTTGATGCCCGCGTCATTGAAAGGCTTGCACCACTGGCGCACCGCCTTGTTAGGATTCTCGCCATACAGCAGGTTAACCTGCTCGGAAGCACCACCATTGGTCTCCACACGGCTGAAACAACCCATTTCGATAATCACCGGGGCAATCTCAAGCAATTGGTCCACACGAGGAACATACTTTCCGGATGACTGCCACATGTCGCGATAAACGAGACAAAACTCAATTTTTCTCTTTTCCATAATTTATATTGTTTTTATTATTTTAAACAACTGATAGTCAATAAGATGATTTAAAATATGATTCCATTCAAAAAGATGGCAAAATTACTGAAAATTATTGACATTTTCAAGCTGTTATTTTTTGAAAAAAGTATTGTTTGGCTTTCAAAAAATTCCTATATTTGCACCTTTATTACATATATTGTATAGAACTGAAAATCCATAAAATCAATCAAATATAAATCATTAAATTTCATCTACTTATGACAATGCAAGAAAAAATTAACGAGTTGTTGGAACTGCGTGTCAAGGCCCGTTTGGGTGGCGGTGAAAAGCGCATCGACAAGCAGCACTCCCAAGGAAAATTCACAGCTCGTGAACGCATCCTCATGTTCCTTGATGAGGGAAGTTTCGAAGAATTCGACATGTTCGTCACCCACCGATGCACCAACTTCGGTCTGGAGAAGGAGAAATACCTGTCCGACGGTGTGGTCACCGGTTACGGTACGGTAGAAGGCCGCTTGGTCTATGTTTTCTCACAGGATTTCACCGTTTTCGGCGGTTCACTGTCCGAGACCTTCGCCCAGAAGATTTGCAAGGTGATGGATCAGGCCATGAAAGTCGGCGCTCCAGTGGTCGGCTTCAACGATTCCGGTGGAGCACGTATCCAGGAAGGTGTGAACAGCTTGGCCGGCTATGCCGAGATTTTCCAGCGTAACATTTTGGCTTCAGGTGTGGTTCCCCAGATCTCTGCTATCTTCGGTCCCTGCGCCGGTGGTGCCGTTTACTCTCCCGCCCTCACCGACTTCATCATGATGCGCAAGAACACCAGCTACATGTTCGTGACTGGTCCCAAGGTGGTGAAAACCGTGACCAACGAAGACGTGACCGTTGAGGACCTCGGTGGCGCCTCCATCCACTCCTCCAAATCCGGTGTGGCCCATTTCGCCGTTGACACCGAAGAGGAAGGTATCGCCCTCTTGCGCGAACTGATGTCTTACCTGCCTTCCAACAACATGGAAGAGCCTCCCTACGTTCCCTGCGAAGATCCTATCAACCGTCTGGACGACGCTTTGAACGCCATCATCCCCGACAATCCCAACAAACCTTACGATGTGAAGGAAGTCATCAACGGCATTGTCGACAATGGCAAGTTCCTCGAAATACAGCCTAACTACGCTCCCAATATCATCATCGGTTTCGCCCGTTTCAACGGTATCGCCGTGGGTATTGTGGCCAACCAGCCCAAGTATCTGGCCGGTGTGTTGGACATCAACGCTTCCAGAAAGGGCGCCCGCTTCGTCCGCTTCTGCGACGCTTTCAACATTCCGTTGGTTACCCTCGTTGACGTTCCCGGCTTCCTGCCTGGCACGGCTCAGGAATATGGCGGCATCATCCTGCACGGCGCCAAGTTGCTGTACGCTTACGGCGAATGCACCGTTCCGAAAGTCACCGTCATCCTGCGTAAGAACTACGGTGGCGCTTACTGCGTGATGAGCTCCAAGCACCTCCGCGGCGACATCAACTACGCATGGCCGACCGCTGAAATCGCTGTTATGGGCGGCAAGGGCGCTGTGGAAATCCTCATGGGCAAGGACATCAAGGCTATCGAGGATCCTCAGAAACAGGCCGAGTTCATCGCCGAAAAAGAAGCCGAATACAGAGACGCTTTCGCCAATCCGTATGTGGCTGCCAAGTATGGCTACATCGACGATGTTATCGAACCTCGCAACACCCGTTTCCGTGTCATCAGAGCACTGGAATCCCTGCGTAACAAACGTCTGGAGAACCCTGCCAAGAAACACGACAACCTGCCATTGTAAACTGAAAATTGAAAACTGAAAACTGAAAATTGAAAAAGACCTTTATTTTTGAATAACTTTCAGTTGTCAACTTTCAACTTTCAGTTCCAAAAAAATTGGCTTATGAATATAAAACAAAGAATATTAACGCTTTGCATCGTTCTTTGCAGCAGCATGGCCTTGTTTGGACAGCAGGTTACCGACTTGCGTCTCAATGAGATGCTGGTGGTCAACGATTCAAACTATGTTGATGAATATGGTCGCCACGTGCCGTGGATTGAGATTTTCAACACCTCTTACAACCAGGTTAACATCGCCGGCTGCTATCTGACCGACGACACTACCGGTTTGTCCAAAGGTGATGTCAGCAACTGGTACCGTATTCCCACCACCGACCCTACGACCTGGATTCCCCAGAGAAGCTCGAAGGTATTCTTCTTGGATAATTCCCCCTTATACGGAACTTATCACACAAACATCGACCCCAGCACGTCGACCACTCGTTACATTGCCCTTATCAACTCCAACGGCAAGACCCTGATTGACATGTTCGTTTATCCCGAAGCGCTGCTGACCTCCACGCAATCATACGGTTGCTACGACGACGGTATCAGCACCAAGGTGGAGAACGGCAAGAAAGTCAATAACATGGGCATGCTCCCCTACGCTACCCCCGGCTCTGTGAACAAAGTACAGATGGGTGCCACCAAGTCGGAGCATTTGCAGAAGAGTGACCCGCACGGTATCGGTTTGGCCGTCATCTCTATCAGTGTGGTATTTGCCGCGCTGATCATGATTTTCATCATGCTGAAGATTTTCGGCTACGCCGCCACCCGCAGAGACCGCAAGGCCAAAAAGGAGCAAGAGGCCACTACTGCCGCAGCTACCAGCACCTCTAATGTTGCCGCTAACGAAGTGGGTCCCACTGGCGAAGAACTTGCTGCCATCACCATGGCTCTGCATCTGTTCTTCAACAGCCAGCATGACGAGGAAAGTGAAGTGATCACCATCGACATGCCGTCAAAACACTACTCTCCATGGGCTCAGAAGAATCTGCTCATGAAAAAGGTCATAAGACGCAGATAACGGAATTATTAATCAAAACAAGAAGAAAGAAATGAAAACCTATAAATTTACGATTAACGGCAACAAATACACCGTTGACATCAACAACATCGAAGACGGCAAGGCAGCAGTGGAAGTGAACCGCACTCCTTACACCGTTGAGTTAGAGATGGAAGACCTCAAGGTTCCCCAACCGAAAGTGGTGAAAGTGGCAGCTCCCGCTGTGCCTCAAGCCGCAGCTCCCAAGGCTACCGTGGCTCAGGCTCCGGCCGCCCCGACCAGCGGCGCCAGCATCAAGTCACCGCTTCCTGGTGTGGTGCTCGACGTATTCGTTCACGAAGGCGACGCTGTCAAAGCCGGCCAGCATGTGATGATGCTCGAAGCCATGAAGATGGAGAACAATATTGACGCTCCCAAAGACGGCGTGATCAAACAGATCAGAGCCCGCAAGGGTGACTCCGTCATGGAAGGTGATGTGCTCATCGTTTTAGAATAATTATCAACTATTGTCAAAAACCTAAAACCATAGAATAATGAAGGAATTTTTTATAGAAGGTCTGCAACAGTTCTTCAATTACTCCGGCTTCGCCAACTGCGAGTGGGGTAACCTGATTATGATTGTTGTCGGTCTGATCTTCATCACCCTTGCCATCACGAAGGAGTACGAGCCCATGCTGCTGATCCCCATCGGTTTCGGTATCATCCTGGGTAACATCCCCTTCACCGATGGTTTGCAGGTGGGTGTCTATGAGAACGGCTCCGTGCTCAACTACCTGTATTTCGGTGTGTTGAAGGGTGTGTATCCGCCGCTGATTTTCCTCGGCATCGGTGCCATGACCGACTTCTCCGCCCTGATTTCCAATCCCAAGCTGATTCTGATCGGTGCCGCTGCCCAGTGTGGTATCTTCGCCGCCTATGCCGCCTCTCTGGCTTTGGGCTTCACTCCCATGGAAGCCGGTGCTATCGGTATCATCGGTGGTGCTGACGGTCCTACCGCCATCTTCATCTCCTCCAAGCTGGCTCCCAGCTTGATGGGTGCTATCGCCATCTCAGCTTATTCCTATATGGCCTTGGTGCCGGTGATTCAGCCGCCTATCATGCGCCTGCTCACCACTCCGAAAGAACGCCTTATCAGAATGCGTCCCCCAAGAGCCGTCAGCCACAGAGAGAAAGTGATGTTCCCCCTCTTGTGCATCCTCTTGACCGCTTTC
This sequence comes from Bacteroidales bacterium, assembly GCA_017633255.1. GTDB lineage: Bacteria > Bacteroidota > Bacteroidia > Bacteroidales > WCHB1-69 > RUG11690. The sequence continues at coordinate 8,596 of JAGBPS010000030.1, forward strand.
CTCGTACCTACAGGTCTTCCTTTGCTGGGTATGTTGTTCTTCGGTAACCTGCTGAAAGAAAGCTCTGTGACCAAACGTCTGGCCAACACCGCTTCCAACGCCCTGATCGACATCGTGACTATCCTGATCGGTTTGACCGTGGGTTGCTCTACCCAGGCCAGCACCTTCCTGAAAGTGGAATCCATCCTCATCTTCGTGTTGGGTGCTTTCTCTTTCGTTATCGCTACCGCTTGCGGTGTGCTGTTCGTCAAGCTGTTCAACCTCTTCCTGAAAGAAGGTAACAAGATCAACCCGCTCATCGGTAACTCCGGTGTATCCGCTGTTCCCGACAGCGCCCGTGTGTCCAATGTGGAAGGTCTGAAATACGACAAGACCAACTTCCTGCTGATGCACGCCATGGGTCCCAATGTGGCCGGTGTGATCGGTAGTGCGGTGGCCGCAGGTATTTTGTTGAGCTTCCTCTACTAGCAGTTAACAGTTTACAATTAACAGTTAACAGTTTGTGATAAAAAAGGCATCTCTTGGAGGTGCCTTTTTTTGTTGATAAACTTTCATTTCTTTTTTTTGTCAATATATTGATATACCTTTTGTGTTATTTTTTTGAGTATTTTTGCACCCTGAATTTACCATTAGCATTTCAAAATTGAAACCAATGAAAAAAACGATATTCTCCCTTCTGTTCTGTCTGATAGGCCTGACAGTTTTCGCCCAGAACCCCGATGCCATCTGCGGCATCTACCACATGGTGGACCCCTTCTCAAAGGAAGGCTCGCAAGTAGAAATTTACAGAGCTGCCAATGGCGACTATGAAGGCAAGGTGGTATGGGTAGAGAATCCCAAGAAAAAGAAATTCTTAGGTTTGGTTTTCATGACCACCCTGAGGTACAATGCCGAAAAGAACGAGTATCAGAACGGCACACTCAAATACCCTGGCAAATCAGGCACTTTCAGCACTTTTATGAGCATTGTCGATAGCAAGAAGCTCAAAGTCCGCGGCTACTGGGGTTTCGCCGCCTTAGGCAAAACCATGTACTGGTACCGCGAGGACAAAGTCCGGGTACAAAAAGACTGATCGTACTCTCTCTTCGTACAATGTAAGCTTACAGTTCATTTCCGCCCGTATCTGTTCGACGGAGGCTTCCACCTCTTTGCCGTTGATGTAGATGGTTATCCTGCGGTTGCTGCACTATGACATGAATCTTATCAATGTCTGAGTATTACTTTTACAATTCCATGGCGAAGATAGTATTTTTTCGATATATGCAAAACAGCTTTTTGAGTAAATCAATCTGAATCAAAAATACTCTTCTGTGGCGAATTCATATTGTGAAATGAAAATCTGCTTGAAAGCGTGCAGATTATTCTGCTCGTAAAACATCAGCATCGCTTTTTTGTAATCAATGGAATCAACCGTGCGAAATGACAACGGACAATAACCATAAGCTATCAACAGTGCATTGCTCATTAATCGTGCCGTGCGTTTATTGCCATCCATAAATGGCTGGATATAACTAAATAGCAATAAAGCCAATAGTGCCTTTTCAAATATAATCTCTTTTGAGTTAATTATATCGCAACTTGCTTGCATGGCCTCTCGGATCTGAAATTCATTATCCAACGGATGAAAGTTGGTTCCCGTTATGCCCACACGCCTGCGTCGTAACCCTTTGTCCACAGAAAGCTCCTTCGTCAGGATTGAATGAACCTCCTCAATGCTTCTGAGGGTCAAGTGTTTCATATAATCCTGATTGTCAATAATAAAACGCAAAGCGTCTTTATGGTTGAGTAGCATCACGGCCTCTTCCTTCGTCTTTCCTTCTGCTGTTTTACTTTCTCTCAACAAACGCTCTGTTTCCAAAAGAGAATAGGTGTTACCCTCAATCTGCGATGACTTCCAACTCAAATCGATTCCCAATCGTTCCATCTCTTTGCGGTACTGTGATTCCGACATGTCCGCAATATGTTCACGAAAAAGGGTTTGGCAAGCATTCAAACGTTGCATCTCGTCATCCGAAAAGATTTTCACTTGTGGTAATTGGCCGTTGATCAGTTCAAAATTAAAAGATGTCTGCACCAAACGTTCATCCGCTTCCTTCAGAAAATAAGTGTCGATGCTTAATGGCATAGTGAGATGTGCTTGTGGAGAAAGTCGATAACAGGTGGCACGAGCCTTGCCTTCCACAAGGATATTTCCCATTTGCACCTCTTTGGCAATCAAACGTTTAAGAGTGGCATCACTTCCTTGAAAACCAATTCCTTCCGCAATTTCCTGACGGGAAACATTAGGGTGATAATGCAGAAATTCCAGTATGTTGCGAGGATTATCCATAAGCATTCATTGCGTTAATCGGTGCAAAAATACTATTTTTTTGTGAATAATCGGCTCATTTGAATCCGATTTAGTATGATATTCGAGCTGTTTTTGAGCCGATTCCACAAGTCTTGTAAATAATAATTGTAATTCTAACATAACTAACACAACCCCGCATGCTTGTTGGCCCAGCGTTCGGTGTAGAAGTCGTAGTAATCACCGTGGCCTTTGTAAAACAACAAATGCAGCACAGAGGGCAGGCCGATGACCAGCAGGTACAGTGGTCCGAAAATTTTTGAATCCACCGTATGACCGTCCAACTCGTGCCGAACGGTTCTTTCGTTTTGAGCCTCTGATGGGCTTATCAAGGCAAAACTGCCCAACGACACCCCACCAGCCATTTTGGGCATCCTGGTTTTCAGCGCAAAGCAATAATGCCGGTAAGCAATCACTCCTTCTGTCTTGGAAAACAGCAGAACAACCAACGCCACCAGATTCTGCGGCAACTGCCACACGAAGAGCAGGACGAAAATCAATGCGTTCAATATGTGGGTTACCCTCGATAACATCGTTAAAATTCAGAATTCAAAATCCAAAATCCAAAATTCAAAATCCATAAACTCTAACCTTCCTAACCTTTCTAACCTTCTCACCTTCTAACCCCTAATCACTAACCCCTAACCACTATTTACTACTCTCCTTGTAACTCAACACCGCTGCGGTGTTCAGTATCACCGCCATGACCGACAAGGTGATGGTCTGGATTTTCACATCGGAGAACTCACAACCCTTGAGCACCATTTTCTTGATGACATCCATATAGAACGACATGGGGTTCAGGTAGTTGATGATTTTCGCCCACTCGGGCATGCCTTCGGTAGGCGTGAACAAACCGCTCAACAAGACGAAGACGATAAAGAGGAAGAAGACGATAAACATGGCCTGCAGCTGATTTTCTGCCACTGCGGAAATGAAGAAGCCCAGTCCAAGCATCACAAAGAGATAAATTGCCGTAATGGTGAGCAGCACCGGAATACTGCCCTGCACGGTGATATCGAAGATGATTTTCATCAGGAACAAGCCCATGATAAACTCCGCCATACCCAGAATCCAGAAGGGAATCATCTTGCCCAAGAGGAACTGCCACTTTTTAATCGGGGTGACATTAATCTGCTCAATGGTACCAATTTCCTTCTCACGAACGAGGTTCAAAGCCGTCACGTAGGCACCAATCAGAGTTACCAAAATCACCAAAATACCAGGCACAATCAGGTTTTTGTAATTCATCTGCTCATTGTACCAATATATATTAGTTGTAAACAGCTGGGCGTTGTCCGACATAGAGGCCATTCCCGTGTTCTCGGCGGTTTCCTTCAGGTATTCCCCTATCACCGTCTGCACATAACCGCAGCCGATACCCGCTTTCACAGTGTTGATAGCATTGGCGGTAATGGCGATGGTAGTGCCATACTGCCCCATGACATGCTTCTCGAAATCCAACGGAATCTCCACCAGGAAGTCAATCTTGTCCGCCTTCATCAGCTGGTCGGCATACGACTTGGAATCTATCATGCCCTTGCTCCTGAAATGGGTAGAACTGCTGAACTCCTCGATCAGCTGACGGGAAAGCGTGGAATTGTCGTTGTCGATAAAGGCGATGTCCAGCACCTTGATTTCATAGTCGGCGGTAAAGGGGAAGAGGATGAACTGCACCATGGGCGCGACGATGAGAATGCTCATCAGCAGCGGGCTTCTGAACACCTGCAAGAACTCTTTCTTTATCAGCATCAGGATTATTCTCATCGCTATTTTCTTTTATCAACATTGGTTAAACTGATGGTAATCAAAACGACAGCCATCAAAATCAGGATTCCCAAGTACTTCCAAATATCGAAAAATCCGGAGCCTTTGATCATCACATCCTTGATGGCAATGATGAACCACTTGGCGGGAAACACATCGGCCAGCACCTGGAAGAACATCGGCATATTGTCGAGGGGGAAGAGGAAGCCCGACAGCAGCACCGTGGGCAGGAAGAGGCCCATCATGGTCACCATCATGGCATCGATTTGCGTCTTGCTGACCGCCGAAATCATCATACCGAAAGAAGCGGCGGTGAACATGAAGATGACGCAGAGCAGCAGAAGCAGCCAGATGCTGCCATTAATCGGCATCTTGAAAACAAACACACTGATAAGGATAATCATGGCGGTGCTGATGAGCGACAAGCACATATACGGAATTACCTTTCCGATAATGACATACACCTTCTTCACTGGTGTAATCAGCAGCATATTCATGGTACCCGTCTCCTTTTCGCGGGCCAGCGTGATAGACGACATCAAGGCGGTGACAATAATCATAATTAGCGTAATGATGCCCGGCACGAACATGTAAACGCTGTTCATTTCGGGGTTATAGCGCATGTTAGTCACCATCTCCACCGTACCGCTCTCCGAACCATGCTGGTTATACTCCGTGATGAAATCATGCGTGATGGCTTGCAGATAATTATTCAGCACAGAAGCCACATTGAGGTCTGATACATCATTGATAATCTGCAAGGTAGCTATTTTCTCCTTCTCCAAAGCATGTTCGAAATCGGAAGGTATGATAATGGCCAGTTTGATGTCCATCTCCTTGAAATCACGGTCAATCTCGCTCTCCGTTTCGGGATAAGCCACCACCTGGAAATAACCCGAAGAGGAAATCTTGTCGATCAGCGCCACCGACTGGCTGTCTTTCGACTGGTCGAGGATGGCCACCTTCGCATTGCGGATTTCGGTGCTGATGGTAAAACCGAAAAGCAATACCAGCATGATAGGTATGGCCAACACCAGGAACAAGGTGATCTTATCCCTCACGATGTGGATTAGCTCCTTGTATAGTATCATGCGTAGTTCTTTCATGCTAGAGTTAGGTACTTAGGGGTTAGGTTTTAGGTTTTAGGTTTTAGGTTTTAGGGGTTAGGGGTTAGTGGTGAGATGGTGAGATGGTGAGAAGGTGAGAAGGTGAGAAGTTTAGGAAGTTTAGGAGGTTTAGGAGGTTTAGGAGGTTTAGGGTTAGAATATAAAGTATATAGTTTATAGATTGCAGTTTAATTAGCACATTAGCACATTGTTAATTAGCACATTAAAAAACTTTCAGTTTTCAATTTTCAGTTTTCAGTTTAATTGGCACATTAGCACATTGTTAATTAGCACATTAAAGATTATCGGTTTACAAATTTGACGAACACTTCGTCGATGCTGTTTACGCCCATCTGCTGTTTCAGTTCGTCGGGAGTGCCGATGAGTTTCAGGCAGCCGTCGGACATGATGGAGATGCGGTTGCAGTACTCAGCCTCGTCCATGTAATGGGTGGTCACAAAAATGGTAATACCCTGGGCCGCAGCCTGATAAATCAGTTTCCAGAACTCACGGCGCACGATGGGGTCCACGCCGCTGGTGGGCTCATCCAGGAAGACAATCTCCGGGCGGTGCAGAATAGCGGTGGCAAAAGCCAGCTTCTGCTTCCAACCCAGCGGAATAGAGGCCACCAAGGCATTCTTCTTGTCCAGTAGCATCAATTCCTCTAAGCTGTTATTAATTCTCTGTTTCAGCTCTTTGGGAGGAATACCATACACCGTGCCGAAGAGCTGCATATTCTCGAAGACCGTCAAGTCGTTGTACAGCGAGAAGCGCTGGCTCATATAGCCGATGTGCTTCTTGATCTGTTTGGACTCCGTCTTGATGGAATAGCCACCAATCAAAGCGTCGCCAGAGGTGGGCAACAGCAGTCCGCTCATCATCTTGATAGCGGTGGTCTTACCCGCACCGTTCGCTCCCAGAAAGCCGAAAATCTCCCCCTTCTCCACCTCGAAATTGATGTGGTTGACAGCGGTGAAAGTTCCGAACTGCTTGGTTAAGTCTTTGGCGACGATGCTTTGCATATTGGGGGTTAGTGATTAGGGGTTAGGTTTTAGGGGGTAGAGGGTTACACGGTGAGAAGGTGAGAAGTACATAATATATAGTATAGTATAAAGCATATAGCTTATAGCTTATAGTTTATAGTTTA
>JAGBPS010000031.1 GCA_017633255.1 Bacteroidales bacterium
TAGGGTTTAGAGTTTAAAGATTATACATTATAGATATAGAGTTTGGAAATTGAAATTTTATAGATATGAAGATTTTTAGATTTTTTTTGTTGGCGTTATCTTTGATGATTGTTCTGCCGGGTGTGCAGGCACAGAAAGCGAAAAGCTCAAATAAGAAAGGCAAAGGCAACTACACTTACGACATCACTTTCAACATCAAAGGAGCGACGGACACCATTGTTTATCTGACCCTGAATTATGACGGGAAACTCATGCTGAGAGACTCCGCAAGTCCTTCTTCTCCTGGTGTTTATCATTTCAGAAGCGACAAAAAGACCGAAATGGGTTTCTATACGCTGGTGGCTCAGAAACGTGTCCAATACGCAAGTTTTGTGATTGACAAGATTCCCTTCGATATGGTGATGAATATGGACACCACCAGCAATCCCGAGTTGATTACTGTACGTAATTCTCCTGAGAATGAGATTCTTATCGATTTCCAGAAACGCACCGCCAAAGCCCAGAAGGAAATTTCAGAAATCAACAAGGCTAAAAAATTCGCGGAAAACAAAGGCATGACCGACAGTGTAGAAGTTTATAACAAAAAAATGGAAGTCATTGATAAAGAAATGAAAGACTATATCAACCAGCTGATTGAAACCCACCCCGACTACCTCTTTGTCAAGATGCAAAAAGCTTTCACACAATTCGATGTGCCTGAAATCAAGGATGCGGACGGCAACATGGACAACGAAGCCAGAGCCGCCTATTACAGAACACATTACTGGGACAATTTCGACTTGGGTGACGGCCGAATGGTCTTCATGCCGGTGATGCAAAACAAAGTCAAAGAATATTTCGAGAAGGTGCTTCAGTATCAAGAGGTTGATACCATCAACAAGTATGTGGACATGGTATTGGAAAGATGCACCGACACGCTCACCTACCAGTATATGATCAACTACCTCTCCCATCATTACGAATCCAGCAAGAATCTGGGACACGACGGCGTTTTCATCCATATCGCCAAGAACAACCAGCTGAAAGGCAAGTGTTTCTGGATGAACGAGGAGCTGATTGGCAAATACCGCCAACGTGTGGAACGTCTGGAACCCCTGTTGATTGGACAGCATGGCAAGGAACTGCTGATTCCCGACACCAACGACAACTGGCATTCCTCACACGCCCTGCCGAAAGACTATGTTATCCTGTGGTTCTTCGACCCTGACTGTCCCGAATGCCGCAAGGAAACTAAGAAACTGAGAGCCCTGTACGACTCGCTGCAGACTGCCGGCACCCGCAACTTCGACGTGTTCGCCATCGCCAACGACTGTACCCCTGAACGCTGGAAACGCTACGTGAAAGAGGAAGGTCACCCCTGGCTGGTGGTTGGTGGCAACAAGGGCAATATCGACTATCTGGATGCCTATAACACTTACGAGACCGGCAACCCGTCGATGTTCATCCTCAACAGAAAGAGAGACATCATCTGCAACAAACGTATTCCTATCGAGATGATTCCCTCATTCCTCGAACAATACGAGAAGATTGAGGCAAACAGACAGAAAAGAGCGCAAGGAAATTAAGAATTCAAAGTTCAAAATTCAAAGTTCATTTTTGAATTCTGAATTTTGGATTTTGAATTCAGCCCCATAAGAGGATTAAATTTTATATCATTTTGTAGAATTCCTCTTCGGAAATAATAGGAATTTCAAGTTTCTGCGCTTTGTTGCGTTTTTCGGGACCCATTTTCTCACCTGCAAGAACAAAATCGGTATTTTTGGAGATAGACGACACATTTTTACCCCCATTTTGTTCGATAAGGCGTTTGATTTCATCACGCGGAACGGAGAAAACGCCACTCACCACAATGGACTTGCCCGCTAACTTATCCGAGGCCAACTGCGTCTCCGCGGCACTCAGTTCAAACTGAACGCCAGCATTGCGCAAGGCGATGACCATCTCTAAATTTTCCGGCTGCAGGAAATAATCCACGATAGAACCCGCCACACGTTCACCCACATCATCCACCTGCATCAGCTCCTCCGCTGTGGCATTGGCCAAAGCATCCACATTCTTGAAATACCGGGCCAATTTCTTGGCTGTAGTCTCTCCCACATAGCGGATACCGATGGCAAAAAGCACCCGTTCAAAACCTACTTCCTTCGACTTTTGGATGCCATTCAGAATGTTCTCCACCGTTTTTTCCCTAAAACTGACCACACGTTCGGCTTTCCCCTCAGACGCGGGAATACGTTTTTCCAATCCCAACAGCTGGTCATACGAAAGCTGGTAAAAATCAGCAGGAGTCCTCACTAAACCGTTATCAAAAAGCACCTCCACCTTTCCCTCTCCAAGCGAATCTATGTTCATAGCCTTACGGGAAATAAAATGCTCCAGTTTACCCTTGATTTGGGGTGGGCAATGCAACTCATTGGGACAGAACGTGCCGCTTTCGCCCTCGTTTTGCACCAATTCGGCACCACATTCGGGGCAACGAGTGATAAATTTCACCTTGGGAGCGTCCAACTCACGCTGCGAGACATCCACACCGACAATTTTGGGAATAATCTCGCCGCCTTTTTCCACATACAGCACGTCATTTTCATGAATATCGTAGGCTTCAATGATATCTTTATTGTGCAGAGAAGCCCTTTTCACGACAGTGCCTCCCAGCGGAACAGGTGTCAAATTGGCCACAGGAGTGACAATACCGGTTCGTCCCACCTGGAAATCCACGCTCAACAGCTTTGATGGCACACGTTCCGCCTTGAACTTATAAGCAATCGCCCAACGAGGGCTCTTGGCAGTGCTGCCAATTTGTTGCTGCATATCGAAATCGTTGACTTTGATGACAATACCGTCGGTATCGAAAGGTAAAGACTTGCGTTTGACATCCCACTCGTGCATAAAATCGATTACCCCATTAATATCAGTACGTTTCTCCATCACATCGGGTTGACGGAAACCCCAGTCGTGCAATTTATTCAAGCTATCGAAATGGGTAGCGGCATAATGCTGATGCCCCACCACAAAATACAGCTTGAAGTCCAGACCACGGCGAGCTACCTCGGCGGAATCCTGCAATTTCAGCGTGCCTGAAGCTGCATTTCTGGGATTGGCGAAAGGTGCCTCCCCTATTTCTTCCCGCTCACGGTTCAGACGCTCGAAATTCTGATGATTCATGATGATTTCGCCACGCACCTCAATCAAATCAGGATAATCACCCTTCAGCCTCAAGGGAATGGTGCCGATAGTCTTAACATTGGCGGTCACGTCATCGCCCTGCACCCCATCGCCACGAGTCACCGCCCTGATTAACAAGCCGTTCTCATAGACCAAACTGATGGCCAGACCGTCATATTTCAACTCACACACATATTCCACCTGTCCGTTGACCAACTCATGGATTCGGCGATCGAAGTCCAGCAAATCCTCCTCCGAATACGTATTTCCCAGCGACAGCATCGGAAAAACATGCTTCACGGTACGGAACTGCTTGGTAACGCTGCCCCCTACCCTCTGGGTCGGACTATCGGGCAAAGCATACTCCGGATACTGCTTTTCCAGTTGGATCAGTTGGTTCAGCAACTGGTCAAAGTCGTAGTCGCTGATGGTGGGATTGTCCAGCATGTAGTAATTGTAATTATGCTGGTTAATCTCTTCGGTAAGGTGTTTGATTTGTTCTTCTATGTTATTCATTGTCAATCATCTTTCATTCTAAAAGTGTCGCCTCTTCGAGGCTCATATACCATGGATGCCGTCTTTCACCCCCAGACTCACGTCTGGGGTTATTGAAATTACGCCTCTTCGAGGCTATTATACTATGGCTAGTCTCCTTCACTCCAGACTCACGTCTGGGATTGCCGAGATTGCCACTTTGAGGCTTCCATGCCTTGGATGGTCTCACCCCCTGACTCACGTCTGGGGTTGCTGAGATTGCCACTTTGAGGCTTCCATGCCTTGGATGGCTTCACCCCCAGACTCACGTCTGGGGTTGCTGAGATTGCCACTTTGAGGCTTCCATGCCTTGGATGGCTTCACCCCCAGACTAACGTCTGGGGTTATTGAGATTGCGCCTCTTCGAGGCTATCATGCTATGGCTGTCTCCTTCACTCCAGACTCACGTCTGGGATTGCCGAGATTACCACTTTGAGGCTACCATGCCTTGGCAGGCTTCACCCCCAGACTCTCGTCTGGGGTTATTGAGATTGCGCCTCTTCGAGGCTATCATGCTATGGCTGTCTCCTTCACTCCAGACTCACGTCTGGGATTGCCGAGATTGCCACTTTGAGGCTACCATGCCTTGGCAGGCTTCACCCCCAGACTCTCGTCTGGGGTTATTGAAATTACGCCTCTTCGAGGCTCCATGGTATCATTTTTTCTGGATAGTGCCAGAGCCAGCAATATAACCACGGACTTCCGCATCTCCGGAATAATAGACGTTCCCCGAACCGGCAATATCGTACTTCACTAATTTAGAGACATTTCCGAGATGAATATTTCCGGAACCCGCAATCTTGGTCTTAGCAGTTTGCAAATCACCATTCACTGTAATTTTCCCTGAGCCCATCATTTTCAAATCCACTTCAACAAACGAACCATCAATGGAGGTGCTTCCCGAACCGGAGATGGACACCTCTGCCTCATCGGCTGACACCTGTGCAAAAGCAACCGAACCCGAACCGGCAATTTCCACATCCAAGCCGCCGAGTTTCAACACTTTTTCACTTCTTATCTGGCCACTTCCATTGACATCAGCATTCAGCTTATAAGCTGAAAACTCATTCGCAAAATTGAAAGTTCCGGAACCATTCACCCTCACGTCCTCCAATCTCGGAGCGCTGATATAAATCTCAAACTTGGTGAATTGCAGCGTCGGATATTGATACTTCGGCACTGACACCTCCTTCTCTCCCACAGTGAAAGACAGTAAAGGTTTCCCGTCCTTTGCAGGCACCTGAATGATGGACAAATCATCACCAACAGTTTTTATACTGACAAACTGCACGAGATTCTCATCAATTGCGATACTGCAACTGAAATGTTCGCTTTGGGTAAAATGGACGGTTGCCGGCATCGAGAGGGTAATCTCATCAAAATCCTTGACATCGAACTCTTTTGTCACAATATTGCCGTTACCTTTGATGGTTTCAGCATTCAGATTAGCAATCCCGATAAGAGAGAAAATCACTGATAGTAAAAGAAATGACAACTGTTTCATGACGCAAAATTTATTTTTGGTTTAAATTGCAAATATACACAATTTTCCACCAACTTACTTCGCAATCATCTTTGCAGGATAGATCCGATCCACAACGACGACATCTTCTTCAACATGGAAGATATATACCCATTTCTTATTATGTGACACCATCCGGCGAGCCAGAGGGTGAAAACGACGAATATCGTCATAACGACTTGTGTGATATAAATCCGCATAAATGGAAAGTGACATGATTTCATCACGCATAGCTACTTTATACCGCCATGCACCCTCAAGTGTCATATTGTATGCAAGAAAATCAGATAACACTTCAAGATCATTGCGAGCAGACTTCCCAATTTCAACCTTATAAATCTTCATGCTTCTTTAACACCATAGACCATACTTCATCAAAATACTCATCCACAGACATACGATCTGATTCTTCAAGATTATTACAACTTGTTGCATCAGATGAGAGAGTTTTCCCGCTCCGATCCATATCATGACCGTATGAGATAGACGGTTCCGCAACTTTAGGGGTAGATTCTTCTTTGTTAGTATATCTTTTTTTAGGCATAGCACCTCCTTTTTTCACAACTGCAAAGATACAAAAAATTCAAACATAAAATAATTTTATAAAGAATTTTTAACTATAAATAATCAATACATTCAAATGGCGGTGCTCGTGCCTCGCACCTTGCCTGGGCTATACTCCTGACAGCTTGCCTGCGGCTGCAACAAATATCAGGATAAGAAACAAATTATCCCAAAAAATTTTGTATATTTGCACTTCCGATTCATCAACAGCACCCCATGGAAACCAAAGGAGCCAACAGTAAACCCTTGCACCAAAGACTTCTTTTAAGATTAGCATTATTTTGTGCATTAATTGCTGTTGTAGTGAATGTTTCTGGACAAAGTTCAAAGCAAGAGTCTCTGCTACAGCACGCCTACGAAAACCAATCCGTCGAGGAGCTATACCAGTTCTTCGAGAACTGGGCCAACGACGTAGAGTCTACCGAAACGACAGAAGACTCGCCTTACCTCGCTGAAGCCTACAAGGTGTTCAGGGCATTTTACCAACCTCTCCTGTCTGATTACAAAGGAGCATCATACTACAAAGACAAGCCTTATTATATTGTCCAAGGCTCCTTATGGAAAATCTCCGAAGCGGAATGTGTCATTATGCCGTACGAAATGGATTCTTTCTTTGTAGCCCGCGTCCGTGAAAAATTCCATGTTGACACGCCTGTGGTAGATTGGATTCGGGACTATGGGAGAAACCGTCCCTGTTATGGTAAGAGATACTGTGATCCTCCTTATGCTAACATTCCCATCGTCACACTGGATTCTGCCATTGATTTCCGTCCAGCTGTATTTTTCCCTGACAAAAAAATTGTCTATCTGACAGAGGATTATACGAAACTTTTAGACAACTTTTTAGGTGACGAACATTTGGGTATAGGCGAAAAGAAAGTTGTACAACCTGCACACGCCACATTGAAAAGCTTTGACAAAATGGGGTACATTAATAATGCTGCCACCATTTTCTATGGGCACTGGGGAGGGTACTGGCAATACGAAACCTATCCTAAAGCCAACCATATCATCTTCAACCCCGACATGAGCCGTGCGCTTGTGTATTTCCGTTTCAAGTATGAAGGAGGAGATGTTCTCCTTGAAAAACAAAATAACGAATGGGGTATCGTAGAGGTTAAATATACCTGGATGGAATAAAAAAGGGGACTTTCGTAAGCCCCCTATATGATTATCTATGTATATCTTAGACCTTAAGGTCTTCTATTAAAGTTCAGATACGTTACCAGCATTTTCGTATTCTACGCGGATCTTTTCGTAGAATTTTGTGAAGGTCATTTGCATGTACGGCACCAACCAAAGGTAGCCGATAAACAAAGTAAGCACGCACAGGAGAGCCCAACCGATGAAACTGAGTTCCAGTACGAAAAGTTCCCATTTATGGCCTTTCATCATCATGCGGCTCAGCTGCAAGGTCTCTGTCACGGAAAGTTCCGGATGATCATGCAACAAAAAAGGCACCAGCGCATATCCGAAAGCAAGGATGATGCCAGGAACCACAAAAAGAATCAATCCTACAAAAACAGCCAAATACATCAGAACAAACGCACCCAACACATGTCCAAAACTCTTGTAGCCGTAGAACAGGTCACTTGGATCGGCAGGAAGATCCTGACGTGAGGAGTGAAGATGAGCAACAGTAAAACCCATAGCGATAGGAAGTATAAGGAGTGTAAGCAACACACCGCTACTCGTACAAATGATGGCTAACGTGGAAAAATTAGTTCCCTGAAAGATAGTTCCGTAATTAGTGAATCCACTGGCAATGCCGACCAGCAAAAAATAAATGAAAGTGATGCCCACAAAGGAACCCCATTTACCTCGCAGAGTGGCCAAAGCTTGGTCTTTTAAATCGTTGATTTTTCCCATAACTATACAATTTTATTGATGAATATAATGATAAAACTAAATTGGCATTTACATAATTCAAAAAACTAAGCCCAGTCTGGTGGACTATAACTGTGAGTATGCCGGTGTGAAGGTATCGCCGTTCTTGATATCGCCAGTGGTGAGGCCTTTCTTCAGCCATTTCACACGCTGTTCGGAGCGACCATGGTTGAACGAGTCGGGAACTTCGTAGCCCTGGGCTTTCTTCTGCAGATAATCGTCGCCGATCTTGGAAGCCACATTCAAACCCTCTTCGATGTCGCCATCCTGCAAAGAGCCAAACATTTCGTTATCATGATACGCCCAGATGCCAGCATAGAAGTCAGCCTGCAGCTCTAGTCGCACACTAATCTGATTGCGTTCCTTTTCGCTCACACGGCTCATCTGCTGGTGAGCGGCATTCAGTGTGCCCAACAGGTACTGCACGTGGTGTCCCACCTCATGCGCAATAACGTAAGCGTAGGCGAAATCGCCATCCGCACCCAGCTGTTTTTTCATATTCATAAAGAAGGACAAGTCCAAGTAAACACACTGATCTGCAGAGCAATAGAACGGACCTGTAGCCGAGGTGGCACCACCGCAACCCGACTGCACACTACCCGTGAACAGCACCAATTTCGGAGGAACATAGGTCTTGCCCATCTTCTTGAACTCGGCCGTCCACACATCCTCGGTGCCGGCCAGAATCTGCTTGGCGAACGTCGCCAGTTCTTCCTCTTCAGCAGAAGGTTGGTATGCTTCGGTCTGCCCTGACGAACCAGTCAAATCAGCATTTTGTAAAACTTCCATAGGGTTGCGACCCATAATCAAGTAAATCAAACCCACAATAATAATACCACCGATACCCATGCCACCGATGGCTTTACCGCTGAGACCTCGACGGTCATCAACATTTGTGCTTTCGCGTCTTCCTCTTAGATCCATAGTTATTTAGTTTAAATTTTTGGCAAACTTACAAATTTTATTGATATGGAACGAAAAAAATTATTTCTTCCTCTTCAAATACACAACTGACTCCTCCTTTTCTCCCTGGTCATTGACGTAAGCCCCCTTCCATTCCATCTTGTCGTGCGAGGCATCCAGACGGACAACCCTGACAATCCGATTATTCTTTTTACCGTATTCTGTGTAATAATCCTTGATATACTGCGTATAAACCTCCACACTCTCATTCAAAGAACTTTCTTTTCCGGGCTGGACAACCACATGGCTGACATCAACCTCCGTGTCATAAGCGTCGGCATCAAGCTTCCGAACCAAAGAATCCTTCTCTATTGTCCATGTTCCGCTTCCACTAGTACGGACAATCACTTTACCATGAAAATCAGGATGTTGTGCCACCATAGAAGCAACATCGGCATAGGTAAAAGTATGGTCTTTACTGAAAACAAACACCGTTGAATCCCCTTCTGTCGTCGACTGTATCCATGTTCCGATCAGACTGTTTTCCGTCACGGCGATGCCATTCTGATTGATTTTGTTCACATAATCCACCATCTCCTCGTCCGTAATGCTCATCAGGAACTTGTTCTCATCGTTCATTTTCGTCCATGAGTCGATGAAAGTTTTATACTGTATCGACCGCCATGGTGACATGTGGATAAAATACTGCACTTTTTTATCCATCAATTTATCTTTCAAAAAATTCCATGCCATCAGGCGGGTTTCTTCCCCGGTCACGATACCATTCTCAACATTCATCATGTTATACTCTTTCATGGTCACCGGACGTTGCCAATTATCCGCCTTGTTACAGACTTCCTGAAACTCCTGACGCTCATAAAAGAAGGTCTGTGCATTATCGATAAACTTTATGCTTCCGATGTTTTTCCAAGTATCCTGGCTACTGTGGAACACCTTCTCATTTGACGTGTTAAAGCGGAACTCCTGATCGTCCGCCAAAATGTACTCCAACACTTTCTCAAGCATATCTATCGGCACAGAATCCATCTGGTCAATATGTTCCATCGTAAACATCGCCGCAGTGTAGGACTGGTCCTCCCTCTCCTTCATCGCCTTCAACAGCTCTATAGTCTCGTCTATGTCATGGATAACCATCATGGCAGTCAGGCGCTGGGCCTGCTCCTGGTTGTGATTCTCCACCGCCTTGCTGACGGCAAAGGTCAAGCCCACACCAATAGCGGTACCCACCACACTGATCAGGAACTGCATCCACCATGATTTTCGTTCTTTTCTGTCTTTTATTGAGCTCATCTTATCTTTCTTTTTGTAATAAATGTTATTCTGAATGCAATTTTTGGGTTTGCAAATGCAAAGATAGTTAAAAAAATAATCCATGAAAAATAATATTGTATCTTTGCCCGTTGTTAATTTCAAAGGGTATAAAAAGCTATTCATCGTTTGAAATAATGGCACAAATAATCTCTGATGTATGAATAAAAGGCATTTCAGAAAAGCATTGGGTTTAGCAGCAATCGTGACAATTCTGCTGTGTTTTACAGCCAGTTATGCGCAAAAACCGGCAAAAACTTTCCTGGAGCGCTACGATCTTTCCACCACGGTGATCAACCCCGACACCGCCCCGACCGATGGCATCTATTCCTGGTGGACGGAGTCCGCAAAAAAGGACTGGAGCTATTATGGAAACGAGCCTAAGGCTGACGAATGGCTGTATCGTCCTGAACCTTTGGGCTTCAGAGGAGACAATTTCCAACGCTTTTACATCCATTTCGACAAAGTATATAAAGTATCGCCCACCGTGTACCAAGTGGAAGCACGCTCACGTTGCAAAGACGAGTATTGCCACATCAAAGGCCAGATTATCATTGATTCCGTAGTGACATACTACTCCAACGAGAACAGCGAGACTAACTGGTATGATGATTTTCTTGTGAATGTCACAGATTACGGGACTATCCATGCCCATTACGAAATGAAGGCCTATATTAATGCCAAACCTATCGCCCGCCTGTTCGGTCACTCAAGCTATTCATATCTAGTGCATAACGACAGCATCTATTATGATGCCATGGAGATTGTTGCCGACGGATATGAGAACAACCAATACAGCGGCAAATGGGTTTATCTTGCCACGAATGACACGCTCACCTGCAATTGGGGTGATTTCAGAATTCCAGAATCCCGTGATTTGGATGGTGGCTGTGGAGAGTTTATACCCATTGAAGAATACTATGATTTTGGCTGGAAGCCCTACATTGATATAGAAAGGCATGCTTGGATAGATGATCCTGCCCATGAGTATTATATGTTTTTATACCATATTGATGAGGATTGGTGGAATTTCACTGACATGGAATCTCCTAAAAAAGCCCTTCACGTACCTGGGCACTATATCTATGCGCACAGCTTTCACTATGACCTGCATGGCAACCATCTTGAAGTGTATGAGACCGGCACGATGGATTTTCAAGCCAACGGCACGGCCATCGACTCGGCCCGTCAGGTGTATGTGGCGACACTCAAAGATGGCGGCACAGCTACGTATGTGTTCAACTATGTGAGTCCCAGCCGTTGGCGCTTAAACAAGAAAGACTTTTACTTCTCCGGCATCAAGGAGACTTTCCGTATGGAAGTAATAAAAACCTCCCTCAAGGGTTGCAACTCAAGCCAAGCTGATGAACTAGCAAAACAAATTATCAAGGCCGTTGGCGGCAGCATCGACTACGAGTACAAGTTTCACCTCGACACGCTAACCTCGCATAAGCTGCAATGGAGCTTCACCTACCGCGATGGACATACTGACACTTGGGAATTCTATCGCATCAGTGCTGAATAGTTTAACCTAAATGGATTTTTTAATCTCTTACACACCGTACCGAGAGTCCCGTGTTTTTATCATATGGGAGACGATACATTTTTTTGTCGTTATTGGATATATAGTGGGTGTAGGAATAGGTACAGCCATCGCAGCCAGTGGCTCCCCAAAAATAGGCACATTTACCTGTAAGAACATCAACTCCCGGGTAGATGCCAGCGGGCACAGCCCCAAATCCTGTTGAATTGTTGGAACTTAAGTCATAACCTGGCGAACATTCCTTGTCACTTGTTGTCCAATCTCTATTGGCTGCCAATGCATTCGCATAATCTCTTAGATATTCACCGCAAACATATTCATCCTTGCTCATGCAATATTCGGTAAGTTGATCCCATTCCGCATCACTTGGCAAATGCCACCCGTTGGGACATATTCCTTGCATACCGCTTGGATTAGCTTCGCTGCTATTTGCTCCTCTTGATACCGCGGGCCAGTTGTAAAGATAACCGTATGTGGCAAAATCACCATTTGTCGCATAACGGTATGCGTGATGAAAATTTGTTGTAGTACCCTCGTCAATCTCTGTGCCGTCAGCATAATGTGTGGTGCGCAAATTAGAGGCCATCCATACCTGTGTGCCGAGTTTTACAGCATCGTAAGTGTTGCCGTCGTAGTCTTTTACGGCATTTTTGATAATGCCGTCGCCTGCGGGTTCAGAATTGCCTGCGAGTTCGGAATCGCCTGCGGGTTGATTGCCAATGTTGATTTTCTCTTTTTTGCATGAAACCATGCATAATGCCAAGCTAAGAACAAGGCCCGTAATGAGGAAAAAATATCTTTTCATTATGTTTGTTTTTGGTGGTGAAAATGTTTTTTAGCCATCAGATTGTCGTCTTACAACAACATGACGCTTTATACACCGAAAACGTTACAATGAAAATGAAATTTAAACAAAGACGGGGTATAAGAATGAGTTTCGTTTTATTTCTTGTGAGATTTCTTGTTTGCCTTTGATTTGTTTCCGAAGTTGTAGCCTACACGGATAGACGGCTCGATGCATCTTGTTTCTTTAGCCAGAGAAATGCCGTATGAGAGTTCGCCCATCACATACCAATTGTTGGAGAACACACGGCCGAAACGGACCTCTATGGGCAGAACCAAGTCCATATCCACATATTCCAAACCGGCGCCAGGTCCTATGCCCAAAATAAATGGCTGGTTTTTGAGGTCGCCAAACTCCATCAGCAATCCTGCCGACAATTTGATGACAGAATAGAATTTGTCGTATTCGTTGTAGGGTTTGAAGGAGCCCAGGAAGCCGCCTCCGCCACTGATGTAAAAGCCCATGGCGAATTTGTCGTTCACCGGATAGGCAAAATCGCCACCGATATGGATATTCGTGCCCGCAGCTTTCAGATCGTAGCATTCCACAGGAATACCGATTCCAAAACTCAGACCTTTCAAGCGCGGCAGCTCTGTTTTGGCATTTTGTGAAAACACCGAAACGCCGCAAATCAATGCTATGGTTAAGATAAATAATCTTTTCATTGTCATATAGTTGCTAAAATAAATTCAAAATTCA
>JAGBPS010000032.1 GCA_017633255.1 Bacteroidales bacterium
CAACGAGGTGGGCACGCTGAAAGAGCGCCACGACCCCGCCAACTTTGACAAAGAGGCCAAGTCGGTGGTAGATCCTAAGGCTGTTGCCAAACCCGCCACGGCAAGCGCCAGCGGTGCAGCTGCCGGTAAAGCCACAGCCTCCAACAGCACTGGCAAACCGGCCCAATCCAGCTCTACTGCAAGCAAACCTGCTGCAAACAACGGAAAACCAGCCACCAGCAGTACCGCCAGTAACGCAGGCAAAGCCACTTCTACCACAGGAAAGCCCGCCAGCAGCCAGTCAACCGGAAAACCGACCCAATCCAGCTCAAGCGCAAGCAAACCCGCTTCCAACACTGGAAAACCTGCCACCAGCAGTACCGCCAGCAACGCAGGCAAAGCCACCTCTACCACAGGCAAAACTGCCAGCAGCCAGTCGGCCAGCAAGCCCTCCACTCCTGCCACTGCCAACAACAGCAAACCCAAAAAAGAGAAAGAAGAGAAGCCTGTATATGACGAAAGAGGCAACAAGGCCATCGACGCCAATAGTGTGCCTGCCAACATCAAAGCCACACTCAGCAAGAAAGTGCAACGTCCCGAAGAACTTCACTGGTTTAAAGTAGACACCTTCTACGTAGCCAACTTCATCGCTCGTGAACAGAAAAATGAAGTGTTCATCGGTCCTTCAGGAGTTTGGGTAAAGACCTTCACAGTTCTCCCCGAGGTTTCCGTCAGTGGTAACATGGCTAAACATCTGCAGACCTATTACAAAGGTTACCGTTTCAAAAACGCCATCAAGGAAACCCGTGCCGACAAAAAAGATGTGGTCATGGTGGAAATCTACGAGAAGGACAACTGGAAGCAGAAATTGGTCACCACCTTCTACTTCGACAAGACGGGCAAACTGCTGCGCACTGTTGACCCGGATTACGAATTGGGTGGAGGACAGTCCAAAGAAAAAAACGAGGATGAATCCCTGGAGAAATATTACGAGAAGATGAACATGTCTAACAAATCGGACGACAATAGTAATATTCCCAAGGATGTGCTGAACGCATTCAAGGCCAAATATCCACATGTAACCGGTGTGACCTGGGCAGAAACCAGTGACGGCAGCTACAGTGCCAGCTATTATGGCACCCGTGGCAAGGAAATCTGCATCATCAACAGCTATGGTACCATCACCGAGACCATGACCTTGGGCAACCCCGACAACCTGTTGAGCAGCATCTCCAGCTACATCAAACAGAATTACAAAAACAACAAGATAGTTGAATATTACGCAGTAAAGAAGATCATTGACAAGAAGAACTTCTACAAGGTCATCATTGCCGACAAGAAAACCAAGGTGGAGCAAGAGCTATGGTTCACCACCTCGGGCAAGTTCGTCGAATAAGAAAACAGCAGCGGCCATGTCCCCCAAAGACATGGCCGTAATTGAATATAGCAATATCATCAAGCATCTATAACAAAATGAATTACATCGAAATCAAAATCCATTTCTCCGCCGCTGAACCGTGGAAGGAGATTTTCAGCTCATTTTTAGCCGATGCCGGCTGCGAGAGTTTCATGGACGGGGACAGCGACAACGACCTGTTGTGCTACATTCCCGACAATCTCTACGATGCCGATAACATCAAGAACATCCTGGAAAACCACGATTTGGACGTGGACATCAAATACGAAACACAAGAAATCGAGCAGCAGGACTGGAACGCCGTATGGGAATCCAACTACACCCCCGTGCTGATTGCCGACCGCTGTTACATCCGCGCTCCTTTCCATCCTGCCATGGAAGGCGTGGAATATGAGATACTCATAGAACCCAAGATGTCGTTTGGCACCGCCCACCACGAGACAACTTCACAGATGATTGAATATCTGCTGGAAGAAGACCTGAAAGGCAAGAGTGTGTTGGACATGGGCGCAGGTACCGGTGTACTGGCCATTCTGGCCCACAAACGAGGCGCTCACCCCGTCACGGCCATCGACAATGACGAATGGGCTTACAACAACAACCTCGAGAACATCGCCCGCAACCACTGCGAGGACATGGAGGTGATTTTAGGAGATGCTTCTGCCCTGAAAGACCGTCATTTCGAATTCATCATCGCCAACATCAACCGCAACATTCTGGTCAACGACATGCCCGCTTACGCCGAAGCCCTGCTGCCTGGCGGAACTATCTTGTTCAGCGGCTTTTACGAAGACAACGACCTGGAGATTATCAAGCAGCGCGCAGCCGAATTCGGCATTGAATACCAGTCGCACAAGGCGAAGAACAGGTGGTGTGCGATGAAAGGAGTCAAGAGATAGGTTTTAGGGGATAGGGATTAGGGAATAGTGGTTAGGGAATAGTGGTTAGAATTCAAATTTCAAATTTCAAAATTCAATATGAATAGGCGTATCCTGTTTATCATCAGCATTTTAATATTCTCCTGCATGGGATTGAAGGCCCAGCGGTTCACATCGTTTACCGAAAACCCTGCCTACACCATCGAGGAGGTGAAGACTTATTTGTCCACAGTGCCCAAGGAACGGCAGAAAGAGGCCGACGCCCTGCTGGCCCGCTTCACCGATTTCTGGAACAGTCCCTGGATGGAGGACGAAGCCCAGGACGTTTTTATCGATGTAGCCAACAAAATGCTGAAGAAGCGTATGCGCCCGTTCCCTCATTTCCAGGCTTACGTGGATGCTTACGCCGCTTTCATGAGCAGTCCCTTCAATGGTGAACTGGACACCTGGTCGAAAATCATTCAATATCATATTAATGACGAGCCAACCTTGTTCAAGGACAAGATGCAAATTTATACCGACTTTTTCACCCGTAACATCATCTATAACAGCACCAACTCCCGCTGGACAGTATATGGCGAGGCCGAAGCAATTGGCATAGACAAAGAACCTTATATCCGCTTCGCTGATATTGACCTGGTCGGTAGCTCGGCCCACGACAGTCTGACCATTGTGTCAGCACAAGGCGACTATTATCCCTCAAGCTTGATTTTCAAAGGCAAAAAAGGCATAGTATATTGGGACAGAGCCGGTTTGGGCGCTGATGTCAACGCCAAAATCGCCAACTATACCGTGGATGTGCGTTTCCCTAAATTCACTGCCCAAGACGCGACCCTCACCTACCCCGACTATTTCAGCAGACCCATCAAGGGCGTGCTGGAAGAGAAGGCGGGTTTGGCTACCACCGAGGAGAAAGCCACTTATCCCCGTTTCCGCAGCAACGACGAGCACATTGTCATCAACAATATTTATCAGAATGTGGATTATATCGGCGGATTTGAGTTACGAGGAAGCTCTATCCAAGGCTATGCGCAAGACAACGAGTTGTCGCAGATTTACGTCAAAAAAGACGGCAAAACCATCGTCAAAGTATATGCGAGGAACTTCCTGTTCAAGCCCGGCAATGTGCTGGCAGAAGATGCCAGCATCCGTATCCTCATCGACGAGGACTCCATTTACCACCCCGCCGCCAACTTCAAATACAACGAAACCACCAAAGAACTGCTTATTTCGAGACCCAAACAGGGAGTAGGCCGCACCCCATTCTTCGACTCCTACCACAAAATGGATATCACCGTTGAGTCCATCTCCTGGAAAACCGACGAGGAACGCATTGAATTCAAGCCTATTGTGGGTACCACCAGCGAAAGTCCCGCCTTCTTCGAGTCGCAGAACTTCTTCGACCCGACTATCATGCGCAAGATATGGGGTTTCAACGAGGTGAACCCGCTGTTTACCCTGTGGGAGCTGTTCAAAACCAACAATTACGAGCCGCTGCGACTGCATGAGGTAGTGGCATGGTTCAAGAAATCGGAGATTGACATGAAGGCCATGATGATCGATTTCGCCGCCCGAGGCTTCATCGAATACGATGTCACCAACGACAAAATCATCTATCGTAAGAAAATCTCCCAGTACCTCAATAATGATGTGCGCCGCAAAGACTATGACAATATCATTCTGGAATCCAAAACGCACTATGCCTCTTACGACTTGGTTAGCAAGGATTTGCGTGTGACAGGCTGCGAATTTTTCGTGCTGAGCGATGCCCAGATTGTCAACGTGTATCCCGCCGATGAGAAAGTGATAGTCAAGAAGAACCGCGATATGGTCTTTTCAGGACGTATCGTGGCCGGTTTGTTCGATTTTGTGACCCATAACTGCGCCTTCAACTATGACAAGTTCCAAGTCGATATGAACGTCATCGACTCCATGATCATGTACGTGCCCGACGAACACGGTCCCGTCAACATGTATGGTGAGCACAAGTTGCGCAAGCTGCAAAGTCCTATCGAGGAGCTGGCAGGCACGCTGTTCATTGACGTTCCCGGCAACAAATCCGGCACAGTGGATTACCCCGACTACCCCATTTTCGAGGCCCGCAAAGGCGGAAAGGTGTACTATGACAAGCCGCAGGTGCTAGGTGGGGTTTATACCCGCGACCGCTTCTACTATGCGGTGGATTTGTTCCGTGTAAAGAATCTGGACAACTTCGAAATCGACTCCATGAGATTCACAGGAGCCCTGGTTTCGGGTGGCATCTTCCCCGACATCCGCGAGCCCTTGCAGGCACGCCCCGACTTCTCCCTGGGTTTTGTACACCGCACCTCCGCATCAGGTCTTCCCTGCTATGAGGGCAAAGGCAACTATGCAGGGGTCATCGATTTGAGTTACAGAGGTTTAAGAGGAAGAAAGGGTACTATCAACTACTTGACTTCTGTCACAACTTCCGACAGTTTGGTCTTCTATTTGGATTCCTGCAACGCCAGTGTCAAGAACCACACTGTATTCGAACAGGAGAACGGCACAGAGTTCCCACCCGCCGTGGTGGACAACGCCTACCTGCACTGGACACCCTATCAGGACAAATTCTTTGTCTATACTATTGATTCTCCGATGAGTATCTTCAAAGAAACAGAACTCACTGGCAACTCCATACTGACCCCCAGCGGCATGTTCGGCACCGGCACCTTGCGTTTCAAAGGAGCTGAAATCGACTCAAGACTGTTCGCCTTCAAGCACCATGAATTACAGGCCGACACCTCCAGTTTGAGGCTGTTTAACCTGAATACCGGCGAGCTGGCCTTCCGTACCGACAACTACAACTCCCATGTGGATTTCAAGACCAGAAAGGGCTCGTTCAAGTCCAATGGAGACGCCTCCGAGGTTGTCTTTGTGAAAAACGAAATCAAGACCAACGCCTCCGCCTTCGACTGGGATCCCATTGACGAGACCATTCTGCGCTTCAAATGGGACGACCCGCATAAGAATGTGGACATTGACAATACTCCCACCCGCGAGCTGATAGACATGCCGGGTATCAAGGCCAACGAACTGATTGCCACCGACCCAGGTATTGGCTTGCATTTCAACGCATTAACCGCTGAATTCAACTATTCCGACAACATCATCCGTTGCGAAGGTGTGCGCTTTATCGAGAGCGGCGACGCAGCCATCTTCCCGCATGAAGGCAAGGTGACGATATACGAAAAATGCCGTATTGAGCGCTTTACCAACGCCCGTTTGCTGGCCAACCGCACCGACAAGTACCACGAGTTGCACGACTGTACGCTGAACCTCTTCTCAGCCACCCGTTTCAGAGGCTCCGGTTTCTATGACTATATCGATGAAAACAAGACAGTTCAAACCATCCATTTTGATACCCTGTGGTGCATCCAAAACACCGAAGGTCATGCCAAGATTCCATTGGAGAAAGACTTCAAACTCAGTCCGCATTTCGCTTTCGACGGACGTGCCGAGTTGCACGGTGAGAACCAGTTCCTGTCGTTCTTCGGTGGCGTGGAAATCATCCATGACTGCTACAAAGACAAGCCTGCGAGAATGAAGATATTGCAGCAGGTGGATCCCGACAACATCCTCTTGGAGGTACATGAGCGCACCAAGGATACCAACGACCGCAAAGTAGTGATTGCCATTGCGTCAGCGAACACCACCGGCCGCATCTATACCGCCTTCGGCTGTGCCAAGGAGCAGTTTAACGATGCCGAATACATCAACGTATGGGGTTTCATCACCTACCATCACAGCACGCAGGAATTCTGGGCTGCCTCCAAGGAAAAGCTGGAAGACCCCACCCTGCCCGGTAACATGATGACCCTGAACAAAAGCAACTGTATCAGCACCGGACAAGGCAAGATTGACATGGGCACCAAGCTGGGCCGCATCGACTTCAACACCAATGGTGAGATTGTCAACTATATGAAAGCCGACTCCGCCGACATGCACCTCACCACCTCCATCGACTTCTTCTTCAACGAAGAATCCATGAAAGTGCTGAACCGCCATATCGACAATTCCGCCTCATTGGATTTCCTTGACGTGTCGGAAGATGAGAGCTACGAATTGGCATTGCGCAATATGCTGACCGAAGACGAGTATGTGAAATACCAGAACGACCTGGCGATGGGTGGTTCCAACAAGAAACTGCCGCAGCCGCTGCAGGTGCGATTCCTTTTCTCCCGCATCGACTTCGACTGGGACAATGTGAACTCCGCTTTCCTGTCGCAGCGCACCCTGCCGTTGATCATTTGCAACAGCAAGCAGGTCTACAAGAGCGTGCCTGGACGTATCGTCATCGAGAAGAAAGGCTCACGCAACCGTCTGTATATCTACTTTGAATTTGACAACGAATTCTTCTTCTTCCAGTTTGAGAACAACAGCATGTATGGCTACGCTTCCGTGAAGAAATTCAACGAGGAAATCATGAACACCAAGGCGAAGAATAAGACCATTGCCGCCGAAAAAGGCAAACCCTCGTTCACCTATAAGATCGGTAACCGCAGCCAGCAGCGCAAATTCACGAAGAAGTACTTCCCACCGCTGGAAGAAGAGCCCACCGAGGAGTAATCAGGTATCAGGTTGCAGGTTACAGGGGACAGATTACAGAATTCAAAATTCAAATATTTAATGTTTAGTGTTTATGAATTTTGGACTTTGAATTCATATATCCTTTTTTAGGTTGGTGATATCAGTGTGTTATGAATATGTAAGCGATTGGTCGTGCTGAAAGCACGCAATCCTATTAACAGCTAACAAGGCCGAAGGCCGCAGTTTGGGGTGGCGATGCTCATAATAGAATACTGCGTACCAAGGGTACGCTACTATGGGAATCTTTGTAGCGTGCCTTCAGCACGCATATCACCCAATCATTATCACTACCCCACACTACGCACTATCGTGCTTGTGCGGGGTTAATAGAATATTGTGCCTTCGGCACATTCACAATTACAATACACAATCACCTTACATATAAGCATTTACACAATTTTTTCAACTTAAGCAAAAAAGGTGCTTGTCAATTCAAAAAAAAGTTGTATTTTTGCAGCCTCAAAACGAGAAACTGAATGCTGCATTCGTCTAGTGGTCCAGGACATCAGATTCTCAGTCTGAGGATCGAGGGTTCGAATCCCTCATGCAGTACAAAAAATCAGCAATACAAGTTGCTGATTTTTGTTTTTAAATTCCCACTCTCTTAAAATCACAAACATCTACTCCATTCACAGCGCCACAAATCTAAATAATCCCCGTTTCAAATATTTACAATCCCCATATTGAAATTTCAAAACGACTTTCAATAAAAGATTCTGTTTTATCTGGTAAATACGAATAAACATCAATTTCAGCCATAGATTCTATTCTATCCACAGTACAAGCAGCATCTTTCATAGCAAGATTTTTGTCACTATTGGGACAAAGGAAAGCAATCGCATGGTAACCTTTTGCATCTTTAATCAGTAAAGTTTTGAAAAAATAGTCAGGGACTGGAATGCGGCTAGGACCAATATATCCATTGGTATTATTTGTGAATATAGGACCACATATCACATGGACAGAATCGTATTGTGTTGCAACGTGCCTAACAAGGTTCTCAATCTGGTGCCATACTCCGTTATTCAACACATCATTCTGCGGACAAATGTTAGTATAGTAATCGCTTTCCTTTACTGCTTGTTCCGACCATTTCATATCCTGCCGACGAGCCATATGCCCCCGAACCCATCCCGAATCCTTGTAGTCTGCCGGTGTAGCTTGAGGCAAAGTAAGATTAGGGTCCTGCATAAAATGTCTCGATATCTTAGGAGTATTATTGCTCATCTCTACATGTTCAGCTGTTAATGTATAATCCACCCAATTGGGTTGCTTCGTCACCGGGTTATATTGAACAATAAATCCAGAATATTTTATAATTATAGGATCCTTGGATAAATTACCTACATTCTCAGGTATACACTCTCCTATGTACAGGAATAAGCACAAGGTGGTTAATAAAAGACTTTTTTTCATCTTTTGTAAGTTTCTTTTTTGGGGACAATTTTTAATCGGATAGCAAAAATAGCAATTTAAGTTAAAAAAACTCATTTAAAATAATTTTTCATTGTTTTTTTACGTACTTGTTCGGGTACTTGTGTGGTATTTGCGGACATCTTCCACTCTTCCGGCGGATTAACCAAAAGATATCGATTTTTCAACTCATTCTGTTCACCCATCAACAAGTTGCGGAAGAAACGGGTTAGAAATATCGGTTCAGAAATCATTTTTAATTTCATTTCATACAACAAGAAGCGCATTTCATACATTGCCGGAGGCAGGGCGATTGCCAGCTCTGTCGTAAGCTGTATTTTTGTACAGGTTTTCGTGAGAGAATCAATCATTTCTCTCGAAATACCATGACAAAATCAGTTTGCAAGCTATCTAAAAACATTTTTCAATAATCATTAAAAGCGCTTTATTATGAAAACGAACGAAACAAACACGGAAAAGCCCAACGGGACAGGAGCTGAACCAAATGCAGAACAGGAAAGCCACAATGCCAACGAAAGCATCAAGAACAAGGAAGGAGAACTCAACGAAGCAGGAGCTAGAGCAACTGCTGAACAGGAAAGCCAAAACGCCAATGGAACCTCAGCGGAACAGGACCCAACGAAGAAACATCCTCTTAAAAGAATACTTGTGTTTCTGCTTGTCGCCGCAGTGGTGGTAGTGCCAGCCATGCTGATCATCAAATCTTGCCAGCAAAAGGCGTACGATGAAGAATATTATGACTACTCTTACGGGGAAGAGCCCTCAGACGGATATGTCTCTTACAAAAGCGGGAAGAGCAACATCATCAATCCCACGACCAAAGAGGTCATCGTGAAGGACATTGACTGGTGCCACTATTCCAGCAACAGCGACGAAGAGCCTATTGTGCTTTTCGCAAAGGACGGAAAACGTGGATTCTGCAACATCGCAACCAACGAAATCATCGTGAGCCCCACCACCTATACCAAGGCATGGGTGTTTTCGGAAGGACTGGCCGCTGTGGAAAGGATGGGATACATCGGTTTTGTGAACACCAGCGGTAAGGTCGCCATCGATTTCAGGTTCTCCTATCGCGGCAATAACCTCTATGAGTTTGTCTTCCACAACGGATATTGTGTGGTGGCCGACTCGTCGAACAAAATCGGTGTTATCAACCAGAAAGGTCGCTGGGTCATCAAACCGCTCTACGACGACATTGAGTTAACCAAGGATTATGCCATTGTGTACAAGGAGGGTGAATTCAAGAAACAGATTGATTTCCAAGGACATGTATTGCAAGACGGCATCATCGATGACATCTACGATCTGGAATATGATGTGCAATACACCGATTTGCAGACAGGCGAACCGAGTGTGGGATATGCGAAAAACGAGAACTTCTATGAATATCGAGTCGGCGGTTACTCCGGTTTGATTGACAGCAAGGGAAAAATCATCACCCCTCCCATCTACACCGACATTTCCGGCATCACCTCTACCCTATTCAGGGCGAGACTGCAGGACTGGACCTCAATCGTGATTATCGACACCAAAGGCAATGTAATCTCCACCATCGCAAAATAACGGAGAAGTTTTAAAATCAAAGTGCCTTGGAAATGTACACACATGACCAAGGTACTTTTTTTTTGTAAAATAACGTTCCTATTTCCGGAACACGATATAATTGATATATTCCGCATCTTTAGCGGAGGAATTGGCCATCGGGCACAACTTTCCCTCCACATCACGATACCAGCCATCGGCTGTAGCACCAACCAGAAAGACGGCATCGCGCACTCCCAAATGAGCCAAAGTCTGGCTGAAATCATTCATCAACACTCGGTCGGAACAGCCGATGACACACAATTTCCCGTTCAGATTACAAAGCGCGCGACGGAAAGCGACATTTTCAGGTCTGTTTTCCATCGCCACCCCATTGACCACTGACGGATACTGACGGAAGAAATAACCACCCTGCTCTGTGGCCTGCTCAAACAAGGGGGAATTATCAGCCATACCCAGGGTGACTCGCCCATCGATAATGGCACAATAGCCCTTCTTGGAGAGTCCCCACGAAAGCGGCTCTCCGGCCAGCACAAAAGCGCCCACAATCTTGCCATTGTCGCGTCGGTAATCGGCAGCCATGGTAGCAAGAACTATGTCTGTGTCTTTGGAAGAAAGTTGGCCGACATGTAGTTCAGGCGTGGCATTGTAAGGGGTATATATCTGAAGATGAATACCGTCAACAAGGGTATCGCGCACCACCGTGGCGGAAGGAAGAATAGCGTCGGTATTGTCAAGCCATACATCGCCAGCGACAGCCCTTACAACGATATCAGCAGGCATCGGGATCATTGCTTCACCCCGTGTTCTATGATACAGTTTCCATACCGCGATCCCTGCCACCACAATGCCAATCGCCAAACACACCCACAAGGCGATGCGTTTCTTGCCGCCTCCTTCGCCATCACCGCCGATGACACGGATTTCGTCGTCGTTTATGTCTCTCATTCTTGTCATTTCAATCCTTTCTCTATTAACTCCTTCAACCGCTTCAGCGCCTCTTTCGATGCCGAAAGATTATGGCTGATAGCATGTCCGTCGGAGAGCACCAACTGCTGTTTGGGAAGATTTATATAACTGATGAAGTTTCGATTGATGATAAGGCTTTTGCCTATACGGATGAAATCGGCGCCACTGTGGGTGAGCTGCTCTGACAGCAAGCGCTCCACCTGACCAAGTTGCACCGTCACGACCCTTGAACCGCCGTAAGTGAAGACAAATGAGGAGTAGTTGCCATCGGAAGAGACATATACAATATCCTCCGAAGCCACGCGCATCAAATCGATGCTTGTCGATATGACCAGATACTCACTCATCGCAAACTACACAACTCAGAAAGTCAGGAAACCCAAACCCAATTTCACACCGAACCAATAGGCGTTGAGCAGGCGGTTATCCGCATAATCGCTCACCGAGAAATCATAGCGTCCACGGTTGATAGCCTTGTAGCCGCCGAAAGTGGTGCCCAAAGAGACCCCCATCGACAGTTTCATGCAATCCAGCACAAAGAAATCATAGCCATACTCGACCTTAAAGGCGAACAACTTGCTTTTGCCCGTTGGTGTTTCATCGATGACCGGCGATGTCTCGTCCCAAGTACTACGAGACTCGACATAATCCTGCAAAACCGCATCTGGCACTTTATAGCTGTAAAAGAAGCCGTCGAAAGTGAATTTCAGATACTGTCCCATGGGAGCCATCGTGGATCCAAGATACTGTTTGTAGAAGACATTAAAACCATGGGCTGTCATCATAGGTTTTTCAGAAACATCATAATTATAACTCAACAAGGAGCCTGAAGGACGTGACAAAACGAAGGGAGACTTATAAAAATTGTAGCCGACGCCCACCGTTCCTTTACGCCAAACAATCACTTCCAAATTCGGAGAAAGGAAATAGTTCAAGCCCAAATAATTCGCGGCCTTGCTCGACATGCCATGAGCAATCATGGCTTCTGACACCGCATTGGGATTCCTCCACGAAGGGGATATGTAT
This sequence comes from Bacteroidales bacterium, assembly GCA_017633255.1. GTDB lineage: Bacteria > Bacteroidota > Bacteroidia > Bacteroidales > WCHB1-69 > RUG11690. The sequence goes on from JAGBPS010000032.1 coordinate 11,854, forward strand.
ACCTCCATATTCAGCAACACATGCCGTCCCATGTAGCCGGGATTCTGCGAAAAGAGAGAACCTCCGACCATAAACAAACAAAATATAACAATCAGTCTTTTCATTTCTTTCCTTTCACATATTTATATAATTCGTCATAAACATCAGCATTCAAATAAGATTCACTCATGGATGAGTAGTAATTGTTGGAGGTGTGCAAATGTTGTTTGCCCGTAGTAAAATCGGTAATCACCACATCCACATTGGTACTGTACCGAGGCAAGGCCAATTGAGCTACCGCAAAGGGAATAGTATAAGGACAAATCACCGAAAAAATCAACGACTGGAACTTGTAGTAAGAGAAAAAACGATACTTGGAGCAAGTGGTCACCACGAGGCAGATTTTGCTACAGTCGAGTTGTTTTGCAATACGTGACAACTCGTCAAGTTGTTGATAACACATTTCCATACCGCTGGCAATCTTATACTCGCGATACCACTGCTGCAGGATGGCATAATCATTGTACTGGCGGGTGTCAAATTGCTGTATCATCTTGGCATCGAAATACAGTGGATCCAATTTCAGTTTTTTTGCGCTCTTCAAGATATTGTCTGTCAAGCGAAGTTCCAGCTTATCGCTCTTCAGAGAGGCATTCTGTATGGATTTCAAATCGTCACCTGTCGGCTCTACGTAACAAAGTGGTTTGACGATCATGATTTTCGAAAGGTCAGATGCACTGGGGGTGGCAATGGCGTTAAGAATGAGGTTGTTTTCCTCTTCCTGAATAACCGTGTTCATCAGTGCCAACAGCAAGGAGTCGCGGTGAATGTCCACCAACATATAGTTGGCCGTCTTGAATTTGGTAGTGGGCTTCACCATATCCGGCTGATTGGAGCGTTTCAACTTTTCATACTTGTTTCCATACGAAGAGGCGCTGTCACGCATGCTCTTCGGTTCAGTATCCAAAGAACCCAAATCAAAGCCCATGGGATAGTCAGAGAAATCAGTATATTTCATTTTGTTCTTCACAAAGACATCACTCACTTCATCCTTCAATAATTCCATATAATAGGGATCATCGGGATACTTGGCAAGCGCCTGCCAAGTTTGCCGCAATGCCAATAGCGAGGATTCAGGTCTCGACAGTTTAGACAAGAAATAGCTCACCTGCTGCATCTCGCCTTCCACCTTCTTATAAGGACTGATGGTGTAACTGATCTGGCTGAAATTTTTGTGTTTGGAAAAACCATAATAAGCTGAGACAAGAGCCTTGTCCACATAACTATTGTCAGGCATTTCTTTTTTCAACACATAGCAATTGTAAATCACTTTGTCGTATTGATGCGTCACAAGCCACTGATGAATGCACTCCAAGCGAGCCAGGCTGCGCATCTCCTTAAAAAGATTCTCCGACTGGACAAAAGCCTTCCGGCCCTCGTTAGACAGCCCCTGAACCTGCGATTTGGCAGCTGCGCGGCGTTTCAACAAACTGGGATGGGTGGATATCGTGTCGGTAATGAGCGACCTGTCGGAAATGGGAGCAACATTATCCAGAAAATAATTGGCCGGGAACTGATAGAACGAGGTTTCAACCTCTTTCTGGTCGAATGGAATCTCGTTAAATGGCAGATCTCCATACTCCAACACATCGAACACGCCGTCTATCACGGCATAGCTATAAGGAGAGTGTCCGAAATAACGCTCAAGAGCCACCCGGTCGGCCTCTGTTTCCTGCTCACGCGAGCGGACGTAATAGTTCAGGAAGTAGGCCACAAAATCAGTACGCAATTTTCTGCTATTGTAATCGAACTGCAACTGATGGTGTTCCGCGTAATGGGCAATCTCATGAGCCAGAATAAAGGCCAATTCGGCTTCATTGGACACCTGTGCCAGCAAGCCCTCATTCACCACTATCCTACCCTGCTCGGTACTATAGGCATTCACCACAGGGGATTTTAGGATATAAAAATGCAATTCGGAACTGAGTTGCGGATAGTCTTTCAGCAGATTGTCGGCAATCTGCTGCACATAATCATTCAAGGGGGTGCCATACAACAAACGCCCCTCTTCGAGCATCGCCAGCACAAAAGAGCCATTATTCTTCACCTTGCCCTTCTGGCCCAGCAGGTCGGAAAGGTCGGCAGGCATCTCCCCTGCGCACTGCAAGGGTTGATAATTCTCAACCGAAGACTGCGACCACAGTTGTCCTATGCCCAAGGACAACACTATGGTCAATAAAACAACTATATTTTTCATCTTACAACTCAACACTCAGTTTGGAAATTTTGGCGCCTTTCTTATCCAAAAAGATAATCACAAATCCATCGTCTTCAATAGAAAGGGGAGCAAACATACGTCCCTTGGCCACCTTGGAATTGATAACCTGCTGCTTCGATTCTTTTCCAGTCTCGTCTACCACCAGCATAGCCGTGCAATGTTTGTTGTTCATATACATCTTGATAGTATTGCCGGACTCGCCTGAGAAGTTGTCGACATTGTCAGCAAACAGCATATACAGTTTGTTGTCTTTGAAAAAGGGATAATAAGACAGACCCAAAGCCTCAAAACTGAAAACCATATTGCCGGAAGCCGTAGCCTGGTCTTTGTCAAACATCTTGAATTCCTGAATATCACCGTTCTCATCGGCCAAAGTAAACATGATATGTTTGGCAAAATAATTGTAAGTCACCATACCTTTGTTGTCAACCACCTTCGTGATATTGCGCTGCTCGCCTATCAAAGCCACATTGTTGTTGTCAAATTCCACCAGTTTGTCGGCTTTCACATAGCAACTTTGGTTGGTCACCGTGCTGGAAAACAATTTGGAAACCACTTTCTCTTTGTAATTGGAAGGAAAGTTCTGGTGAGCAACACTCTTGAATGAGGAATATCGGGTGTCAAATCTGACCATGTAAGTACCATTTTCGTTTTCCTTCGGGTTGGTACAATAATAGCCTCCCAGGCAAACATCGCCATTGCGACTCAACAGCATTCTTCCGTTGGTGATGTGGCCAAAACTGATGTCTTCCGTACGTGTATTGATATTGTTGGAGTTGATTTCATACATGTGAAGTTTTTCGTCAGTACGGGTATTTTTGCCCGGCACTTTATACGACACCATGCCAACATAAGCGTTCGCTTCATTGTCAATCAGAATGTCCAGAATTTGGAAAGTACGGTTGCTGAAGTCAAGTTCGAGATCAGTGTCCCAAATCCTTTCGCCAGTATTGTCGAAGGTCATCACCATAGAGCCCTTGAAATCGCCCTTCTTTGCGGCAGACATGTAACATAGCACCGCTTTGCTCTTGTCGGGCGATACAGCCAGGTATGCAAAGTTGTTGTCTTTTCTCTCGCTGGGGAAAGTGTTCAGCAGAATGGGATCCCAAACAGGAGCCTCGTCATTTTTTGAAATCTTGTTCATATACAAGATCATAACGCCTTCTTTCTTATTTTCTTCAAAATAAAAGCCAATGACTTCCGACTCGCTCTCAATGGCATTCAGAAATTCGATATTTTTGGGACGATTCAGGACCATCTGGGTTACCTCTGATTGTGCCACATTGATGGTAAAAAGGGCATCTGCCTCCTGATCGCGCGAAGGAGCGGCAAAGAAATCTTGTGAATACAAATAAAGAGTGGACTCTTCGCCATCCAATATCTTGGAAACCATGCCGTAAACAGCACGGGGTTTACAAAGCGGAGAGGTCATGGGTGTCAATGTTTGGCCTATCAAGCCACAACAAACAAATAAAAACACTAAAACTGATAAAATGTTTTTTTTCATAATAATATGGATTTAATGATTTAATTTATGGATTCAATTATTATTTACAACTTATGTGTCATCACAGGAGCAGTACCACGAGAACGCCACCAGTCTCTCAATTCCGCCCAGGTAAGGGGCAAAACCACTCCCAATACCACTGCCAGCAAATACAGCAACTTCACATGCGGATACACGGGCTTGTCCGAGCCATGGGGAGGGTCAATCACCGTGATAAAAGCATGGTCATACACCTCGTTTTGTTGCACGGCCATATTGTAACTATCCACCAATGACAGCAAAAAAGCATCCGCTTGCTGTGGATCAGAAGTGCGAAGTGTCAGCCGTATCACATCAGAATATTTTGAATACTCGGCGGTAAGATTGGGTTTGTTATGGCTATACAACTCCAATGTTACGGCTTTTTCTTTCGCCATCAGCTTCAGCGCATTTTCCACCACTGGCTGAGACTGCAACAGCATGACCTTCGCCTCCATCCTGTCACGCACAAACTCCACTTTGTTTCCCTCCGCGTCAGGCAATGAGTCTCTCAAGCCGTCGTATGCGCTCATATCGACCTTCAGAACCATAGTCCGCTCATACTGGCGCTGCACAAACCGTAGCGACACAAATACGGCCAAACCAAACACTGCGCAACAAAGCAGAATCCAATAACGCATACGGACCATTAATTCCAGCAAATAAGCCATACCACAGGCTTCTTTTGCCTCATTCATGATTTGTTGACATTCGTTTTTCTCTGTCATAAATATATTTTTTCTTCTGAAATTATTTTTGATGATCCAATACGGAAAATTCCGAGTTATTGCTCACAAATTCCGGCACAATCTCTTTCATTTTCGCCACAATTGCGAAATCATCCAACGATTTCAAAGCCACCAGCAAGTCCTCCATCTGTCGATCCACCTCCACACTGTCATATTCCCGTACCTTTGCCTTCATAATCTTCGGAGTGTTAGTCGGAATGGTGTTCTCTTTGGTAGCCAGAAGCTCCTCGTAAAGTTTCTCGCCGGGACGAAGTCCGGTGATTTCAATCTGAACATTCTGCATGCCCGACAACCTGATCATCTTCTTGGCCAAATCATAAATCCTGACCGGCTCACCCATGTCAAACACAAAGATATTGCCATCTTCACCCATCGCCGAAGCCTTCAGAACAAGGCTACAAGCCTCTGGAATGGTCATAAAATAACGGATGATATTCTCATCGGTCACCGTAAGGGGACCACCTTGGGCCAACTGCTTCTTGAACAAGGGGATAACGGAACCATTAGAGCCTAAGACGTTGCCAAAACGGGTAGTGATAAACTTGGTGGTTTCCGTATGACGGCTCTGGGTGTAAATCTCCGCCAGCCGTTTTGTCGTCCCCATCACATTAGTCGGATTCACCGCCTTGTCCGTGGAAATCATCACAAACTTCTCCGCTTTGTATTTCACCGCCAGGTCCGCGATATTCTTGGTGCCGAACACATTCACCAGCACTGCCTCGTATGGAAACTGCTCCATCAGCGGCACATGTTTGTAAGCAGCGGCATGATACACCACTTGAGGATGATATTTCGCGAAAACATCCTCCATACGGGCATTATCCTTCACATTCGCCACAATAAAATCCACCGGCACATCCATGGTGGCATACGGTTCCGTCCTGCTCAACTCAAACTGCAAATCATACACTGGGGACTCCGCCTGGTCCACCATCACCAAACGCGCTGGATTATAATGCATTATCTGTCTGCAAATCTCACTGCCAATAGAGCCGGCCGCCCCTGTCACCAACACCACCTTGCCTTCCAGTTCGTGTTTCACATCCTCATGTCCCAGAATAATGGCATCCCTACCCAATAAATCCTCAATTTTAATATCTTCTATCTGATTAGATGTCAATGAATTATCAATCCATGTACTTACATGGGGCACTGATTTCACATTCAGTCCCAAATCCAAACCCTGATTGATGATACGCTGTTGCTGGGCTTTTGTCAGACTGGGAATCGCGATAATCATGGTCGTAACACCATACTTATCAATAAAACCACGATTGAGCACCTCTGCCGCGCTACGCACAACGGTACCATTGATGGATTTTCCGATTTTCTGCTTGGAATCATCCACAAAAGACACAATATTATATTGGCAAGACGTATCCTGAGCCAAGGCATCCTGGGTAATCGGTCCCGCATCCCCAGCCCCATAGATAATGGCATTGACTGTTTTCGCGCTTTTTCTGAAATACTCATTATAGATTCGCCTGATAATCAAACGGGGAAGGCTCAAGAGCACCAATGCGACAACCGCAATGGCAAACAACTTGTAATAGGTCGGAAAAAAGGACAAGGCCTCAATACGCACCTGTGTGATGACGAACTTGCCGACAAAGAGCATGAGCATAGCCAAAAGACTGGCCATCGAAATGCGGACAATATCCTTGAAACCCGAATATCTCAGCATTCCGTTATAGGATTTGGTGAGCAAAAAAGACACCAAAAAAGCCAGAAAAATAGAAAGGAACTGCTTGAGTATGTCCATTGTGGTCATGGAATTGGGAATAGCATACCACTGAATGCCCATCACAATAATATAGGCGCATAAAACGAGGACACAGTCGAAGCACAAAATCCATATACGGGAAAACGAATGCGACGACGACCTGCCGAACAGCACCAAAGCTATTTTTTTCAAAAGAGACTTCATATTTCTATCTAAGTATCAATGATTTAATTGTTTCAACAATAAAATAGACATCCTCATCCGACACGTATGGACCGGAAGGCAGGCACAAGCCTCGGGCGAAAACAGACTCGGAGACGCCATTCAAATATGCCGGACAATGAGCGAAAACAGGCTGCTTATGCATCGGTTTCCATAATGGACGGGCTTCGATACCAGCCTCATCCAATCCCAGACGCATGGCTTCCACATTGTCGTTGGGTTCGCAATCGGTGTGTACGCTTCCACCGGCATGAACCATACCGGCGGCTCCTCCAACAGCACCATTCACAGCCTTTTGATAAGCTCTCTCCTGCCCTTTCACCCGCAGATTCTCATCAAGCATTATCGTGCATAGCCAGAAATTGGACTGAAATGCGGACTGTCGGGAAGCATGAACCGCAATACCCGGCACATCTTTCAGCAGTTCCTCATACATTCGCTGATTATGCTGATGATGACGGATATGCTCCTCTGCCACAGTCATCTGACCACGACCGATTCCCGCACAAATATTGCTCATACGATAATTGTAGCCAATCTCCTCATGCTGATAATACGGGTAGGCTTCTCTGGCTTGTGTGGCAAAAAACATGATACGGTCCTTGGTCTCCTGATCAGGACATATCAATGCTCCACCGCCGGAAGTGGTAATCATTTTGTTTCCGTTAAAGCTCAGCACCCCATATCGGCCGAAGGTGCCCAGCACCTGACCTTTATATCTGGAGCCGAAACCTTCCGCCGCGTCCTCAATAAGCGGAATCCCATATTTTTCGGCAATTGCCATGATTTCGTCTATCCGATACGGCATTCCATACAGCGCCACCGGTATAATCGCTTTGGGCTTTTTGCCTGTTTTCTCATACCGATCTATAATAGCCTGCTCCAACAATTCAGGACTCATGTTCCAACTATCCTCCTCACTGTCAACAAATACCGGCGTTGCGCCCAAGTAACTGACAGGATTTGCCGACGCGCAAAAAGTGAAACTCTGTACCAGCACCTCATCACCCGGCCGCACACCACAGGCAATCAAAGCCAAATGCACCGCCGAAGTTCCGGAAGACAAAGCCACCACTTTTTTATCCAAGGCCGTCTCTCCTTCCGGGGTATTTACATGATTCACAAAATCTTCCAAATCCTTTTCAAACGCATTGACATTGGGACCGAGAGGCACCACCCAGTTGCTGTCAAAGGCCTCTTTCACATATTTCTGTTCCATACCTGTCTCGCTCATTCGAGCCAGACAAAGATAGATTCTTTTATTCATTTTTCGGAAAATTTATATTGATTATTGACTTTGAATCCAACTGAAAAAACAGCAGCAAATAAATATATATCACAGCTGTAAAAGCTACTCCCATCTGCCTTTCCAACATTGACTCGAACAACAGGCTCACCATCAACATCAGCAAAAACAGAAAAGAAAAAATATTGTGTTTACGCAAAGCCATTACCAAAGGCACAATCAGCATGGCCAACAACGACAGCAAACCTATGACACCTGTGGCCATCCATGAATCAAGATACTGATTATGCGGACAATAAGCATCTTCCAGCGAGCCATAATACGGGGCAAGCTCATCCATGCGGTCGCCAGCGCCAACTCCCAACAGCATATTATCTTTCAACACCATCCATGTTTTTTCCAAAATCTCAAAACGGCCATCTGATTTATCCCCATGGGCCACCTGCTCTATCGTCACAGACAAACGGCGAAAATAATCAGGCAAAGCGAAATGCGATCCCACCACCACCAGAGAGGCAATTACCAGGCTTATCAAAGAAAAACGGTATTTTTTGCGTACAAAACACTGGTGTACCCAACAAAGTGCCATCAAGATTATCAAACACAACAAACCGGCTCTGGAATTGATGCACAACAAAAAGAGCACCAAGCAACAAGCGCAAACAATAGCCAGAACAATCTGCCATACATCATGTTTTTCCTTGCGGACCAACTCACTGTAAAGGAAAGCCAAAGCTGTCAAAATATACAAGGCCATATAACTATGATGAATATGATAAAAATCCTCATTCATCATAAACCACAAAAACGAATACTCAGCAGAACTGCATGCCTTCACCACCACAATGGACAATAGTACCACAAACAACACAGACAGGGTCAGCACAAACGACCATAGCATGATTCTGACGAGTTTTCCCGAGAACTGCCGGAAATCCGTACAGGCGCATGTCAAAGGCAGCACAAAGAACCAAGCCAGTTCGCCCACCTCAGCCCAGCCCGTCGGCCAGTTTTCCGTCCACAACATACTGAGCAGATAGGACAACCAATAACACATCATGGGAATCAGTAAATAATAGTTTCTGCTGTAGTGGTAGTTCTTGTCTTGGTGCCAGCCGAAGAAAGACCATCGTTTCAAGCTTGTGTTTTTCAATATCACAGAGAGCATCCAAAGAATTGAAAACAACAAACTTACACCCGAATCAATAGGAATCACAATCAGCATAGCCGCCAAATTGACGAACTCCATTTTCTCAGTCCAATGAAACGATTTAATCCTATTCATACTTTTGCTCTATTTTACAGGACGCCCCTCCTCAGAACAATAAATGAAAAAGTTTGTACCATAGCCATCATTGTGAACCAACGGTTTCAACTCTTTGCTAACTTCATTTTTCCAACAACACCAGGCCTCTTTCTCACAGTTATCGAATATCGGTTTCAGGTACGCGCTTTGTGTGGTCACAAAATAAACCCCTGCATAACGATGCTGGAATTCACTTGTATTCAACGGTTTGAAATCATTCATCGCCACTTGTATGATTCCTTTCATATAATGATATCCCGTACTCAGCATGGTCAGCGGCCAAGCAATATGGTCACCGCCAGGCCGGGCGTTGAATTCAATCAGATAAATCTGATTGTCCACAATCTTGATTTCGGTATGACAAGGACCATTATTCACGCCAATTGCCGTAAGACCCTCTTTTATAGCATCTTCTACCTTTTTACGCATTTCAGCGGAAATATCTGCCGGCTGATGATGTCCCAGTTCAACACAATGAGGTGCACCTGAGCTCATCTTCTCTGTCACCTGGATAATGTAATGTTCCCCCTGGTAAGAAAGGCTTTCCACCGAATATTCCTGTCCGTTTTCAATAAACTCCTCCACAATAACCGGATTATCACCGGAACTACTCTTGGCGAAGTCAAATGCCGTTTTCAGTTCCGCAGTGTCACGCACCACCGTAATTCCACGTTTTCCGCCTTTCGAAACCGGCTTGAGTATCAAGGGAAAAGACAAGTTCAATGCGTTCAGCTCTTCCAGCGTAACAACCTCTGCGAAAGCGGGTTGTCTCAATTGTGCAAGAGACTTGCACAATTGGCGGTTACGGTATTTGTCGGTCACCACTCGGGCCACGTCGAAAGGAATCCCGTTCAGTCCCATTTTTTCCGCCACGTAAGCGGCCACGGGCACCGTCAACTCGGTCGTCGGCACTACCCCGTCAATTTTCAGCTGGCGGCATATATCCAGAACTTTGTCCATGTTCATGATATCCACCAGATGATGTTCCGTGACCGTCTCTTTGGCCACGCACTGGTCGTCGAAGGAAAAAGCATGGCTTTCGATGCCCATTTCCTTGGCCTCCCGTCCAAAAATCCAAGCCATCCGGCCCGAACCGATGATTGCCAATTTTTTCATTTTCTATTTCTTATCAAAAACAGATTCGCTTTCAAGTACTATCGGCTCCACATCCACATCCCGTAAGAAAATATAGGGTTTGTCATAATGATGATATGGATCACGAAGCAACTGGTCGGCATTACCATCTTCCATAATCCTGATGGTATCCTCAATGAGATCAAAGCCCACCTGCGCCATCACACCGGTATAAGCCATATGCCTGATATTCACCTCCGTAACCTTCAAATCCCCGTTTTTATCCTCTTTCAAGTCAAAACTCAAAATACCATGTGCCGGCACCTGCAATTTCGCGCACAGGAACTTCACACAATCATCACAAAAACGGTTGATACGGTCCTCATTCAGAAAGCGGGCGAAATGCGTATTGCCCGTCACATGCGAAGGAGCCGTGCTCGCCATCACGTATTCAGCACATTCCAATGCCGCCCCTTTCACATACTCATCGTTGTAATACAGCATCTGATTGGCCAAATGACGACCTGTAAGAAACTCGCTCACAGTGAATTCAGAAATAAAACTATTGATAAACAGCCACGATTTGTAGCTGTCCAGATTGTCAAGTCGCAAGGAGCCCAAGCCACCAGTTCCTTCGGTAGCACGTATCCAGCAAGGGAAACCGATAAGTTGCTCAACCTCCTCATAACGTGGATTTTCCTGTGTCACCTTGATGGTTTTGGGGATAAAATCTGTCCCTTTCAACAATTCCGCCATAATGGACTTGTCGCGCAGAGACTCGGACAAGGACTTGCAGCCCATGAACACCTCCACAGGAAAACGCCCATTTTTTTCATAATATGCACCCCACTCCACGATTTCCGCTTCCGGCTGCACAAAAGCGTAATCTATCTGATAATCCTTCACAATCCGCTCGATGAAAGGGAAATAGTTCTCATCAGTACAACGCGGGCATACCGCATAATCGTCCAACAAGCCCGGCATAAAAAAGCCCATCGCCTTTTTGTTGGCATCCACACCTATCAAACGGTAATCGGGATGATTGTGGCGAATCACTTTGGCTATTGATCGCGGTGTCAAACCACCTATGCCAGTCAATAATATGGTTTTCATTTTTCTGATTTTATATCGATTCTTTAATTTTTTTGACGATGAATGCCATTTCCTCCAAACCATACCGCTGGTCACAAATCAAAGACAATTCACTGTCAAACAACTGATTAACTTTCATCTCAGGAGTTATCAGACTATTTTTCGGCCAATGCACCGGGCAATAGATTTGCGCTCCTACCAAGGCCCTGCGCAACTTCTCACGCTCAGCGTGCGACCCGAAAATCACAGGCACAAACAATGGACAGGATTTATCACTTAGTTCTCCCAGGAAATCAAGCTGCAGATTTTCATACAGATAAGACGCATTTGCCCGTCTTTGTTTCCTCATCTGCTCCAAGTCCTGCGATTTCAACAAGGCGTAAGAGAGGGCATCCATCCCATAATTGCGGTAATCCGACTCCAGCAGCTTTCCAAAACGGGCAAAAGCCTCCAGAAAAGCAGTCTTTTCAACCGACAAATCCCCGGTCAAATACTGATATTTCGCTTTCATCGCCTGGATTTTCACCTCCGCATAAGGGCATGCTGACAAATTCACGGAATCAAGGCCCTCGATTTCGGCACCTGTCGCTACTCCCATCCATTTCCGCAGGCTTACAAAAGCATAATCAGAAACAACATGTTCATCTTTCATCAGATAGGAATGAGTACGATCATACAGAATGATGGAACCTTTGGCTTTGAAATGCTTGATTATATCCTCCATCAGAGTATTCTCATAGCCGAAATAATTACTAACATACAGAATATCAGCATTTTTATCAGCATCGATTTCATACTTCAACTTTCCATCGAAAAACATATCATAGAAATCCACCCTGATATTCAGCCGCAGAAAAGGAGCGATCATCGAATCGCAGCAATAGGCCGGCATATATACATTCTTCACATTTATGTGTTTCAGGATATCCTGAACAATCAAATCTATGGCCGTTCTGCCTGACAGCACAAACAGTCCATCCCGCTCGCTTACAGGAACAAGTTTTTCGTCAGAAATCCAAAATTCGCTGCCTATTTCTTTCATTAATTCAAATGAGCCTCTTTTAATTTACGGAGAATTTCCGCCTCTTCTTTTTCCGCTTTCTCTATCAAGTCCTGACGGCCTTGCTCAGCCCATTCCGCTTTGCGGTAATCATAGAAACTGTAAACGCCGCTTTTCTCTATCCCCACACTCTTCCTATTGAACAGATTGGTCAGGGTTTTCCAAATAATTTTCAAGTCAAAAACCAATGACAAGCCCTCCACATATTCCAAATCATACGCTATACGGTCCTGCCAGCCCACATAGGCCCGTCCGTTGACTTGCGCCCAGCCCGAAATACCCGGCCGGACATCATGGCGATGGTGTTCCCGCTCGTTGTAATAGGGCAAATAATCCGGTGACCACGGCCGTGGACCGATAAAAGACATATCTCCTTTCAGCACATTCAGCAACTGGGGCAATTCATCGATGGAGGTAGCACGGACAAAGCGTCCGACTTTTGTCAAGCGTTGCGCGTCGGGCAACAGTTCGCCGGCCTCATCCCGTTCATCTGTCATGGATTTGAATTTCAGTATCTGAAAAAGCCGCTCGTTTTTCCCGACACGAACCTGTTTGAAGAAAGCCCCCGCCCCTTTGTTGGCAAAGTGAAGCCAAAAAGCGATCAGCAGCAACAACCAGCCGACACACAGCAAAGCCACACTTGACAAGAGCAAATCGAGAAAACGCTTAAAGAAATTCCTGTACATGACTATTCTATGATTTTCAACTCCCGGTCTGCTAAATATTCATAATCAAACTCTTGCGCCACCTGACGCGTCCTTTGGCACATCGCCGCATAATCTTCGTCCTGTTGCTCCGCCAGCTGGCGAATAGCCTCCGCATATTCCTCTGGAGTCTCCAAATATCTTGCGATGCCCAGATTATGTTTTGTGATTACATCATCGTAGGAGATCTCAATATTGCATACAATAGGTTTACCCGCCGCCAAATAGAGGAAAAGCTTTCCAGAGCTCACTCCGTATTTACCGAAGTCCTTCTCGTAATTCATCACATTCACTGTGGCTTGTGACACAATCCATGCGCACTCGGCAAACGATACGAGACGTTCCTTAAACACCACATTGCCCAAACCATGAGATTGCGCATAAGCTTCCAATTCATCCCGATATGCGCCATCGCCATAAATAAAAAACCTATATTTCGGATTATCTTTCAGTAATGCCGCCGCCTCGATGAGCATTTTTACATTATTAGCCCTGTTGACAGCTCCTAAATACACGATTTTATAGACATCCTTCTCATTGATATCCGCATCTTCGCGGGGAAATTGCGCTTTGTCTGCCTCAAACTGCTTCAAATCGATACCATTGTTGACATAATGCACATGTTTCATATCGATTTTACCGTCTGTTTCCTTTGTCCAACCCTTTTTCTTCAGATAATCGAACGCACCTTCAAAAGCAAACACAATCTCATCAGCTTGATAATAATATTGTTTCTCAATCTGATAAGCTATTTTCATGGCCGGATTGTTTTCCTTCACCAGACCGTAAGTTACAAAATCATCAGGCCACAAATCCCAAGCTTCAGCTATATATTTAGCTTTTAGTTTTTTAGCCAATTTTACAATGGGATAATCAAAAGGAGGATGGATATTCTGCAAGATAACATCCGGACGTTCAAATTGCTTTCTATTCTTGAAAATAGTACGGGCAAAAGACCAGATGGAATACATGCGTTTCATTCCATTTCCCTGATATTCAGGCACATTAACGTGAACAAATTGGAACTCGCCATATTGTTTCCTCAGAAAGTCCTGACCTTGGAAATCCGACGGGGTCAAATTGGCTCTAAACGAAGAGTTAAACGTAAGCACTTCGTAGCCAGCCTCCATAAAACGCTTCGCAAAATGGATATAGCGCGTATTAGAGGCCGTTTGAGGCGTTCCCGTATAATAATTGATAATCCAGATTTTCTTCATCTTGATCTACTGAACAACAATTCCGTGTCTATGCACCTGGTTGAAAAGCATTTAACAGAGACACAACTTCTTTTGCCTGCTCCATAGTGATGGACGGTCCAATGGGAATACTCAGTTCCTGTGCCGCAATTTGTTCCGTCACAGGCAAACACAATTGGTTCCATTCCCGATAGCATTCCTGCTTATGCGGTGGTATCGGATAGTGGATCAACGTCCCCACCCCATTTCTTTCAAGATAATCATGCAATTCGTCACGATGAGTACATAGAATCGGAAACAAATGGAAAACATTGCTTTCCACAGGCAAGGTATCAGGAAGTGTAATATAATGATTATCTATATTTTTGATATAATACTGCGCGATCTCCTTACGATGCAGGTTATCTTCATCCAGATAGCTGAGTTTCACATCCAGCACGGCAGCCTGAATCTCATCGAGACGACTGTTGCGGCCACAATATTGAAAGACATATTTGGCAGAAGAACCGTAGTTGGCCAAAGAGCGGATTGTTTCGGCCAATTGCGGATCGTTGGTGGTCACCGCACCGCCATCCCCCAAAGCACCGAGATTTTTGCCAGGATAGAAGCTATGTCCGGCAGCATCGCCCAACGAGCCAGTTTTGCGGCCATCGTTGGCAAGGCAGCCATGCGCCTGGGCATTGTCCTCAATTAACTTCAGCTGATATTTGTCACAAAGAGCGGCTATTTTCTCAGTATAGGCCAAGCGGCCATATAAATGAACAATGCAAATAGCCTTGGTTCTCTCCGTAATCTTCGCTTCAATTAAGTCATCGTCTATTTCCAGCGTATTCAGCTTTGGTTCCACCAACACAGGTGTCAAACCATTCTCTGTAATCGCCAGAATAGTAGCGATATAGGTATTGGCAGGTACGATCACCTCATCACCAGGTTTCATCACCCCCAATTCCAGATAGGCTCTGAAAATCCAAATCAAGGCATCAAGGCCATTAGCGCAACCCACACAATGCCGGGTGCCAATATATTGGGCATAATCCTCTTCAAACTTCTTGTTCTCAACGCCTTGCAGATACCAACCGCTATCCACAACCCGACGGACAGCCTCGTGAATTTCAGCTTCATGCAAAGCGGTAACTTCTTTTAATGACAGGAAAGGTATTTTCATTTTACTTGTATGTTTCGTGTCCGTACACTGCCACCCATTTGTCAAATTCGGAAACCATATCCCTGATTTTCGGACTTACCGGCATCACGCCATCCATCACATATGCGGTGATTTCCTCCAAATACTCCATAAAACCATATTTTTTCAAAGCATAAACATTGACGGATATGGGCTTATTAGGTATATGCCGGCTGAAAGGCTTGACATTTTTCATGCAGGGCGCGCCGGTGGCCACCATGGAGTACTGCCCAATAATAGTATATTGATTGATGGTGCAACCCATACCCAGGTTAGCCCCTTCCAGAATCTTGGCAATACCACCCAAAACGCACTGGTTGGTAACCACCACATGATCTTGCAGGATATTGTCATGAGACAGATGCACCCCTTGCATCAGAAACACATCATTCTGTATCACAGACTTTTGCTCATAGCAAGGACGTTCTACAATACAAAACTCTCGTATCACATTGTTATCACCTATATGGACGCACACATCCTCCACATGAGGGGTTATCTTTTTGGTGTCGGTAGCCGGACAACCAATCACCGCATGAGAGCCAATCACGTTGTTATTACCCAATTGTACCCCGTCATAAATGATGGTATAGGGCAAAATCACGTTATTGTCACCCATCAGCACATGCTCGCCAATGATAGCTGTTTTATCTATTTTATTCATAATCGGCAAATTACAAACCTCTGAATTTCAAAAACTCATCATATTCTCTGATATAATCCTCTTCCTTATAGACCTCTGAGGCCAGCACCATGCATACGGAGCCGGAAGAGAAGTCCTCCAAATCACGCCACAAGCCTGGGTGCACAAGCAAGCCCTGATAAGGACGGTTCAGGAAGAAGCTACGCCTGTTCTGACCGTCATCAAGCGTCACCCTGAACGAACCGGAAGCGGCGATAATCAACTGGCTCAAGGTTTTATGAGCATGTGAGCCACGAGATTCACCTCCCGGAACATCGTATAACCAATAAACCCTCTTGATTTCAAAAGGCACATGGTTAAATTGCTCAGCAACAGACAAATTGCCCCTTTCATCCAGAATTCTGGGCAATTGAATGATTTCCACATCGTCAACTGTTTTCATGATATTTACAAAATTTGATTCAGATAATAAGCCGCCACCTTCGCATCGGTCAGTTCACTGGCGGTATCCACGGCTTTGCGTGAAATCGCCCGCAACTGGTCAGCGGACAAGGAGCGTATTTGTTTTAGCGTGGTGGCCAAAGCCTCCACATTGTTCGATTCGCATAGAAAGCCGTTTTCGCCATCCACAATCAGTCCGTCAACACCCTGGCCTCGGGTAGCGACCGTGACACAGCCTTTTGCCATCGCCTCCACATAAACCAGACCGAAGGCCTCTCGCGAGCTGACCATAACGAAGCAGTCGGCTTCCGCCATAATTTTCTGTGCATTCTCACGCTTTTGCTGTCCATGGAAAACTACCTGCGATTGCAAGCCCAACTCTTCCGTCAGGGAACGTAGTGCGGTCTCTTCCGCCCCACTTCCTACCACATGGAACTCAAAATCATGTTCCGGGAATGCCAAATGCAAGGCTTTGATAGTCACATCCACGTTTTTCAACTTAAAAAGGCTGCCCACGAAGACGAATTTTCGCACTCCCTGCTCAAAAGTCTTGTCATCATGACTCAAAAAAGCCTCAGGAATACCCGAATAGCACAGAAATTCTTTCGGGCGGGCTCCGAAACCGGCTTCAAACTGATTCTTGAAGGCCAACGAACGGAAACCCCACACCTCCACCGCATCCATATATCGCGGATATTTCTCCTTGTAGATTTCCGGTATTTGCGAACCATCGCCATGTAACACCAGGCAGGTTTTAACGGCAGGGAACTTTTGTTTGAACAAGTACAACATCTCCAGCTGTGGCAAGGGAAAATGGGCAGTCACCGCATCCGGCACAAAATTCTCCTCGGCCAATACCTTGCACACATGGTCAAAAGCCTCTTGAATACGATGTTCCGCAAAATTACGGTGTGGAATACATTTCTGAATCGGCACATACAATACCGGCACACCATCCACCTCGTAGTTTTGGCAATGGCGGGCAGGGTGCGAATAGGTGACAAAACCGGTCTTGGCGGCAATGGCATCCCCAAACAGCCGTCCCACCCAATAGTAAGGTCTTGGAAACAGCGACATAAAATGAACCACCCTGACATTATATCCCTTCTTTACCCATTCGCGGGTAAAGAAATGGCATACCGGCGTGCCATCATACGCAGGGTCATTCATAGGGTAGATATTCGTCAGCAAAAGAATATTTTTCATAAGAAAACCTTATTCCACCGGAGATTGTTTTAATTTGAATTTCGATAAAAAAGAATTGAAAACGCCTTTGATGGCATTCCGTTCATCCTCCGAGAGACCGAAGAAGAACATAGCCAGGGCATATATCGCCACGGTCACCGCTGCCACCCACAACAAATCCCATACCGAATCAACAAAACGGTACAGTGCCCAGCAGACTACCAAGCCCAACAAGAAAGGCGGCAGCACTCTCAGCAGAATGGATTTCAAGAAATCCACGACTTTCAATTCCGCGCTCAATTTCGACATAATCAGCACGCGGCTGAACGCGCCCAGCGACTCGCAGACCACAAACACGACAATCGCCACATAGGCCGGGTACCCCATGCGCAGGAAGAGCCACGACACTGGCAGTGACAGCATACGGAGAGTGGAAACCACAATAGAGAACCATTTGATATCCCCGATAGCCTGATTGGCATAGAACAGTCCCATTGTCAGCTGGTTCGCCATGCAGGCAATCAGCAACAGGCGTGAAAACAGCACAGTACCTTCAGGATATTCCTTCAGCCACAAATCCAGCACCTCCGGCATCATAATCAGCAAAGGCAAAGCCAGCATCGACATCATCGCGAAACCCAGTTTGCCGGCGGTCAGCGACAAGCGCATCATTTTCCGTTCATCTCCGGCACCGTAGCTTTTCATGATTTGCGGTTTCATGCTGTCAATAATCGAAGCCGAGATAGTGTAAACAGGAGTCTCCACCTGGCGGGCCAAAGCAAAAACCGCATTGACCGTAGTGCCGAAAAAGCGGTTCAGCAACACAGCATAACCCTGGCGTGACAAGGTGGCTCCCAGCGCGTCCAGCATTGTCCATCCCGCAAAGCCCGACACTCCTCCAAGTTCCTTCAATGCCACCACTCTCACCCTCAGCAGACGTCTGTACCGAATCATGCAGTAGACGACAAAACAGAGCACATTAAGGAAGGTGATCAGCATCATCAGAATACCATACAGCAACAATCTGTCGTGACTATATTTTGTAATGACAATGGCTATACCCAACTTGCACACGGCATCCACGATATACACCAGCGACACATACACAAAATTCTCGTGCGACACCAGCATGGAGATGAACGGTGTAACCGATATACTCAGAAACAGCGACACCAGCATGCACTGATAAATCCACTTGGCCGTCTGCAACCTATCCGGAAGAATTTTCAAGTATCCATCAAAAACGTAGAAAGAAACGAGTTCCAGCACCAGCACCAAGCCAGCGGCCATCAGCAGATGCATCCAGAAACAAGAGTTAAAAGCATTACGGGTTCCCTCCTCGTCATTTTTCCCCAGACTGATGGACAAAAAGCGTGTGGAAGTCATGCTCAACGAGGAGCTGATAAAACCGATAAGGCCGATTACTCCAGCTATCACATCATACAAACCGTAATCGTCCTCGCCCAACGCACCCAATATCAAACGCACCGACACCAGGCTGATCAATGCACTGATGACCAGTCTGGAGTATTGTATCACCGTATTCACCACCACCCTGTTGGTCGCTCTCATACCCGAACTATCTTACACTACAATAATATTTGATTTTATCAATCCACAATCTCCTCTATGGTTTGATAGCCATAATAGCAAGGGACACCTGATTTCAAAGGAGAACACAGATCAGGACTGTCCAGCTGCAAATGATTCTGTTCGTCAATAATTTCCTCATGGCGAACCTGTTGTGCCCAATGCAGAATCGCATCAATAGTCGGTGTTTCCAGTTCCAGCTTCTCCGCCATCC
>JAGBPS010000033.1 GCA_017633255.1 Bacteroidales bacterium
CCCGATAACTATTGATCCTACCCAATCTCTCTGGGTTGTCCTATACAATACGGGAGTGGATTATCCAGCCTCGGCCAGCACCTACGCCGGCAATGCCGACGGTTCATGGGTGTCTTTGGATGGTAATAATTGGAATTCAATCTGTGATTATGGCTACAATCTGAGCTGGATGATTCGTCCGGTGCTTTCTTCAGGCTCAACTCCTCAAACCTATACGGTAACGGCAGTGTCCGCGAACACTTCCATGGGTACCGTGACTGGTGGTGGCACCTATGATGCTGGCACCACAATCCAGTTGACAGCCACTGCTTATCAGGGCTACGAGTTTGTCACTTGGCAGGATGGCAATACCAGCAACCCGCGCACCATTACCGTTACAGAAAATGCGACTTATACCGCTTACTTCCAGGCTGTATCGACTAATTGCACGGTTACCAGCTTCCCATGGACAGAGAGTTTCGAGGATGGCTGGAATTGCTGGACGACGATAGATGCGGATGGTGATGGAAATTATTGGGGTCGGACATCTAATCTGCCGGCGCATGACGGCAGCTATACCTTATATTCTTATTCGTATGACTCGAATAATGACTTGGCAATAGATGCTGAGAATTATCTGATTTCTCCGCAGATTACCCTGCCGGCAACAGGTAACTACCAGTTGACCTTCTATGCCCGTTGTGCAAGTAGCAGTTATCCTGATTCATTGTGGGTGAAAATGTCCACTACAGGAAACACCAATGTGTCAGCATTCAATACCGTTTTGATGACGAAGACCGCGATCGCCGCTTCTTATCAGCAATATACAGTAAGTCTGTCAGGTCATAATGGACAGAGCTTCTATTTGGCTTTTGTGCATGATTCCTACGACGGTTATGTTGTTTTGCTAGATGATATCTCGATAGTGGATGCGTCTGTGTCATACACGATTACAGCAACCTCCGCAAATACTACCATGGGAACTGTTTCTGGTGGCGGCACTTATACCGCGGGTGCAGTGGTTGAATTGGAGGCACATGCAAATCCAGGCTACCGCTTCACAGGATGGAATGACGGAAATACAGAGAATCCGCGCAGCTTTACGGTCATGTCGAATGCCTCTTATACTGCTTCTTTTGCTGATTTGGGCAGTGGTGAATTGCATTATGACAATGGCACGTTTTCCTCCGCGGTGGGAGCTGGCGGCACGATATATTGGGCGGTGAGATTCCCTGCCAGTGTGCTGAGCTCATACAATACGTTGACAAATGTAAAAATCTGGGATCAAAATGCAGGGACATACCAAATCGCTGTGTATCAAGGTGGAACAGATGCTCCGGGAACTCAAATTGCCACGCAGACTTTCAGTTTGAGCGGCACAGAGGACTGGTATAACGCAGTGTTCAGCAGTCCGATTAGCATTAACAATACTCAGGCTTTATGGATTGTGTTGTACAATTCAGATGTGAGTCATCCAGCGGCGGGCAGCAATTATGCGGGCAATGTCGATGGCTCCTGGGTGTCGTTGGATGGCAGTACGTGGGGCTTTGTCGGTGACCATGGCTTGTATTATAGCTGGATGGTCCGACCGGTGCTTTCTGCTTCTACCCTGCAAACTTATACTATCACGGTGGTATCATCAAATAATACTATGGGAACTGTTTCTGGAGGAGGCACTTATACCTCAGGTGCTGAGGTTACCTTGGAGGCTATGGCAAATCCAGGCTACCGCTTCACGGGTTGGAACGATAATGTCACAGAAAATCCGCGCAGCTTTACGGCTACGTCTAATGCCTCTTATACCGCTTATTTCGCTGATCTGGGTACCAATGAGTTACATTATGACAATGGTACCATTGTAAACAGCATGGGAGCGGGTGGTAATATATATTGGGCTGTGAGATTCCCCGCCAGTGTACTGACCTCATACAATACTTTGAACTCTATACGCATTTGGAATCAGTACGCCGGTTCGTATGAAGTCCGTATCTGCCAAGGTGGAACAGATGCTCCTGGCACACAGTTGGCCACACAGACTTATACGTTGAGTGGAACAGGCGCATGGTTTGATGCGACTCTTTCAACCCCGGTGACCATCAATCCGGCACAACCCCTTTGGATTGTCTTGTACAATACAGGCGTAACTTATCCCGCCGCGGGCAGCACTTACGCCGGTAACCCCGACGGCTCATGGGTGTCGTTGGATGGAAATAATTGGAATTCAATCTGTGATTATGGTTACTATCTGAGCTGGATGATTCGTCCGGTGCTTTCGGCAGGTTCTACGCCACAAACCTACACTATCACGGCATTGTCGTCAAATAATAGTATGGGTACTGTTACAGGTGGTGGCTCCTATACCGCCGGTACCACAGTGCAACTTATTGCGAATCCTGCGGCCAATCATCATTTCGTCAGTTGGAATGATGGCAATACCAGTAATCCACGTTATATTACTGTGACAGGAAATGCCACTTATATTGCCACTTTCGCTGTTGATCAGTACCAGATTGATGTTCTTAGCGGCAATGACGCTATGGGTACTACAAGCGGTAGCGGTACCTACGACTACGGTTCAGCAGTTCAAATTCGGGCCATTCCGTATGCAAATTATGAGTTTGTTAATTGGAGTGACGGAAATACTGATAATCCAAGAGATATTACTGTATTGGGTAATATGACCTTTGTGGCCAATTTCCAGCCTCAAACAGGTATTAATGACAATGATTTGTCTGCCATCAGCGTGTATAGCCATGACCATCAAATTATGGTTTGTCATGCGGAAGGTGAGAGCATAGGGATTTTTGATATGCTGGGCAAACGTATCGCATACGATGCTGTGAATACGCAAGAAACACGACAATTCACTATCTCTACCAAGGGTGTTTATTTGGTACGTGTAGGTGACACCTACTTCAAAAAAGTTGTCATTAAATAGAGTCGTAGAGACGTTTCATGAAACGTCTCTACAATGGTTATAAAAAAGGGCTGTCATGATTTGGCAGCCTTTTGTCATATACAATCAAAAAAGGCTGCCATAATGGACAGCCCTACATGTATTCATTAACAATTGTCAATCATCAACTTTTAATCATCAATTCTTAATTGTCAATTGTAAACCATTAATTCTCTTTCAGCACGTTTTCACCGGCGTCGATGATGGCGCAGAAGTCGTCGGCTTTCAGAGAGGCACCGCCAATCAGACCGCCGTCAACATCTTCCTGCATGAACAGATCGGCGGCATTTTTCGGGTTGCAACTTCCACCATATAATATATAGGTATTATAAGCCATCTCGGTGCCATACTTCTTCTCCACCAATGAGCGGATGAAAGCATGCATCTCCTCGGCCTGGGCGGGAGTAGCGGTCTCGCCGGTACCGATAGCCCAAACGGGTTCGTAGGCGATAATCACTCTCTCAAATTCTGAAGCTTGTAAATGGAAGAGGGACTCCTCAATCTGTTGCTGTACCACTTGGGTGTGTTTGCCAGCCTTGCGTTCTTCCAGCAATTCGCCGCAGCATACGATGGGAACGATGTCGTTCTTCAGCAAGAGATCGATTTTCTGTGCAATAACAGCATTGGTCTCGCCAAAGTATTTTCTTCTTTCTGAATGCCCCACGATGCAGAATTCCACGCCCATAGAAGCCAACATCTCGGCGGATACCTCTCCAGTGTATGCACCACTCTCGTGCTCACTACAGTTCTGCGCGCCGGCATAGAACTGGCTGTCTTCCTCCTCGGCAATGTCGGTAATCAGTTCCATATAGACAAAAGGCGGACAAAGCACCACTTCGGTTTGTAACTTTCTGTCTTTTAAGTTATTCTGAATGTCTAAAATCAAGTCCTGCGCATCATCGAAGGGCTTGTTCATTTTCCAGTTTCCAACTACTAATTTCGGTTTCATAAATTTCAATATTAATTTCTTTTTTTGACAGGAACAAATAAGTACTCACAACATAAGATAACAGTGCTTGTCAAAATGGTATTGCCTAAAATGACCAGCAGCGTTTTCCAGAAATGTTGGAAGGAGAAGGTCTCGATCATGATGGCGGCAAACTGCTGGATGAATACCAGAATGACGGTATAGGCCAACAGCCAGCGGAAGTCTTTTACGCCAGGCAGAGGCTTGTCCACAATATCGTCGGTTTTGCGGCCGTTGAGGGCTACCACCAGATAAGGGCGTATAAACATCATCAGCGTACACGCGGAGGCGTTGATGCCGTAAGTGACATTGAACATGTCGATGAGGAAACCTGTAGCAAAGGCAATGAGGTACTGAATCCAACGTGGAATCTCGAAGGGCAACATCAACAGAGCCAGAAGGAAAATGTATATGCTGACACAACCGAAGAGATGGGTATAACGGAACACAAAAATCTGTGCGAGTATAACAAGCAGAAAGCGCAGTATGTTGGAGCTGACGTTATTCATCCTTGAAATTGCTTTTGAGTTCGTCCATTTCCGAGGTGTAGATGTTGCGGATCAGATATACCGTGTTGACATTGTTGAAGTTGGTTGCCAAGCGAACCTTGATGGTCAGGAAGCTGCTATGGCCTGTCTCATGGACATCTTCCACAATGCCCACCAGGATATCTTTGGGGAAGATGTTGGAATAACCACTGGTGACAATAGAGTCGCCTATGCTCACCGGCACATGCTGGGGAATGTCGTACAACTGTGCATACTGGGCACTGATACCATCCCAAAGGACTGTTCCTATTTGATTGGATGGCAGTAATTTGGCGCTAATACGGGCGTCGGGGTGCAAAAGCGAGATGATGGAGGCGAAATGCTCGGTCACATCACTTACTACACCACAAACACCGCCTGCCGACAATACGGCCATGTCGATGGTGATACCATCGGCACGTCCCTTATCGATAATGATGTAGTTGTGCGTTTTTTCGGTGGTTTTATACACAATGTTGGCGTAGGAGTAGTCGTACAGTCGCATTTTCACCCGCTGGTTGCTATCGCAAACGTTAGCGGTATATACCGAGTCGTCTTTGAAAGTGAAAGCGTTGTCGCGCTCGTTGAGCAGAGTAATGTTCTGCTGTACCAGCTGTTCGTTTTCCGCTTCCAGAGAGAAGTGCCGGATGACATTGTACCACGCCTCGTTGATAGGTGCTACAATGGTCTGGCACACTCTGTGGAGGGCGAAACTGGTATATTTCATGCTCTTGGAAATCATAATGATACACACTATCTGTAGAATTACAAATAGGAAAATATGAAAATTCCGCTTAAGAAATTCCGATAAGTTATTCATTATGAATGAGCTATGTCTTTAAGAGACGTGCTTTTCCAGTGTCTTTTAGTGTTTTTCGGCGTATTCGCGGCCGGCTTTCAGGCAGGCGATGTTCACGTTGACCACATCCTCTCCCTTGCGGGCGAAGTTCTCTCTCACGGCAGCTTCAATCTCTTCGAAAGGCAGCTGGAGGTAAGGAGATGCGGCACCGAGGATCACCATGTTGGCGGAACGTGCGGAACCCAGGTCTTTGGCAATTTGGTCGGCATCGATGACCACCTTGTTGGGCAGCTTGTCCAGTGTGGCGTTCAGCTTGTCGAAATCCGGATAGTTGGGGATGTTGACAAAAGGCTGGCTGTTGGTGATTAACCAGCCGTTTTCCTTGTTCAGCCAAGGCAGATAGCGCAATGACTCCATCGGCTCCACAGAGATGATGAGGTCGGCTTTGCCCATGGGGATAAGGTCGGAAGCGATTTCCTGGTCGGACAAGCGGAAATGTGACTGCACGTCACCACCGCGCTGGCTCATACCGTGAACCTCTGCTTGTTTCATGTACATTCCTCTTTTGACGGCGGCGTGGCCTACGATGGTGGCGATGGAGAGGATACCCTGACCGCCTACGCCTGCTAATATAATGTCGATTTTCATTGTTGTTATTCCTTTTTGATGATATTTTTATTTTGGCTATAGGGTGATTTTACTACCCCGCCCTTCGGGCACCCCTTCTTAAAGAAGGGGAATTTTTTTTCTCGTTTATTCGTCAGCCCTAATAGAAGGGGAAATAATTTGAATCGGGGATAGTGATTATGTCTTTACTAATCCCTAATCACTAACCCCTATTCCCTGATTACTTCTTCGCTGCTTGCTGTTTTTTCATGCGGCGGCTGAGGGTCTGGATACATTCACGGGTCGGGATGATAACCGAAACGCCTTCGTATTCCAGTTCTTTCTCAATAATTTTGACATTTTCTTCCAGCTGGTTGGGCAGGGGTTTGATGCGGTGGATATGATCTTCCTTGACACCGAGACCCTTGCAGATTTCGCCCAGAACACCCAGTGCGTGAGAATCCTGGCCACCGGTCATACCTGTGGTGCTGTTATCGAGAATCATCACGGTAACAGGGGTGTTCTCATAGATGCAGTCCAGCAAAGAGGTCATACCGCTGTGGGTGAAAGTGGAGTCACCGATTACAGCCAGACAGGGACGTACGCCGGCGTCGGCGGCACCCTTGGCCATGGTGATGGAAGCACCCATGTCAACAGTGGTGTAAATGGCGTTATAGGGAGGCAGTGCGCCCAAAGTATAGCAGCCGATATCGGCAAATACCTTGCCCTTGCCGTATTTCTCCATAGCGCGGTTGATGGCGTTGTAGGAGTCGATGTGGGGGCAGCCCTGGCACAAAGCGGGGGGTCTGGGCACCACGAGTTCGGGCACGGGAGCACCGTAGCTGTCGGGCATGCCCAAAGCTTTAGCCACGAGGTTGGGGTTCAATTCGCCGTCGCGGGGCAGGGCACCGCTCAAACGGCCGATGATATTGCCAGTGCGGTTCAACAGTCCGCGTACTTGCTCTTCAATGAAAGGATAGCCTTCCTCAGCCACCAATACGGTCTCACATTCGTCCACCATCTTAGCCACCAGTTTGGAGGGGATGGGGTACTGTGAAATCTTCAGCACGGGATAGGGGCACTGATGGTTTTCGAAGTTCTCCATCAGGTAGTTGAAGGCGATACCAGAGGCGATGATACCCATCTTCTTGTCTTTGCCTTCGATATATTGGTTGAAAGGAGATTTGCATGCCTCTTCTTCAAAAGCTTCCTGTTTGCCCAGCAGGTTGCGGTAATGCACTCTGGCGTTGGCGGGCAGCAGGATGAATTGTTTCGGGTTCTCTTCAAGGTGCAGGGGGTTCTGCGGGCGTTCGGCCTTGCGTTCCACGCCGGCGCGTGAGTGGGAAAGACGCGTGGTCAGACGGATCAACACGGGAGTACGGTATTTTTCGGAAAAGTCGAAAGCCGCGTAAGTGATGTCGTAGGCTTCCTGCTGGTTGGATGGTTCGAAAGAGGGAATCAGCGCGAATTTGGCATAGTAGCGTGAGTCCTGCTCGTCCTGTGAGGAGTGCATTGACGGGTCGTCAGCCACAACCACCACCAAACCGCCGTTGGCGCCGGTGATAGAAGAGTTCATGAAGGGGTCGGCGGCCACGTTGAGGCCCACGTGCTTCATGCAAACCATGGCGCGCTTGCCGGCGTAAGACATGCCGATGGCAGACTCCATGGCGGTCTTCTCGTTGCCAGCCCAGATGCTGTGCACCTCGCCCGCTTTGCCTTGTTTAGACTCTTGTATGAATTCGGTGATTTCGGTAGATGGAGTGCCGGGATAAGCATAAACTCCGGATAAGCCTGCGTCTAACGCTGCCTGCGCGACGGCTTCATCTCCTAAAAAAAGTACTTTTGACATGGTAATAAGATCTTATTATTATGATTATTAACTAGTTGTAATTTTTAAGTCTAATCTACAAATATACACATATTTTTTTGATATGCAAGATTTTAATTAGTAAATTAGTTAATTAGTAAATTAGTTAATTAGTAAATGTGCTAATGTGCTAATGTGCCAATGTGCTAATGTGCTAATTATTAGTGATTAGTGATTAGGGGTTAGGGGTTGGTATTTTTTTGAATTCTGAATTCTGAATTTTGATTTGTCAACTATCAACTGTCAACTTTCAATTATCAACTGTCAACTCCTCTATCATTTCCCGTATGATTGCCTGTGAGTAGATATTTGCCACGGCTTCGGTAAAGCGGTTGAAGTCCACACGGGCATCGTGGTCGGCCCTGTCGGAGATGATGCGGATGACGGCGAAGGGCAGGTGGAACTCTTTGCAGACTTGTGCCACGGCGGCTCCCTCCATCTCTACACAAAGTACTTCCGGCAACAGGCCAATGAGTTCCTGTCGTTTTTCATCGCTGCTGATGAACTGGTCGCCACTGGCCACATCGCCCTGAAACATACGAGGTTGGATGAAGCTGAACTCCTTAGCGGCTTCCTTGCCGATGACTTCGCTGAAACCTTTGGCAATCAGTCTGTTGATGCTGTTGATGGCCAAGCTTGACAGTTTCGGGTCGCTCTTAATATAGATATGGTCGGTCAGCGGAATCTGAAAGCGTTGGATGATAGGACGGGCATCCAGGTCATGCTGTACCAGTCGTTTGGCCACCACAATGTCGCCAACGTTGAGTTCGTCAGATAAGGCGCCGGCGGTGCCGATGAAGATGAGGTCGGTGATGTGGAAATGCTCTATCATTAGGGTGGAAGTGATAGCGGCGGCCACCTTGCCCCATTTGGAGAAGCAGACCACACAGTCGATTCCGTTGAGCATGCCTCGGAAAAAGGTTCTTCCGCCCAGTTCTGTGCGGACGGGGTTTTCAATCATTTCGCATACCAAGCTGATTTCCTGCTCCATTGCAGCGAGAATACCTAAAGTCATAATGTGTCAAGTTTTGAGAGTGCAAAGATACGAAATTAATTGGCAAATTAGCAAATTAGCTGGCGCTTTATGGTTGTAATGGGGAATGAGCAGTTCTGGGCGGCGGACTTTAAATTCTTTAAGGTCTTTAAAGTCTCTAAGGTCCTTAAAGTCCGCCGCCCAGAACTGCTTGCAGTGACGATAACCCCGTAAAGGGAAAATAGCACAAAAAAAGAGCGACCCTTACGAGCCGCTCTTTTGAATGAATTATGAAAAGATTACTGATTAGCGCACAACAGAGAATTTCTTGTTGATCACGCCATTGTCAGTATGAATCTGCATCAGGTACAGACCGTTAGTCAGGTTGGAAGTGTTGATAGCAATATTGGTGTTGTTAGCGGTGAAGTCACCCACTTTCTGGCCAGTGATAGTGTAAACTTCAACATTGCTGATGTTGGAAGTGGCGTTCACATTGATCACATTGTTGGCAGGGTTCGGGTAAACGGAAACGGTGTTGTCATATTCTTCAACAGCAACATCGCTGGTAACAGTAAAGTTGGTAATACCGAGCAAATATTCATTAGCGTCAGATATACATTTGATAGCGATTTGGATGCTCTGGTTTGCGAATGCGGTAAGGTCAATGTTCTGTGTCAGCCATTCGCTATCATTGGTGGCATCGGTAGGAGCAACAACTTGGGTTGCGTTCTGGTAGGTTTGACCAGCGGCGATTACATATACAGCAAATCTTTCGGGATAAGTCTCATCTGCTACGATGTAATCAAATGAAGCGGCGGAATTTATGCCAAGGTTGAATACAGGTGAAATCAACCAGTCGTCAGCATTGTTATTTTCGTTGTATACGTAAATTGCGTAGCCTTCTTCAGTGTTGAATTCATATGTTGATCCGTCATTGTTGGCATCAACAATAGTCCAGCATTGATTCATACCTTCGTCTGAGAAATCTGTAAAATAAGGAATCTGAGCATTGCTGCAGTCTATGCCGTTACCGTTCAGACTGATCTGTACAGAGGTTGCGCCTGCTGAAGATAAGGTTATAGTGCCAGTGTGTGTACCCACTGCGGTAGGAGCGTAACGAACATACAAGTTGCCGCCGGCTGCGGGGATAGTGGCTGTGGCACCAAAGGTGGTGTTGTCAGCGGATACTTCAAACGGAGTGGTAGTGGTGGCGGTAATATCTGCTGTCAGGTTAGCGGTAATGACGGCAACGGTTTCTGTTTCGGTGGTGTTGACGTTTATACTGCCAAAATTGATATTGGTGGTATTTGGATTGATGATGGGATCATTGACTTCTGTCAAAGAGAAGTTGTCAAAGAACAGATAGTTGTAGTAACTTCCAAACAGGGTAGCATAACTTCCGATTTCCGTGATATCGACTGCAACAAACTTGCTACCTGCGGGAATCAGTGTGGTATAGGTATCAAATATAGCAGTGGTGTCGGCAGGATAGGCGTTAACGGTAAAGGGTTCCAACCAGGTGAAACTGGTGTAGTTGTCATTGGTTGAGGAGTAGCCGATACGGAAGGTGCTACCAGGAATCTGGTCGCCATAATAACATCTGTAATCAATGCTCATGTTCATGGCTGCTGTGCTATGTATTTCGGGAGAAATCAGATAATCGGCATCCAAAACGACAATAGCATAATCACCTGTGTTTGAGTTAACGGTTGCTATAGCGAAGTTTTCCATATCGTTATAACCCCAGCAGGTGGGAGGTGCAACTTGGTCGTTGAAAGTGTGGGTGAATGGCAGACTTGCGATACCACCAGAGCAATCAACAGCGTTACCTTCCACATAGATGGTGGCGGTAGCGGTGCCGCTGGTCAAAGTGATGTTGCCACTGTGTAATCCGGCAGTAGCAGCATTGATACGAACATACAGAGAAGCCTGGGTAGCCATACCTGTGTTGGCAATGGTAGCGGTAGCTCCGAAAGAGGTGTTGTCTGTAGAAATTTCGAAATTAGCTGGAGCGCTAACACTGATGCTGCTGGTCAAAGCAAAACCGGTTACGTCAACTTCTTGGGATAAGGAGCCCTGTCCCATAATGCCGATAAATGTCAAACTGTCAGGATTAACAGCCAAAGAAGCTTCGGAAACATCTATGATAGCGAAATTGTCAATAAAGAGGTAGTATTGGTTAGGATCGGAAACGCAGTGGATACCAATTTTGTATGTGCCATTCAAACTGCTTAAATCAACGTATTCAGTTACATTGGAGGTCAATGTGACATGAATAGTATCAGTCAATACCGTGATAGTGTTTCCATTGATAGC
Organism: Bacteroidales bacterium; assembly: GCA_017633255.1. Lineage (GTDB taxonomy): Bacteria > Bacteroidota > Bacteroidia > Bacteroidales > WCHB1-69 > RUG11690. Next base: position 10,991 of record JAGBPS010000033.1, read on the forward strand.
GGCAACCATGAATTTTTCAGGATAATTAGCAGATTGTGCACGGTAATCAACGCTCAAAATCTGGCTTCCTGTAAAAGTGATTTCAGGAGAAATCACCCAGTCGTCAGCAGGGTTGGCGGAAGAGTAAGTATATCTTGCCGCACCGCTGGTGAAGCTGAATGTTTTTCCATCGTTGTTGGCGTCGTTGACAGTCCAGCAGGGAAGAGTAGGAGAAGTCTCTTCAAAATCTTCAGTGAAGGGGAAGGTGGTGATGGTGTTGCAGTCGGCAGCGGAACCAGTCAGAAGCACAGTGTCGCCAAGGGTGGTGGTGCTGATAATAATATTATCATTGTATGTGCCGGGAGTTGTAGGAGCGAATTTCACGTAGATGGTGTCGTCAACAGATAAAGCGGGGTTGGCGGGGATGGTCACCGTGGTATTATAGGAGGTGCCGTTCAAAGATACACTGTAAGGAGCAGCGGTGGTGACATTGATAGCCTCATTCAGGTTGGCGCTGTTGATGATGATCATATTCTCTACGGTCATGCCAGCGGGAATACCGCCAAAGTCAATGGCAGTTGGCGTCACTGTCATAGTGGTGGGAATCTCGGCTCCGATGAAGAAATTAGAGATATTCAGTCCATACATGTCAGGATCGGATTCAGCCTTGATAGCAATTTGGATTGACTGACCAGCATAGGAGGCTAAATCAAGGTATTGGGTTTCAAATGCAGTGTTGGTAACAGTACGTGTGCCAACAATTTGAATGGCGTTAAGGTAACTTCCGTTAGCGGGAATCACATATACGGAGAATTTTTCGGGGTAATTGGAACCTCTTACCTTATAGTCGAATGATGAGACGGCACCATTTTGCGGAATAGCAAAAACAGGAGAAATCAGCCAGTCGTTGGCGGTATTCGTTGAATGATAGAAATATTGTGCCCATCCGTCTGTTATCATGAAACTCCACATGCCGTTGCCCTCCTCCGGGTCGCCGTCATTGTTGGCATCCACGATGGTCCAGCAGTTGTTCAAAGCTTCGTTGGTGAAGTCAGTGTTATAAGGCAGGGAAATGTTGCTGCAATCCACAGCGTTACCAGTCAATGGAAGTGTGACGCTGGTGGCGCCAGTGCTGGCCAAGGTAACGGTGCCGTTGGCGATGCCGCTTGTGGTGGGAGTATATTTCATATACAGTGTGCCGCCAGCTGCTGCTATAGTAGCGGTGGTGCCATAAGTAGTGCCATCAGCGGATACGGAGAAAGGAGCGGAAGTAGTTGCAGTGATGCCAGTGGTAAGGTTATAAGCGGTGACAGTAGCTGTGGCAGTGATGTTACCGGGCATACCTACTGTGCCGAAATCAATGGCAGTGGGGGATACAGCAATGGTTGGGCTAGTGGGTTGTAAGAAAATTTCCACATCGTCTATGTTCAACATGAACATATCAGTTACATTGTGATGACGGAATGCGATATAAACAGTTTGTCCTGTATAGGCCGACAAATTAACAGTCTGTTGAGTGTAAGTGTCGGTGGAAGTTCCAGTAAGGACAGGTGTGGTAGCTGTAAATGCTGCTACTGTATTAGAAGTGGCCACATAAACACTGTAATTTTCTGCAGCATAAGAAGGATCCTGTCCTACTACCCAGAATGTCAATGTTGCATTGGAGGTAAGATTGATAGCCGGGGTAATCAGCCAGTTGTCAGGGGTCAAAGCTCCTGCATCACTATCCCAGGAAGCTGATGTAATACAGCCACTTCCGGAATGGTAAGAATAGTTTTCTGTTGCGGACAATGTCGGAAACCAGTTGTATCCGTCACCATCATTGTCGATGATAGTCCAACCTGTCGGAAGAGTTGATGTCTCAAAACCTTCCTGAAGCAGGGTTTGCTGCGCTTTGGCACAAAATGCCATTATAAACAGCGCAAAAAACAAAGTAAAGATTTTTTTCATAACTGTTGTTTTTGGTTAATAAAATGTTGTTATTTTGGTTGTTAGTTGTCTTTTATCGTATTATATGTTATATTTTACATTAAATGTAAAATTTATTCTGCAAAAGTACAATTTTTTTGTGGAAAATGTCTTTTTATATTTAAATTTATGCACTTCCCATTGTGGAAATTTCCTCGTAGTCGTCTGTCGTCTGTTGTCTTAAAAAAATCAACAAAAATATACCATAGTGTTTTTGCATCAAAAAAAGTTGTATATTTGCAAACCTTTTGAAGTGAAATAGAAGAAGACGGAAGACTAAACTCTGAAAACTCGCAACTGCTTGATTTCACGGACTTTATATGATATTGTTGGATAGTAGGGGATAGATTTTATTAAGGTCGAAATGTGAATAAATAGTTGCAATTTTCTCCCAAATTTGCGCTATTTTGCTTTTAAACGGACATGAAATTAACAACAAAAAATAATATTTGAAGGGATGAAAAGAATTAAAATCACACAAGTGAGAAGCGCTATCGACAAACCATTGCGCCAGAAAAGATCATTGGAAGCATTAGGAATCAGAAAAATGCACCAGACCGTAGAACACAACGCCACCCCACAGATTCTGGGTATCGTGAACGCCGTGAAACATTTGGTCACCGTAGAAGAAATTTAATTGAGTATTAATCTTGAAATTATATAGAAGAGATGAATTTGCACAGTTTAAAACCAGCTGAAAACGCAACTAAGTTGTCAAAAAGAGTAGGTAGAGGTCAGGGATCAGGTAAAGGCGGCACTTCCACAAGAGGTCATAAGGGTGCCCAGTCCAGATCTGGTTACAGCCGCAAAATCGGTTTTGAAGGCGGTCAGATGCCTATCTACAGAATCATGCCCAAGAGAGGTTTCAAGAACATCAACCGCGTGGAATACAACGCTATCAATATCGGCACTCTCCAGACTTTGGCTGAAACCAAGAACATCACGGAGATTACTCCCGAAGTTTTGCACGCCAACGGTTTGGCCAAGAAAAACTGCTTGGTCAAGGTGCTGGGCAAGGGCGAACTGAAAGCCGCTCTGAAGGTGTCCGCTCACGCTTTCTCCGAAACTGCCAAAAACGCTATCAACAACGCTGGTGGTCAGATTACCGTTATCGGTGAGAAAGTGGAGACTCCCGCAGCTGAATAATAAATATAAATAATACTTATATTATATCTCATGAAAAAATTTATCGAGACCATAAAAAACATTTTTAGAATCGAGGATCTGAGAAAGAGAATCCTGTACACGCTCTTTATCATCCTGATCTATCGTTTGGGTGCTCATGTGGTGCTTCCGGGTATCAACCCAGGCGCACTTTCGGCATTTACCAAGTCGGCACAGGAAGGTCTGCTCGGTATGTTGGACCTGTTCTCTGGTGGTGCGTTCTCTAACGCCTCCATCTTCGCCTTGGGTATCATGCCCTATATCTCCGCTTCCATCGTTATCCAGTTGATGACCCTGGCAGTGCCTTATTTCCAGCGTCTGCAGAAAGAAGGCGAAAGCGGTAGAAAGAAACTGAACCAGATTACCCGTTACCTGACCGTGGCCGTGGTTGCTATCCAGGGTCCCGCCTATATCGCCAACATCCAGGGACAGTTCAGCCAAGCCATCTCACCGGCAATGCTTACTCCTATTTTCGGTCATTTGTCAGTGTTCGCCGTTACCTCCTTCATCCTGCTGATTTCAGGAACCCTGTTCATCATGTGGTTGGGTGAGCGTATCACAGACAACGGTATCGGCAACGGTATCTCCATGATCATCATGATCGGTATCATCGCCCGTCTGCCTTTCGCTCTGAGAGCTGAGTTCATCGCTCGTATCAGCGACAACGCCGGTGGTCCTATCATCTTCATCATCGAGTTGATGTTAATGATGCTGATTATCGCTTTCTGTATCATGCTCGTTCAGGGTACCCGTCGTGTTCCTGTACAGTATGCCAAGAGAATTGTGGGCAACAAACAGTATGGTGGTGTTCGTAACTTCCTGCCTTTGAAAGTGAATGCCGCAGGTGTTATGCCTATCATCTTCGCCCAGGCTATCATGTTCCTGCCTTTGACTTTCGTTTCTGTTACCGAACAGTCAACCGGTGGTTTCTGGCACAGCTTCATCGATTATAACGGTTTGGGATACAATATCGTGTTCTTCCTGATGATTATCCTGTTTACCTATTTCTATACCGCTATCACCATCAACCCGCAGCAGATTGCTGAGGACCTGAAGAAAAACGGTGGTTTTATCCCTGGTACGAAGCCCGGTAAACAAACCGCACAGCTGATTGAAGGCATCATGTCCAAGATCACGCTGCCCGGCTCTATCTTCTTGGCTATCGTGGCTATCCTGCCGGCTATCGTGAGATTGTTTGGTGTGAACCAGCAGTTCGCCCAGTTCTTCGGCGGTACTTCCCTCTTGATTATGGTAGGTGTTGTTTTGGATACGCTTCAGCAAATCGAAAGCCATTTGTTGATGAGACATTACGACGGCTTGACTAAATCCGGAAGAATCAAAGGTCGCTATAGCGGCGGTGCTTACTAATGAATATGTTTAACAAGATTCGCTTGAAAAGCGAAGAGGAAATAGAAATTATACAAAAAAGTTCTTTGCTTGTTGGAAAAACTTTGGCCGAAGTGGCAAAGTACATCAAACCGGGAGTCCCGCTGACTTACCTCGACAGAATCGGTGAGACTTACATCAGGGACAACGGCGGAGTGCCGTCCTTCAAGGGCTATAACGGTTATCCCGCTTCCCTCTGCCTCTCGGTGAACGATGTGGTGGTCCACGGCATCCCCAGAAACGGGATGGTCCTCAATGAGGGGGATATCATTTCGGTGGACTGCGGAGCCTACATGAACGGCTACCATGGTGACTACGCCTATACTTTCGCGGTGGGTGAAGTGTCGGAGGAGAAAAGACTGTTGATGGAACGCACCAAGGAGTCGCTGTACAGAGGCATAGCCGCGGCAGTGAAGGGAAACACAACCGGTGACATTGGTCATGCGGTGCAGACCTACTGCGAATCGTTCGGCTACGGTGTGGTTCGCGAGTTGTGTGGACACGGCATCGGCAGAAACATGCACGAGAAACCGGATGTGTGCAACTACGGCAAGCCCGGCAAGGGCGACACCCTGCGCGAAGGCATGGTCATCTGCATCGAACCGATGATTACGATGGGCTCTCGCAAAATTTACTGCGAGCGTGACGAATGGACCATCAGAACGATGGATCATAAGCCGGCAGCCCATTATGAGCACCAGATCGCCATCACCAAAAACGGCACCAGAGTTTTATCCACCTACAAGTTTATCGGGGAAGTGTTGGGAACAGAAGAGAAAATATAATTGAATCAAGATATGGCAAAACAATCATCCATTGAATTAGACGGTGTCGTCATCGAATCCTTAGGGAACGCTATGTTCCGTGTCCAGCTCGAAAACGGACACGTCATCATCGCGACCATATCGGGCAAGATGCGACTGCATTATATCAAGATTCTCCCCGGCGACAAAGTGCAGGTGGAGGTTTCTCCGTACGATTTGACCAGAGGACGTATCACATTCAGACATAAATCATAAAAAATAAAATAGAGATGAAAGTAAGAGCTTCAGTAAAGAAAAGATCGGAAGATTGCGTGGTGGTGAGAAGACACGGCGTGGTCTATGTTATCAACAAAAAGAACCCGAAAGAAAAACAACGTCAAGGATAATAAGTATTAACATTAAAAAATAGATTTTAAGCTATGGCAAGAATTGCAGGTATTGATTTACCGAAAAACAAAAGAGGCGTCATCGGTTTGACTTACATCTATGGTATTGGCCGCAGCACTGCCGCCGCCATTTTGGACAAAGCCGGTATCAGCCATGACAAAAAGGTAAATGAATGGAATGATGATGAGTTGGCAGCACTCCGTGGAATGATTAATGAGATGAAGGTAGAAGGTGCTTTGCGTTCGGAAGTTCAGATGAACATCAAGCGTCTGATGGATATCGGATGCTACAGAGGCATTCGTCATCGTATCGGTTTACCGTTACGTGGACAGAGTACCAAGAACAACGCACGTACTCGTAAGGGTCGTAAGAAAACTGTTGCAAACAAGAAGAAAGCAACTAAGTAATTAATTGATTATCAGGAAATAGTATTATGGCAAAGAATACCAAATCAACAAAGAAAAAAGTTGTTAGAATTGATGCAATGGGCAAGGCCTTCGTGTATGCGTCGTTCAATAATGTTATTGTTTCCCTCACCAATAGCGACGGTCAGGTTATTTCTTGGTCTTCCGCTGGTAAGATGGGATTCAGAGGCTCCAAGAAGAACACTCCTTATGCAGCTCAGATGGCTGCCCAGGATTGCGCCAAAGTTGCCTATGATCTTGGCTTAAGAAAGGTTAAGGTTTTTGTAAAGGGACCTGGTGGTGGTAGAGAATCCGCTATCAGAACCATTCACGCCGCCGGTATCATGGTGGAAGAGATCACCGATGTGACTCCGCTTCCGCACAATGGTTGCCGTCCTCCCAAACGCAGACGTGTATAATTTATCAACATCAGTATAAAGAACCTTAAAATAGCAAGAAAATGGCAAGATATACAGGACCTAAAACCAAGATTGCAAGAAAGTTCCATGAACCCATTTATGGAGCTGACAAATATTTTGAACATAAGAATTATCCTCCCGGACAGCATGGTCAGTCCAGAAAACGTTCTAAACTGTCAGAGTACGGTATGCAGTTGCAGGAAAAGCAGAAAGCTAAATACACTTACGGTATTCTGGAACGTCAGTTTAGAAAATTGTTCCACGCTGCTGCCCGCAAGAAAGGTATCACTGGTCAGAACTTGATGAAACTTATCGAATCACGTCTTGACAATGTGGTATATCGTCTGGGTATTGCTCCGAGCAGAGCCGCTGCACGTCAGCTGGTGAGCCACAGACATATCCTGTTGAACGGTCAGATCTGCAACATTCCCTCCGCACTGTTAGTGCCTGGTGATATCGTGGCAGTTCGCGAACGTTCAAAATCTCTCGAAGTGATTACCAACTCACTGAGTGGCAAGACCAACAGCTTCTCATGGTTGGAATGGGACGGCAATATGATGAGCGGTAAGTTCATGAACTATCCCGAGAGAGAGGAAATTCCCGAAACCATCAACGAACAGGCTATCGTTGAGTTGTATTCTAAATAGTAATTAGCTGCCGGTAACCGAGGTGGGGACAAAGATTAGAAGGTTAGAAGGTTACACGGTTAGAAGGAATACAAGGTAAAGAAGTAAATAACAATCAAAACAAAATAGAAATGGCAATTTTAACGTTTCAAAAGCCCGACAAGGTCATCATGATCGAGGCCGACGATTTCCATGGCAAGTTTGAATTCCGTCCCTTGCAGCAGGGATATGGTATGACCATCGGAAACGCCTTGCGTCGTGTGCTGATCTCCTCGCTCGAGGGCTATGCCATCACTTCTGTCAAGATCGAAGGTGTGGTGCAAGAGTTTTCCTCAATCCAGGGTGTTATGGAAGATGTAACCGACATCATCCTTAACCTCAAGCAGATCCGCTTCAAAAACAAGATTGAGAACAACAACTCAGAGACCGCTAAGATCGTTATCTCCGGTCAGGACAAATTCACTGCCGGTGACATGAACCGTTTCCTGAACTATTTCCAGGTGTTGAATCCGGAATTGCTGATTTGCCGTATGGAACCCGAGGTGGTGCTGTCTATGGAAATCACTATTGACAAGGGTCGCGGTTATGTCCCCGCTGAGGAGAATAAGTCACTGCACGAGGGTATCGGTGTCATCACCATCGATTCAATTCACACTCCCATCAAGAATGTGAAATACACTGTTGAGAATTACCGTGTGGAGCAGCGCACTGACTTTGAGAAGCTGGTGTTCGAGATTGATACCGATGGTTCCATCCATCCGAAGGAAGCTTTGAAAGAGGCTGCCAAGATATTGATCCAGCACTTCGTACTGTTCTCTGACGAGAAGATTGCCATGGATTCGCCCGAACTGAGTGTTTCCAACGAAGAGTTTGACGACGCTTCCAAGTTGACTCGTCAGATCCTGAAATCCAAACTGGTGGATATGGACCTGTCTGTACGTGCCCTCAACTGCTTGAAGACCGCTGAACTGGAGACCTTGGGAGACCTTGTTGCCATCCATAAGAGCGATTTGTTGAAATTCAGAAATTTCGGTAAGAAATCTTTGGCCGAATTGGAAGATTTGGTGAAGTCGAAAGGTCTGGAATTTGGAATGAATGTATCAAAGTATAAATTAGATAAGGATTAAGAATCATGAGACACGCGAAAAGAATCAATCATTTAGGAAGAACAAGCGCGCACAGAGCTGCCATGTTGTCCAATATGGCTACCTCCTTGATCATGCATAAGCACATCCATACCACTTTGGCCAAAGCTAAGGAGTTGAAGAAGTTTGTGGAACCGCTGATTACGCGCAGCAAAAACGACACGACTCATTCAAGACGTATGGTTTTCGCTTCCCTGCACAACAAGTTTGCTGTCAGCGAATTGTTCAGAGAAGTCTCTCAGAAAGTGGCTGACCGCCCCGGTGGTTATACCCGTATTCTGAAGACCGGTTTCAGAAAAGGTGACAATGCCGAAATGTGCATCATCGAATTGGTGGACTATAACGAAACCTACACCACTACCGAAACCAAGAAGAAAACTACAAGAACCAGACGTAGCAAAAAGTCAGCTCCCAAGGCTGAAGTTGAAGCTACCGCTGCTGAAGCAGTTGAGGCTCCTGCCGCAGAGGCACCCGCCGCTGAGTAAGCTGACGGTTTTTGAGATTTTGTTCAAAATAAAACTCTCTTTGTTGTACAACAAGAGAGTTTTTTTTATATTTTTGCCGATACATACTGAGAGAAAACATATTTATTCACTAACTAAAAATTCAATACTATGGGCTTTTTTAAAGAATTCAAGGAATTTGCCATGAAAGGCAATGTTATGGACATGGCTATCGGTGTGATCATCGGTGGTGCTTTTGGCAAGATTGTCACTTCTTTGGTCAACGATGTGCTGATGCCCCTGATTGGCGCATTGATCGGTAATGTTGACTTTACCACACTTTCAGTCACACTGAGAGAAGCTGTGATGAATGGCGAAGAGGTGGTGAAAGAAGCTGTAACCCTGCATTACGGTAATTTCATCCAGACGACTGTTGATTTCCTCATTGTGGCTTTCTGTATCTTCTTGGTGATTAAACTGATCAACAAGGCTTCTAATATGGTGAAAAAACCTGCTGAGGAAGAAGCTCCCGCTGCTCCCGCTGAGCCGGAACCCACCAAGGAAGAAATTCTGTTGACTGAGATCAGAGACCTGCTGAAGCAGAAATAATATATCAGTCTTGAAAGAAAAAAAAGGAGGGCAATGGTCCTCCTTTTTTGTTATTCATATATATCGTAGATTTATGCTGTCAATTGTTGGCCGTCGGGATGTGGACACATATCGTATAATTGTCATAGTGCGGCCGGATAAAAAAAAAGCCCGTAATCGCGGGCTTTTTTTATGGAAGGGGCGGACATTCATCCGCCCGTCCGATGATTACAGTGTGTGGTAAGGTTTCAGCAAACCCTTGCCGATTTCCACTGCTTCCTCGTTCTTGGGAATGAGGTGGTGGTGACGTTCAGGCAGAGATTTTTCCAAACCTTTGTGCAACATTTCGGGGGTTACCAAGGGTTTCACCTTGAGGAAACCGCCCAGCACGATCATGTTGAACAGCTTGGAGATACCCAGTTCGCTGGCTTTGTCGGCAGCGGCCACCTGATAGATGTTGATGTCTTTGCGGGTGGGGTGGTGTGAGATACCGTTCGGGTCATAAATCAACAGACCACCTGGTTTTACTGAGCTTTCGAATTTGTCCATGGACTGCTGGTTCAGGATGATGGCGGTGTCGAACTGGTTCAGATAAGGAGAGCAGATACGCTCGTCGCTCAAAATTACCGTTACGTTAGAAGTACCACCACGCATTTCAGGTCCGTAGGAGGGAAGCCAGCTGACTTCCTTGTCTTGCATAATGCCGGCGTAAGCCAGGATTTTACCCATTGAGAGTACACCTTGACCGCCGAAGCCTGCTATAATAATTTCTTCTGTCATTGCTTTGTGAATTTAAGGTTATTATTTTTTTCTCAATGAATAAAGGGTTTCATTGGGTTGGTCGAAGGTAGCGACGCGTTCGATGAACTTAGGATCGAACTTGCCATCCACTTTCATATCTCCCAGCGGGAAGTATTTCAAGGTGTTTTCTTCCATCCATTTGTTGGCCTGAACAGCGGTCATCTTCCAGCCGGAGTTACAGTTGGAGGTAACTTCCACGAAAGAAACGCCCTTGTTGAGTTTCTGGTTCTCGAAGGCCTGGCGGATAGCTTTCTTGCATTTACGGGCCAAAGCGGGAGTATAAACAGCCTGACGGGTCACATAGTAAGTGCCGGGCAGCTGAGCCAATGCTTCGGTCAGACGCATGGTGTGTCCCATGATTTCGGGGTCACGGCCATAGGGGCAGGTCACGGTTTCCATACCCTCGAGGGTGGTGGGAGCCATCTGACCGCCGGTCATACCGTAGATACCGTTGTTGATGAAGATCATGGTGATGTTTTCGCCACGGTTGCATGCGTGCATTACTTCGGCGCAGCCGATAGAAGCCAAGTCACCGTCGCCCTGGTATGAGAATACGAAAGTATCGGGGCGCAGACGTTTGATGGCTGATGCGCAGGCGGGAGCACGGCCGTGGGCGGCTTCCACGAAGTCAACATCAAAATAATTGTAAGCCAGAACAGAGCAGCCTACCGGTGAGATACCGATGACATTGTCCTGAATGCCCATTTCCTCGATCACCTCGGCGATGATTCTGTGAACAGTACCGTGTCCGCAGCCTGGGCAGTAGTGCATGGTGGCATCCTTCAAAACAGAGGTGCGCTTGTACACTAAGTTTTCGGGTTTGATAATATCTTCTCTTGTCATAATTTCAATGCAAATTAAATTATTTTACCATTTTTTTCAAAGCTTCGAAAATCTCAACCGGGGTTGGGATGACACCGCCGTAGCGGCCGTAATGCTCAACGGGAACGTTGCAATTCACTGCCAGTTTCACGTCTTCGATCATCTGGCCGGCGTTCATTTCAACGCTAAGGATTTTCTTCATGCGGCCACCGATTTCAGCAACAGCCTTGGTCGGGAAGGGCCACAGGGTGATAGGACGTACCAAACCGACTTTGATGCCTTCGGCGCGTGCCAGTTCCATAGCTTTCATACAGATACGTGCAGCTGAGCCGTACGCTACGAACAGATATTCGGCGTCGTCGCACTGGATAGCTTCGTGACGGGCGTCTTCTTCTTCGCATTTTCTGTATTTGGCCTGGATTCTCTCGTTGATAGCCTCTTGTTTCAGAGCTTCGAGTTCAAGAGAAGTGACGATAGTGCTCTTGCCGCCTGCGCGGTGACCAGTAGCAGCCCAAGGACAATGTTCTTCGATATATTCGTTGGTCCAGCGGGGCTTGTAGTCGTCCACCATCACTTTTTCCATCACCTGACCGATTACACCGTCAGAGAGGATAGCGGCGGGGTTTCTGTATTTGAAAGCCAAGTCGAAACCGAGTTCCACGAAGTCGTACATTTCCTGAACAGAAGCGGGAGCCAAGGTGATCAGTCTGTAGTCACCGTGACCGCCACCCTTGGTGGTCTGGAAATAGTCGGACTGTGAGGGCTGGATGGTACCGAGGCCTGGGCCGCCACGAACGACGTTGACACACAGTGCGGGCAGCTCAGCGCCTGCAATGTAAGACAGACCTTCCTGCATCAGGGAGAAACCGGGAGAGGAAGAAGAGGTCATAACGCGTTTACCAGTGGATGCGCCAGCGTAAACCATGTTGATAGAGGCCAGCTCGCTTTCGGCTTGAAGCACAACCATGCCGGTTGTCAGATATGGTCTTTCAGCCATCAGGTGTTCGAGAACCTCACTCTGCGGAGTGATAGGATATCCGAAATAACCGTCGCAGCCCATACGGATGGCTGCTTCAGCAATGGCTTGATTACCCTTCATTAATTTTAATTCTTTTGCCATTTTGTAATTTGTTTAGTTGTTAATTGTTTTGTTTTTTCTTGCTTCTGACCGCGTGATTACTCTTTGGCGCGGTAAACTTCGATAACGCCGTCGGGGCAGATGACCGCACAGTTGGCGCAGCCAATACACGCGTCGGCATTGACAACCTCAAGGTAGTTGTAACCTTTTGCATTTACTTTCTTCGAAAGTGCAATGACGCCGTTGGGGCAGCCAGTGATGCACACTTCGCAACCTTTACACTTTTCAGTGTTGATGACTAATGCTCCTTTAAATGCCATAATTTTAAATTTTTATGTGTTAGTAATTTTGGTTAAAATGTTCTTTTTTACAGGTTCAAAAAAAGCATACGAAAATACGAAAAATTTCCTTACCTCCAACGCTTTTCAGAATATTTTTTTTCTTGCCTTTTTATTGCTCTTGTTTGGTTTTGTTTTCTTTGACCTCCAATTGCAGTTTTACATCATTCAAAACATTCATGAAATTGATAAATGCTTGATAAGGAGATGGATATACATCGAAATTCCGTCGTACGCTGTCGTGAGCGAACCACTTGGTGCTCATGAAGTTGAAGTGGTCGGCGGCCTGCAACTGCAGCCAGCTTTCCTTGGCAACCTTGTTTTTTGATTTCTTATACAGACTCTCCAACTTGAATAATTGGTTGAAAGCTTCCTGTTGCAGGTCATTACCCAGCCATTCGGCGGTGTCTTTTTCATCACCTGAATAAGAAATGGGCCAGGGTGCGTGCATGGTGGAGCAGGGAACCTTCATGGTGGTCACTTCCTTCGGGGTGATGAATTTGTATTTTTCATTTTCAGCTAACTGTGAGAACAATGCTTTGAAGAATTCAAAGATGCCTGTGTCGGCAGAATGGTATTCGCCGATGGTTTCATAATCGAAAAACAGATTGATGAAAGGCGCATCGTCAGGAATTTTGTTCAGATTGTTGATGTATTTCTCGGCGGTCAGCCCCATGCCGTCCCAGTCTTTTTCCTCGAAGCGCAGGGTGATGTCGTCGCACAGACGGTAGCTTCTGAGCATCAGTTTCAGGTCAGTCTGGAAGGGGTTGCAGTAGAGGTAGCACGGACTCTTCCAGCCCAGAATATGACGGGCGCCTTCGGTCAGCACCACATCGTAGCCTGCCTCGTGCAGCCATTCTCCGATTTCGTCGGAATAGATAATTTCGGTGTTGCAGAACGAGGAGGGACGAACCTTGAACACTTCCTTCAGCAACTTCTCCTGCAGCTTCACTTGCTCCATGAAACAGGTTTTGTTGTACAAAGAGGCAAGACTGTGGGTATAGGTGTTACCAGTGATTTCCACGTTCTTGGTGGCAATCAGTTGCTTGAAACTGTCAATCACCTCGGGACAGTATTGCTGGAACAAATGAATGGAACTTCCCGCAATACTGAAACTTACTTTGATCTTGTCCCCGTACTTGGCCATCAGTTCCTGCAGCATGGCGTTGGCGGGTAGATAGCAGCGCTCGGCCAGACGGTTGGCCAGATAGCTGTTCTGGTACTCGTCAAAATATTCATGGTGTTGGTTGATGTCGAAGAATCTATAGGTTCTTAAACGGAACGGCTGACTGATATGAAAATGGAAGCAAATATTATGCATGGTGTTGTATTTGAAAGCGTTATTATTATCTGTTGATTACTTTGGTGTATATGCCCTTGAGTTTGCGGGCCACATTTTCCCATTTCAGGTTATCGACTTCCTCTTTGCCTTTGCTGATAAAGAGCTTGGACAGGGCTGGGTAGTGGAGCAGGCCGTAGATGGCATCGGCGGTGGCGTCGATGTCCCAGAAATCGACCTTGATGGCATATTGCAGCACTTCGGCCACACCTGATTGCTTAGAGATGACCACCGGCACATTGGCACGCATGGCTTCCAACGGGGAAATACCGAAAGGCTCTGAAATAGAAGGCATTACATATACGTCGCTCATACCGAACATCTTGTCGATGTCGTCGCCGCGCAAGAATCCGGTGAAATGGAAGCGGTCGGCAATGCCCAACTCAGCCACTCGCTCGATGATGTGCGGCATCATGTCACCGTCACCGGCCAACACAAAACGGACGTCGGGATCTTTTTCCAGTACTTTCCGTGCCGTCTCCACAAAGTAGTCGGGACCTTTCTGGAAAGTGACACGTCCCAAGAAGGTGACAATCTTCTCTTTGACATTTTTGCTACGTTCAATGACTTTATCAGTAGGAATGACCGCATTGTGCAAAGTGACCACCTTGTCGGCGGGGATATGATATTTGTCGATGACGATTTGTCGGGTGAGGTCGCTGACCGCGCATACCATGTCGGCTTCGCTCATGCCATAGCGTTCAAGCCCATATACCACACTGTTGATGTTATGCTCGCCGGAGCGGTCGTACTCGGTGGCGTGGATGTGCACCACCAAAGGTTTTCCGCTGACTTTCTTGGCGGCGATACCGGCTTTGTAGGTCAGCCAGTCGTGGGCGTGGATAATGTCGAACTGCTCGTTTCGGGCGATTTCAGCGGCCACCTCCGCATAGCGGTCCACCTCCTGCATGAGGTTGCTGCCATAGCGGCCGGAGAACTCGTATTTGCGTTTGCCACCGTAGGTGTCGCTTGAAAGTATGCCGCTGTCAAGCTGGTTGATGACATTATAATAATCGTCTAATCCAACGTAGGGTATCAGTCTTGAGTTGACTTGGATATAGGTGGTGTCACCTCCTTGCTGGAAGAAAGCGGAGAAGCGGGGATCCACCTCCACATCGCTGGCATTGATGATCTTGATCAGACTCTGGTCTTCGTCGCCAGAGGCTTTGGGCATGACGAAAGCGACATCCACCCCGTTGACCGCCAGTCCCTTGGTCAGGCCGTAGCAGGCTGTGCCCAAACCGCCGGCGATGTGCGGGGGAAACTCCCATCCAAACATTAAAACTTTCATCAGTATCTCTTTTTATTTGTAATCAAATTGAATGTTGCAGTCGGACTGCTTTTATTTTTTTGCTGTGTCGATTTTCCATTTCAGATACAGCAGGGCGGCCACGCTCCATGCTTGCGAGAAACAGCCGTTGGGTTTGTATGGTGGGTCTCCGTCGGTAATTTCGCAAATCGTGGAGATGCCATAGTCTTTCATGCAATTGTCGAAATTGTAGAAAATCTTCTCCAAGACGGAAACGGCATTCTGGCCGTAAACACTGAGCATGCCATCGGTAAAGGGTGCCAATAGCCAAGGCCAGCAACAGCCTTGGTGGTAAGCGGCGTCACGCTCGGCCTGGTTGCCCTGGTAGTGGCCCTTGTAGTCGGGGTCGTTGGGCGACAGTGTTCTGATACCCTTTTCCGTCAGCAGTTCCTCACAAGTCTTCTTGAGGACTAGCTGTTTGATTTTTTCGCTGATAGGTGTGTAAGGCAATGACACGGCAATCATCATGTTGGGCCGCACTTGGAAGTTCTTGTAGTCGCCATTGACATAATCGGCGAGGTAGCCTATTTCCTTTGACCAGAAAGTGGCCTTGAAGGTGTCGGGGAAAGTTTTGGCCAGCGGTTCCCATGCTTCCACGAAGGCGTGGTCTTTGGCCAGACGAGCCATCTCGAGGCTGAATTGGATGGCGTTGTACCATAAGGCGTTGATTTCCACTGCGCAGCCGGTACGCGGGGTGACGGGCACACCGTTCACCACGGCATCCATCCAGGTGAGGGCGACATGCTCGTTGCCGGCATAAATCAGCCCGTTGTCCAGCATTCTGATATTGTATAGAGAGCCGTTCTTGTAAGCATTCAAAATGGACTGCATCACGGGACCGTACTCTTTCCATATCTTCTTTTCGGTACGTGTGTAGGAGGCGTATTGCTGCAGTGCACGGAAGAACCATAGGGGGGCGTCCACGGAGTTGTAGGCGGCCTGGTCGCCGCTGCCGATGTTCGGAAACAGCCCGTCTTTCATTTCCGACAGCATGTCGTCGATAATGGTCTTGCACACGGTAGGCTTGTTGACCACCGACAGGGTCAGTCCCGGCACAGCGATGAATGTGTCGCGGCCCCAGCGGCCGAACCAAGGATAGCCAGCGATGATCTGGGTTTTGCCATTGCGCTCGATGATGAATTGCTCGGCGGCGTTTTTCAGGCAGTTCAGGTAGCTGTTGCGGCTGCGGTGACCATCCAATGTGCTGTTGAAAATATTGGCAATTTCTTTCGGGTCAATCGGGCTGGTGCCGATGGTGAAATACAGCTCCTTGCTCTTGACCGGCACGTTGATGCGGCCGAGTTTCAGCAGGTCCTCATGGCCATCATATCCTCGCTTGATTTCTTCGTCATATTCGATGTTGTAGAACCAATCGGGCGCATGCTGGTAGTCGATGGCTTCGGAACTTTGCAGGTAGATGGGTGTGTATTTGTCGTAAAGACAATATTTTACACCATTCTGAACTTCTTCGTAACCAGTGTTGGCCTGGTCGTTTTTGTGCGTCAGCTGGTGAATCTGACGGAAAGCCAGCAGGGGCTGGAACTGGAAGGAAGCGGATTCGAAATCGTCGAGGATGGTGTATTTGATAATTAGTCGTTCCTCAGTGTCGGAGAACAGGATTTCTTTGGTGAAATTGAAATGGCCGACCCGGAAATGATAAACGGGAATGATGTCGGCATTGAATTTCTGCAGATATTTGTTGCCTTTGGGGTCGAAGATGCCACCTTTGTACTGGTGCATGCCGAGATGGAATTCCATGTCGTCGATGATGATGCTTTCGTTCAAAGTGGACACCAGCACGTGGCGTTCGCCATCGACATTTTCCTGTGGCAATATGAATAATCCGTGGTATTTCCGGGTATTGAGACCGAGCAGGGTAGTGGAGGCGAAAGCCCCGGTGCGGCTGCAGCGGACAATTTCCTTTTTCTTCGAGAAGGGGATATTGACTAACTCTGTTTTGTCAAATTCTATATAGCTCATCTTAAGTATAAAATTGAATATAATCTGCAAAGCTACAAAAAAATTTTTTTCCAAGCAATAAAAAAGTGAAATTGAAAACATTTTTCAGTAAAAAGAAAAAATTAAAATAGTGTGTTGTGTATTAAATTTTTTTGTATTTTTGCAACCCCAAAATAGAGAGGAAAAAATTAAAAATAAATAAGATAGAGATGAAACAAGATTTGATTCAGTATGTTGAAGATAATTTCGTGACTACCAAGGAGTTCCCGAAATTTAAAGCTGGCGATACCATCACTGTTTCTTACAGAATCGTTGAAGGATCGAAGGAACGTATCCAGCAATTCCAGGGTGTTGTTTTGCAAATTGCAGGCACCGGAGCAACCAAAACTTTCACCATCAGAAAAATTTCAGGCGGTGTTGGCGTAGAAAGAATTTTCCCCTTCGCTACTCCTCTGATTTCCGATATCGTGGTGAACAAACATGGTGTAGTTCGTAGATCCCGTATCTTCTACCTGCGTAACCTTACTGGTAAGAAGGCACGTATCAAAGAAAAACGAGGTTAATCCCCCTAACCTTTTTTATTGTGTTTTCATAATGAAAAAAACGCTTTCTTGCAAAGCGTTTTTTTTGTTCCAAAAGAATCCCAGAACATTAACAATAATCGCAATAAATCATGAAGATTACCGCTGTTGAACCCATTGGAATAACCCCGGCTTTGGCGGAACAACTGGCCGCCGATTTTGCACGCCGTGGACATGAATTTGTTTGTTTTCCTGACCGGAACGAAAAGCCGGAAGTGTTGGCCGAGCGCATGGCCGATGCGGATATTGTCATCATTTCCAATATCAAGTTGGGAGCCGATGTGCTGAGTCGTTGCCCGAAACTGAAAATGCTGGCCGTGGCCTTTACCGGTCTCGACCATATCGACATGGCCTATTGCCAGTCACATAATATTGTGGTGAAGAATGCCGCTGGCTATGCCACTGTGGCAGTTGCCGAATTGGCTATTGGCCTGATGATTGACGTTTACCGCCATATTACGGCTTTGGATGCGGATACTCGTAATTGTTTGAGCCGCAGGAATTTCCTTGGTCGTGAAATTTCTGGCAAGACCGTCGGCATTGTGGGCACAGGGGCCATCGGCCGTAAAACCGCTGAATCGCTGCAGTGTTTCGGATGTAAGATTCTGGCATGGAGTCGCACTCGCTACGCGGAACTGGAAAGCGATAATTTCCACTATGTGGAATTGGACCAGCTGATGCGTGAGTCGGATATTATCTCATTGCATGTGCCGCTGACTGCCGAAACGCATCATCTGATTTCCGCGGAAAAGATGGCTTTGTGCAAGCCTGCGGCGGTGCTGATCAATACAGCCCGTGGTAATGTGGTGGACATGAATGCTTTGGCGGTGGCACTGAAAGAAGGTCGTCTGGCAGGAGCTGGCATCGATGTGTTTGAGCAGGAACCTCCGCTTCCGCAAGGTCATCCTTTGTTCGATACGCCTAATTGTGTGCTGGTGCCTCATGTGGGTTACGCCACCCGCGAGGCCTTTGACATCCGTATCGGCATCGTAATGGATAAAATCAATGATTTCCTTAATTAGTAGCTGAGGTAGACTGCAATTTTGTTCCTTAAGCTCTAACGCCCTATAAATTTAAGAGTGGGTGCGTTTTCACCACAAATTTCATCGGCCCATCAGCCCATAGCTCACAACTCACAGCCCACAGCTCACAGCCCACAGCCCATAGCCCATAGCCCACAGCTCATAGCTCATAGCTCATAGCTCATAGCCCATGAGTTAATTTACTAATTCTCACTTCTCCCATCTCACCTTCAATCTTATATTGATTGAAAAATTTTGGATTGAAATCCAAAGTCAGACTATCAGTTTCTAAAAATGGCTTATAGTCAATGCTTTGGTATTCTAAATATTGGTTAGGAAGATTTTCGAATGTCCATTTTTTCTCGACTTCCGCATTCACAAAGTGATATTTGATATTATGACGGTCGAACTTGATGGTGTTCATGCCGGGAGCGGAGATTTCAAAGTGGACGTTGAAGTCATTGCTATATAGCGTGAAATTGCCGTTCTCGTCGGTATAGGTGTTCATGCCGATCCAGTCTTTGGTCCAGCCGCGGACAACAGCATCTTTTATACCTTGTCCATTTTTGCTGTCAACAACTCTTCCCTTGAGGACAATATTGTTGTATCCTAGCATGTTATAATAGTTAGAGGGAACTTGGTGGTTGTCGGCGGGAATAGTTTTGTCTTTAAGTGTCGGAAGTTCAAGAACCGCAGGCTTGTATTCATTCTTTTGATTGACCAAACCAGTGAATTGCGCTTCGAAATTCACCCCGTCAGGGCATTCATGGTACTCCCACCAGCCATAGCCAGCTGCATGATATTGTCGGGCGAGAGTATAGCTTTGGAGGAGAAACTGCCGCTGATATTCGTAACTCACGCTATCGTTGTCGGCGGGAAGGGCTGTCTCACCGACCATCCAGGGACGGTCAGTACAATTGTTGCTGTACCAGCGCATCTCGCTGGGCACACGTAGGGGATGATAGGTGTGCACTTCCACAAAATCCACGGGAAGAATGGAGGGATCCCATTCGAAAACCTCGATGGGTTCGGCAAAGCCGATGGTGAAAAGCTGATGCGGAGCGTAGTGGTCCATCATTTCGCGCCAACGGCAAACAATCTGGTAGGCTTCCATCTTGTCACGCAATTCTACTTCATCGAAATACAAAGGCTCGTTGAAGAAATCGTAGGCCCAGAGATTGCTTTTGTCCGCCAGATGCTGAAGCAAGCCTTCGGTGTAACAGACGAGCTTGTCCTCCAAAGGTCTTTTAATCAGTAACATTACTTTCAGCTGGAACTGTTCCGCTGTGTCTGTCATTCGCCCGATGGCGTGATAGAGGGCTTCAAAATCTTTTTCTTCAGGAACAATATCCAGACAGATTCTCACGCAGTTGAAGCCCATGTTGGCAATACGCTGAAAGTCGTGGGCAAGGCTTGGGCTTTGGTAGTAATAGGCGGGGATTATGCGAAGTGTGTCGTTTACAGTGGCAATAGAGGGTTTGTAGTTGAGCATGAGCGGAAACCAGGGCTCTCCATCCAGCATGAAATGCTTGTCTTGCACATAAACAAAACCGGGACTTTGAGTGTTGCGCGTGGTGCGGTCAATCTCGGCATGTTTACAGCCGCAAAGCAAGGTACAGAACAAAAGGACGAAAAGGCTTAGTTTTCGCATGATGGCATGGCATTAATAATGACTTGTTTGATTTGTTCCATCAGCCACATGGGAGAGGAGGTGGCACCGCAGATGCCGATGCTCTCATCCGGTAGAAAATGATATTGCTGGAGTTGCTCGATGCGGGAGATGAAAAAAGAGCGGGGATTGGCTTGTTTGCATATGTCAAACAGGTAGAGGCCGTTGGAACTTTTCTCGCCGGAGACAAACAAAATGATGTCGTGCTGGCTGGCAAATTCGCGGATGTGTTTGGAGCGGTTGGCCACCAGACGGCAGATGGTGTCGTGGAATTCGAACAGGTTCTCGTTGTGCAAATCGGCATACCGCTGCCGGATGGTGTCGATCAGCTGGTAATAATCCTCTATGCCTTGGGTGGTTTGGGAATAGAGCGAAGCGGGTTTGGTATAGTCAATGCTGTTGAGGTCTTCGGCCGAAGAGATGACGATGCCGTTGCGTTGGGTTTGTCCCAGCAGGCCCGTGACTTCCGCGTGTCCTTTTTTGCCGAATATCAGTATCTGGCGTTCATCGCCGGAATTCTCGTATTTTTTCTTGATATTTTGCTGAAGATGAAGCACTACAGGGCAGGTGGCGTCAATCAGGGTGATGTTGTTTTCCTTTGCCAATTGGTAGGTTTCAGGAGGCTCGCCGTGGGCGCGTATCAGCACGGTGGTGTCATGTAACTGTGCGAATTGCTCGCTTGACACTACTACCAAACCTTTGTCTGCCAAACGGCGGACTTCCTCGTTGTTGTGGACAATGTCGCCTAAGCAGTACAAGTGCCGATGTTGTGAAAGATACTCTTCTGCGGTGCGGATGGCGTTGATGACCCCGAAGCAGAAGCCCGAATCCTTGTCTATAGTGATGTTCATGCGCAATTAGTCTTGGTCAGGGAAGAGCGAATCGACAAATTCGAGGCGGTTGAAGACCTGCAGCTGTTCGATTTTCTCGCCTACGCCGATGTATTTCACCGGAATCTGGAACTGGTCGGAGATGCCGATGACTACACCGCCTTTGGCAGTTCCGTCCAATTTGGTGATTGCCAATGCGTTGACTTCTGTCGCGGCGGTAAATTGACGAGCTTGCTCAATGGCATTCTGACCAGTAGAGCCGTCCAGTACCAGCAGCACTTCGTGGGGTGCGTCGGGCACGAGCTTACGGATGACATTCTTGATTTTGGTCAGCTCGTGCATCAGGTTGATCTTGTTGTGCAGACGTCCGGCAGTGTCGATGAGCACCACATCGGAGCCTTTGGACAGGGCAGAAGCGACAGTGTCGTAGGCCACTGCGGCGGGGTCGGCACCCATTTTCTGGGTCACGATGGGCACGTCAGCACGCTGGGCCCACACCTCAAGCTGCTCGATGGCGGCGGCACGGAAAGTGTCGGCAGCTCCTAACATTACGGAGTAGCCTTTCTTCTTGAACTGGTAAGCCAGCTTGCCAATGGTGGTGGTCTTGCCCACACCGTTGACACCCACCACTAAGATGATATAGGGCTTTTTGTCGGCTGGAAGGGTGAAGTCCTGCTTGCCTTCCATGTCGTTTTCCAGCAACAGACCGGCAATTTCCTCGCGCAGAATGGTGTTTAACTGGCTGGTGCCGATGTATTTGTCCTTGGAGACACGCTTCTCGATGCGGTCGATGATTTTCAGAGTGGTTTCCACACCGACATCGGAGGTGACCAGGATCTCCTCCAAATTGTCGAGCACGTCATCGTCCACTTTGGATTTGCCGACTACGGTTTTGGCGAGTTTGGCGAAAAAACTCTCTTTGGATTTCTCCAAACCCTTGTTTAATTCCTCTTTCTTTTCTTTGGAAAAAAATGAAAAAAAGCCCATGACATAAATTTTTGCAAAGTTACGTAAAAATCCCTAACAATATACAGGCGAAAAAATTTTTCCGTGTTTGTATGGGATAATTCCCCTTTTCTCTAAGAAGAGTTGTCCGGAAGACGGGACCGAACATCAGAAATTCGCATTGCCATTTGGCAAAAAAAAAAGCCGGAATGGGGGACATTCCGACTTTTTTTAACCATGAAAACAAAATATTACTTTTTAGCCAAAAAGTCTTTTACGTTAGCGGATTCCACTACAGCTTCTTTGAAAGTGTAGGCTCCGGTTTTGGGTGAGCGTTCCATTTTCACCACGCGGGTATAGGCAACGCCGCCTTCTTTTTTCAATGTTGCAACAACCTTCTTTGCCATTTTCTATAGATTTTTATTATTTAACTTCCTTGTGAACGGTAACACGTTTCAGATAGGGATTGTATTTCTTCAGTTCCAATCTCTCGGTCGTGTTCTTTCTGTTTTTAGTGGTGATGTATCTTGACATACCCGGCACGCCGCTGGCTTTCTGTTCGGTGCATTCTAAGATGACCTGTTGTCTTGCTTCTTTATTTTTCTTTGCCATAACACTAAATTTTTGCTACTTTGTTCTCTTTTGATTTGAGTTTGCAAAAATACAATTTTTTTCAATACAAAAAGTATTCTGATGAAAATATTTTTAAGCGATAATTCTGACCTCCGGTTCGATCAGAATTCCGTACTTTTCTTGTACCGATTGAATGATGTCCTGATAGTATGCAACCACCTCTGAACCCTTGGCATTTCCCCAATTGACGATGACCAGAGCTTGGGTGGGATACACGCTGACATCGCCTCTGCGGATGTCTTTCCAACCGCAACTTTCAATGAGTTGACCGGCTGCTAATTTGATTCCGTTGGGGGCAGGGTAGTGGACAAGTTGGTCAAATTTGGCAGAAAGTTCCGCAAATTTTGCTTCACTCACGACTGGATTTTTGAAAAAGCTGCCGGCGCAACCCACCTTCGTGATGTCGGGTAGCTTGCTGTTGCGGATATTGAGCACAGTCTCTGCCACTTTTTCAAGGGTCAGGTCCGCGCCAAAGGGGGCCAGATTGTCTGCTAACTGCTTGTAATTTAGTTGAAAATGCTTTTCTTTCTTGAGTTTGAAGACCACTTCTGTTATCCAGCAACGGTTTTTCAATTCATTTTTGAAGATGGAGTCACGATAGGCGAAGTGACATTCTTCGTTATACAATACAAAAGGTTCTCCATCAGGAAGATAATAACCTTCCACTTGGTAGATGATGTCTTTAACCTCGCTGCCGTAGGCGCCGATGTTTTGCACGGGGCAACTGCCCACCAGTCCGGGAATGCCGATGAGGTTTTCCGCACCGTAAAGCTCGTGCTCAATGGTGAAACGCACAAAATCGGACCAATCTTCGCCTCCGGCGGCCCTGACATATACATGCTCATCATCCTCGTTGATGATTTCTATTCCCTTGGTGGCTAACTTGATGACAGTTCCATCGAAATCCTTGGTAAAAAGCATATTGCTGCCTTCGCCAATCAGCAGGAAAGGGCGGGTGAAGATTTTGCGTTGGAATATTTCATCAATATCTTGATCATTCTCCACCATCAGCAATTCCTTACATTGGCAGTCAATGTGGAAAGTATTGTATGGTTTCAGGGAAGGTGAAATTATATTCTTCATAATGTGCTAATTGTCAATGTGCTAATGTGCTAATTGAATTAAGAACTAAGAATTAAGAGTTAAGAAATTGGATTTGAATTTTGAATTTTGATTTTTGAATTCTTGATCTCAACTATCAACTGTCAACTCCATATATTGCCCCTCCGCACGAATCCCTCCTCGCTCCGGTAACCGAGGCGAGGCAGTTGGGAAGACCGTTGGCGCGCAGCATGCCCAAAAAGGCGAAGATAATGGCCTCTTTGAAGTCGATGGTGCTGTCGTCGGGGATGATGACTTGCCCGTGGAATTTCTGTCGGATGAGGTCGATGAGGAAAGCGTTGTGGGCTCCACCGCCTGTGATGAGCAAGGTTTTGCCACCGGCGGAGTTGCAGGCTTCTGCAATTTGAAAGGAGATATGCTCGCACACGGTCCGCGTTTGGTCGGGAATGTTCAATTGGCATTGTTCCAAGATGGGAAAGAATGTGGTGTCAATCCATTCCCTTCCCAAAGATTTGGTTCCTATTTGTTGATAGTATTCCAGTTGGTTTAGTTTTTCCAATAAAGGCATGTCGATGCTGCCGTTTTGTGCAATAATTCCGTCTTCATCATACTCTTTCCCCATCTGCCGGGCCAATTGGTTCAGCACGATGTTGCAGGGCGAGATATCGTAAGCTTTGCGCTGTCCGTTTTCACGGTACGACAGGTTGCTGATTCCCCCGAGGTTCAGGCAGATGTCGTATTGTCCGAACAATAGTTCGTCGCCGATAGGCACCAAGGGTGCGCCTTGTCCGCCTAAGGTAACATCGAGGGTGCGGAAGTCGCAGACAGTGGGCTTTCCGCAGCTAGCGGCAATGTCCGCTCCACTGCCGATTTGTAGGGTCATGCCTAAGTCGGGACGGTGAAAAACAGTGTGCCCGTGCGAGGCGATCAATTCCACTTCTTCAGCAAAATCGGCCATGAACTCGTTGACCTGCATCCCGATATAGCGTCCTAACTCGTTGTGGAGCAATGCTAACTCATAGCCCGAAAGGGTCATGGCTTGCGCAAGTTTTTGCTTCAATGCCTCAGGGTAAGGTATGGTTGTCGCTTTTCGGACTTCGTAGCTCCAGTTTTTGTCATCGGTGGTTGAGTCTTGACGATCTTCCTTCTTAAAGTCATTGAGTTTGTTAACTGAATCAGCATTTCCCGTCTTGAATACACAATACGCCAAATCTAACCCGTCTAATGAGGTGCCCGACATGATACCGATAACGTGCTGATATTTCAAATTTTAATATTATATATTATTGAAAATCAATTGATTCTTGATAATGCTGCCTATTGCAACAGCTTGAGTTTATCCAAATGTATGCTGTGCGAGCCTTTTACCAAGATGATACCATTGCTGATGGGGTTTGCGGCCAGATAATCATTGGCTTCGTCCACATTGGCGAAACTATGTGGGTTTCCTGCCAGATGTTTCTGGAACTCACTTCCGACAAAATAGGTCTCAATCTGATTGTCAAGGCATAGTTGGATGATGCGGGCATGTTCCTCGTCGCTGACACTACCTAACTCCCGCATGTCGCCTAAGATGGCCACTTTGTGCGGGTGCTCAATGCCGATGAGGTTATGCAGGGCGGCCGTCATGCTGGTAGGGTTGGCGTTGTAATAGTCGGCAATGATGGTGTTGCTGCCTTTGTGCTCCACCTGTGAGCGATGATTGGCAGGTTGGTATTGGGCGATGGCTGCACAAATGTCCTCGTTGCTCACTCCGAAGTGGTGGCCGACAGCCGCTGCAGCCAGCATATTATACAGGTTGTAAGCGCCTGTCAGATGGGTGTCCACTGTTTGCCCGAAAAGCTCGATGCTGATGAGGCCGTCGTTGCGGACTACACGTCCGTTGATGTCTGCTTGCTTTTGGGTAGCGTAGGTGATTATAGGTTGGTAGTTAAGGTCTTGTGTAAGAATATCATCATCAATATTGATAAACAAAGTGCCCTTGCAGCCGATAACGCTACGGTACAGGGCTTTCTTGGTGGTGATGATGTTCTCTTTGGAAAGAAAACCTTCGATATGGGCTACACCGATATTGGTGATGAGTCCATAATTGGGCATAGAGAGTTCGCAGAGGTCGGCGATCTCTCCGGGATGGTTTGCACCCATTTCCACGATGGCAATTTGGTGCTCATCGCTGATATTCAGCAAGGTGAGAGGCACGCCGATATGGTTGTTCAGGTTGCCTTGTGTGTAGCTTGTTTTATATTTTCGTGACAGTACGGCGGCAACCAGTTCTTTGGTAGTGGTTTTTCCGTTGCTGCCAGTAATGCCGATAACAGGAATCCGCAACTGCTGGCGATGGTATTTGGCCAATTGCTGTAGGGTTTTCAGACTGTCATCCACTACCACACAATGGGGGTTGTCTTTCAAATCCTGACGTTCAGTCACCACGTATGCGGCACCGGCTTCCAATGCCTGGGTGGCGAAGTTGTTACCATCGAAATTCTCTCCTTTCAGACAGAAAAAGAGAGACTGAGGGATGATGTTCCGGGTGTCGGTGCAGATGTGCGGGAACTGTCGGTACAGTTTGTATAAATCTTCCATGGTATTCATTGCATTGAATTAAAAAGCAAAGATACGATTTTTTTTCGATTAGCCAATGGCTTAATCGGCAAATTTGTAGATTAAAAAACCCCTCCTGCCAATAAGGTCGAAGAGGGGATTCAACAAAAATAAAAACACGGGTCCCGTTTTACTTGTCGCGGACGCAACGCACAGACATGCCCAGTTCTTTGAACTCATTGTCTTTGGTCACAAATGCCTCGTAATAGCATAAGGATCTGAATTCTGCCATTAAGACATTGGGACTGCTATTAGCTGGGGTGCTGGTCCAGAAGAAAGCATTGTCGCCATAATATTGAGGTGTTTGGTGGCTTTCTCCCGCCGGCATGGCGGCAAAGCCACTGGCATTATTGGCCGACTGGTTGTTGCCTACGGTATTGGTGGTTGAGCATTGGTTCCAACCGCTAGTGGCAGCCAGGGCTTTGGCGATATATTTACTGTTGTTGCCGCAATAGTATTCGGACTTGCTCTCAAGATAATTTGTCAGTTCCGTCCATTCCGCTGCCGAGGGCACATGCCAGCCGCTCGGGCAGATGCCTTGTAAGCCACTCGGAGAAGCTGAACTGCCGGTAGTTCTGTTCACCACAGCTGGCCAGTTGTACATATATCCATTTTTGTCGGCCAAAGAACTGTTGTTGTCAGGATAATAGCGGAAGGGGTTATTAGCGCTCACGTCTGTCACCATATTGCCTAAGGGAATGGCGGTGCCGTCGGCATAGTGTGTCGTTTTCAGATTGGAGGCCATCCATACTTGATCGCCGATTTTAACGGCATTGTATGAATTGCCGTCGTAGTCTTTTACGGCGTTTTGAATCAGACCGTCACCAACGGGTTCCAGGTCTTCGGATGGTTTGTCTTTTTTGCAGGAGCTCAAGCCAAGGGCAAAAGAGAGGGCCATACAGATCATCAGATAAAAATTTCTTTTCATCGCAAATAAATTTTGGTTAAGAAATACGTTTATTACGTCGGTATCAGATGATCATCTCCTACATCCACATGACGCAAGAAACTACCAAAACGTTACAGTAAAATGAAAAAATAATTATTTTTGCAGATGAAAATTTGTGCAATGGCAAATAGCGAGTCTTCTACTTCCGGTGAAATCATTTCCTCATTTGAGAATATCTCGAATGTGTTCATTTCATATTCCGAGATTCCATCAAGTGGTTTTAATCGCCTTTTTAAAGCACAACGCTATGGTAAATGGTTTGTGTTGAAAGGATTAAAACAGGAACACCAGCAGGAGGTCATTTATCTTGAGTTGCTGAATAAAGAGTTTGAATTGGGGATTCAGATGGAACATCCCAACATTGTGCATACTATTAGCAAGGAGATTGACCCTGTAGTCGGACCATGCATTGTAATGGAATATGTGGATGGTATCACCTTAAAGGAATTCCTTGCGCAGCGACCGTCTCAGGAGATTCGCCTGAAGATTGTGAAGGAGCTGTTGGATGCCATGTCTTACTATCACAGCCTTCAGATTATCCATCGCGACCTGAAACCCGATAATATTCTGATTGCCCGTAACGGTCAAAATGTCAAGCTGATAGATTTTGGCTTGGCGGATAGCGATTATCATGGGGTGCTCAAACAGCCGGCGGGGTCGAACAAATATGCCGCACCTGAGCAGGTGAAAGGCGATGTGCCGCTCGACAATCGTGCCGATATTTATGCGTTTGGCATCATTCTTCGCCAGCTTTTCCCTAATCGTTATGGTAGCGTTGCCCGCAAATGCACGCATCAGGACAGGGAAAAGCGTTTTCAACATGCGGAGGAAATTTGGCGAAGCATACAGCAGCGCTCTCGCCGTTTGATGCTGTTTTTTATAGGGCTGTTATTTGGCTCGGTGACGGGACTTTGGTTTTTCCTCCATCAGTCGAAAGAGGAAGCTGAGATAATCCCTGTTACTGAAGATTTGATTATTCAAAAATCCTCAGATACAAATATAAAACAACAATTTCCCGATGCTGAATCTACACAGACCGCATCACTATTGGAAGACCTTTCAGAGTCTTCTTCAAAAAATTTGAAAGTAAAAAATATGGATGATCAAGATGATTGGTATTTTCAGAAGGAGGCGCAGCGCATGATAGACAAGAAATTGGATTCAATGTTCAAGCCTTGGTGGGATTGGTATTATGAATGGGAAAAGACTATACCTGATAATTCATTGAGTCCTTCTGAGCTGAGTAATGTCGGTGATGAAATGATGTTCAGAGAACCATTTATTTTGGAAGGGTTGAATATGAAAGGAGAGGTCGTTTCATCGGTCATTCAAAAGATTCCGCAGTGTGAAAAAATGGAATGGCAACTGAAATATTATTACGAACAAAGGTTTTTGGAAAAAAGAACTATTGTGTTGGACACACAGCATGTCATTATAGAGAAAAAATATAACAAGGATTTCTAACTTTTTTTCCGCTCAACATTGGTTAGTCCACCCTTGTTGCCCACCACAAATAGAGTGGGTGTTTTGTTTCCCCGTACAAAGTGGTCCAAATAGAGCGGTTGTCCGATGATAAAACAGGTACAGTGGAAGCTGTCGTCGGGTTTCAGTTTGGAGTTTTCGCTTTCTATCACGGTAAAATAACCGTTCCCGTTATGTTGTAGCAGCACACGCCGGTCGGGTGCCCAAGTAATAGTCAGCTGTTCGTCCAGGGGCACATCTGTGGCGTATAGCGAGCGTCCAAGTACTAAATTTGACGATTCCCCTTTGCCATTGTGATTCTCAACGAAGTCGTCCCAGTCACGAAAGCCCACACAGCGTGCAAGTAGGGAGAGGGTGGAGAAACGTAGCGTGTCGTAGCCGTCAATATAGCCCCAGATGCGCTTGAGGGTGGTCACTCCGAGGGTCTCTCGACATCGTTCCTGGATGACACCGGTGAGGAACTGGAAATCAGCAGGTGTTTTCATCTTCCGCGACACCGATTCTTCCACCATCTGGCGCAGCAGCATAATATTATTTTCTTGGTCGTTCATATAGTTTTATTTTTGGCAAAAGTACGAAAAAAGAAGTAACAAAATTTTTCCAAATTGGTCCGAATACTGCTTGTCAGCAGCAGTAATGAATGATGTTTTTGAAGATGCAATGGGCAAAAAGAATCAATAAATCCACAATCAAAAGGATAGTAAGCGTTTTTTTTAGTTTTGGAACTGAAAAAAAGTAGTAAATGAGGAATAATAGTCCAGTGACTGACAAGGGCAGCAAAGCAGGAAAAAGGGTGATACTTTTCCAAATATCACCCTGTAACAATGCGATTACGGCTCTTTGGAATCCGCAAAACGGACAATCGATGCCAAAATAATGTTTCCAGACACATGGCAGTTGGTGCCCAGAAAAATCATTTTACATGGTGATTACCACCCCCAATCATCATCTTCTTCCATCTTTTTAAGCTCTTTTTCCGCTTTTTTAGCAGACTTGTACATGTCATTGGTAGCCTTTACTGCCTCGCCAGTGGCTTTGAGCATTTCAGTAGCTGCTTTTGCCGCATTCACGGCATCGTCGAGGTCAATATCGTCATCATCATAGTTTCCACTGCTGCTGTAAGAACTGCTGGAAGAGTAGGAACTACTGGAACTTTTTGAGGTCGTATGCAAGTCCATTCTTTTCAAGGCGATACCTGCAATTTTGTCGAACTTTTCTTTGGCTATTTTATATTCTTCAGCGTCAGAATCGTATGACTCTTTTACCAACAGATCTTCTTTTTTAACACTATTTGACGCAAGTATAGTTTTTACCACATCCAAATCAGCTTTGATATGGAAGTCAATTGGAGAGCCATTGACATCAAGAAATTCCACTTCCATATGATCGTGAAACCAAGATTCTGCATTTCCCATGTATGGGTAATATACCTCATCGGGATCTGAAGGGGTGTACATGTAAGTAACAGTTTCCCAGGGATAGGTGTTTTCAATAGGGATCAAAGCACGCAAAGTCCATCTTTCATCGCTAACTTTCACCAGCATCACTTTCACAGAGTCTGCGGCAATATTAATAAGGTCGCTGTGTTCTCCAGATTTTTTTACAGCAGTCGCAGGAAGCATTTTTGTCTCTTCTTGTTGTTTTGAGGAGCAGGAGAAGAGAAACAGTCCCAACAAGGACAAAATCATAAATAACCTAATTCTTTTCATTGTTTAATTTTTTTGAGTGAATAATATAAAAATGGTTGTTATCAATAAGATCACAATCTGTCGTTTCAACGATTTAGACGTTGCAAAAATAAAGACTTGATTAATAGGTTGTTTGGTCCGAATTGGTCCTAATGAGGTGTCGGTTTGCTGGTCCAGAAAAATCAAGATTATGATCTTTGGTCTGCGGACATGCTGTCTGATACTCTATGCTGCCCTACAGGGAGCAAGAACAATGCACCAATATACCGCTATATGCGGTTAGATAAATTGAAAGAAATGCATACGTCACATTATATTTCGGCAGTCGCTTGCCCCCGCATCTCCTTCCGCCACTTGAAATACCCCATTGCGGCGATGAGTGTGTAGAAAGCGAAGAAGCCGGTCATTGCGTACAAGCCTTTCCAGGCATAGAGGGCGGTGGAGACGAGGTTGACAACTACCCACAGCCACCAGTGCTCGATGTGCTTTTTGGCCAGCAAATACATGGCTACCACGCTGAGGGCAGTGGTGAATGAGTCGCCGAAAGGTACAGGACTGTCGGTGAGGCGGCTGAGCAGGAACCATAGGGCTGCCCATATTGCTATGCCTATGAGTGTTAACGGAAGAATCTTGCTTTTCGGTGTGTGCGTGATGGGCATTTCCACCTTGTCATCTTCCCCGTTGCCTGCCCTGCTGTGGCGTTTCCATTCGAAGATGCCGTAGAGGTTGGCACCCAGGTAGTAGGCATAGATGCCTGCGTCAGCATAAAATTTTGATTGATAAAATATTACGATGTAAAACAACGACATGATAATTCCGGCAGTCCACAGCCAGAACGAAGCTTTGTATTCCAATATGAGGTAAACAAAGCCGATGGCTACGCCGATGTATTCGATGAGGGTTGAGGTGTCCATGATTTCAATGTGCTAATTAGTTAATGTGCCAATGTGCTAATGGATTTAAGAACTATGGGTGAAAAATGTTTTGTTTGTTGATGTGTTGATTTTATTTGCGTATTTGCTAATTAACTAATTTGCTAATTAATAATTGGCACATTAGCACATTGTTAATTAGCACATTAATTATTTTGCAAATTTAATCCTCACCCCACCCATAAAGTTAATCGTGGCTTGGGGAAAGTATCCGTCGTCGTAGCATTCAACGCCTTCATAAATGTAGCGGTACACCCAGGCGTTGCTCTCGTATTTGGCGTTGAAGAGGTTGTTGATGCGGAAAAACAGTTCTATGTCTTTCACGGGTTTGGTGTGGAAACAGTAGCTGAGGTTCAGGTTGGTGACACAGTAGGGTTTGATGGAATATTGCTTGTTGCTGCTGTTGTCGATGAACTGGCGGCTTACGAACTGGGTGGTGAGGGAGATGTTGAAATTGTCCACAGGGGTTACAATGAACTCGTTGGAAGCCACAATGTTAGGCGAGAAGGAAATGTCGGTGGTGCCGAGGTGTTTGACAACCTGTCCGCCGTTGTCCCAGTCGTCCACATATTCGGTATAGTCCAGAATCTTGTTCAAACTGAAAGTCCCCTTGATATTCCAGGTGAAGTATTTGATGGGCTTGTAGGCAGACACCAATTCGATCCCCAAACGGTAACTTTTATCGACATTGGTCATGATGGCAGCGCCTACGTCGTTGATTTCACCGGTCAGCACCAGCTGCTTGTCATAATACATGAAGTATGCGTTGGCGTTGAATGCGTATTTTTTGTACTGCATGCGGTAGCCCAGTTCCACATCATACAGCGTCTCGGGTACGGGTTTCTTGTCTGTAGGGGCTTCGATGAGGTCGGAACGGGTGGGCTCGCGTTGTGATCGGGCCAGTGAAAGATACATGCTATGGTGTCTGTTTTGATCCAGATCCACACATACACCGGCTTTGGGGTTGAAGAAATGCCACAGGTATTTTTGTCCAATATCTGTCAACTCATCGTCAGTACCTGCGATGACATAGTTTATCATTCTGTATTGCAGGTCGATGTAGGTGTACCAGCGGCCTTGGCTATAGTCCAAAGTACCATAGATATTGAATTGTGTTTTGTCACCCGTCCCGTCGTACCAGTGGTAGTTGTCTGGTACACCGCCAAATTGGGCCCATTCGAAGGTGCCGTAATGTTTGCCGTCGTAATGGTTCAGGCTACCACCTACTGACCACGACAGCTGGTTGTTGATACCTTTATTACCTACTTTCAGGAAAGACTGTTTAACGCTGAAGGTCATGCCATAGAAATAATTGTCCAGATATTTACGGGTGACAAAATCGCCACGACGAATGGTGTCCTCTCCAATGATAGGATTGTCCAAAGCGTATTTGGAGTATTTTTTATCCTGTTTGTATTGTTCGTAATAGCCAATGCCGCGGGTAAAATGTCCGGCCACATTCACTTTGAGAAAGTTCCGGTCAGTGATGCGCTTGTGGTAGTCGTAAAATAGCTGGGTATGGAGCTGCTGATAATTGTCGGTTTCGTTGAAATAATGATGTTTCATTCCGGTGGCATCGTAAAATTCACCACAATTATTGTAGCGACGGTTGGTGTCAAGCATATAGGAAGGAACACCGTTCCATGCCAGACCGGTTTTCTCGTTACCATATAATATATTAAGCTTCAGTTTACCGTAGTCTTTGTTTTTCTTTTTGTTTTTCAGATAGAAATCGCTGGAAAAGAAAAGGCTATGTAATTTGGCGGAAGAGAAGTTGATATAACCATCACTCAGCACATTGGAATAGGATATGGTGGCAGCGAAGACATCGCCAATCAGTCCTGTACAGAAGGTGGCGGAATTGCGGAAGGTGTTGAATGAACCGGCGGTGCTGCTGATTTCGAAGTAACGCCGGTGCGAGTTGTCGAGTGTGGCAAAATCCATGGTGGCACCGAAGGCGGCGGATCCGTTGTTGGAAGTGCCCACACCACGCTGTACGTTCAACTGCTGTACCTTGGAGCCGAAGTCGGGCACATTGACAAACCAGGAGCCTTGAGACTCGGCATCATTTAAGGCTATACCGTTGATGGTGACGTTGATGCGCGTCTGGTCGATACCGCGGATTCGCATATAGGTGTACCCAATACCGGTTCCTGCGTCAGAGGTAGTGATCATGGAAGGCACCATATCAAACAGGTTGTTGATGCTGCCGTTGCCAATATTGCTGTTGATTTCGTCCTTGTTGATGCTGGTGGCGGAGAACATCTCCTCGCCGCTGGGTTTGGTCCAGCTGATGCCCACTCCCTCCAGCAAGATAGGGCTCAGCGAGTCGGGAATGCTTTGGGCTTGTGCTCCCAGAATTCCAGCCAGCATGGCCAGCAGGCAGATGATGACAACATTTGAAAAGTTCGGTTTCCTCTTGGAGGAAGAGTTTTGTTTTTGATTTGCGAAATACTTCATTTCTTTCCGTTTTAAGGTTAATACTAAAAACGAAAGAGGTTGAAATAAGTAAGACTACTGCAATTTTTCCCTTCGTCGGCATTATCCGTATCAGGTTCATTGGGTATGATCTCAGCTGTTAAGCACCCCTTTCAAAATTCGGCTGCAAAAATACAAAGAAATTAGCAAATGTGCAAATGAATCTTATAATCTCGTCAAGGCGTTAAGACGTTAAGACATGCACTGCGTGCATTCGTTAAGACGTCAATGCGTTAAGGCAATTATCGTCTTAACGAGCGAACTCAGTGAGCGTCTCCACGTCTCCACGCCTTCACGTTAGTATATGTACGGAAAAATCTTATATCTCTTCAGCTTTGTGAACTCCTCGCCGAAGAACTGGGTATAGCGCTCATAAACCGCCTTGGAGCGGGGCACGATGTTGGCGAAACTCCAGATGACGAACACCAAGCCGGCCATTGACCAGCAGAGGACGGCAAAGCCTACCCATTCCAGAATCTCTCCGAAATAGTTGGCGGAGCTGATATTCTTGAAAGGCCAGCCGTAGGGGATATAATAATTGTTGTCGTTTTTGTCTTGTCTCAGAGCGCGGATGATGCGGTCGGCAGAGAGGTTGATGACCATTCCCAAGAAGAAGAGGATGGTGCCGATGATGAACTGTGGCGACCAGAACCAGCTGATGGGGTAGTAGTCGGCTGGAGAAATGTAAAACAGCCATCCCCCTTGCATCAGGGCGTTGCAGGTGTTGAAAAACACACCCACAATGATGATGGAAATGGGCATTTTGCTGGTGCCTTTCATCAGCGAGGGGAAGATGATGGAACGCTGGAGATAGTGTATTTCAAAGAAACAGAACATCGTGAAAGTGACCCAGTTAAAGCCGTGACCATAGCGCAAAGAGATGAGAAACATGAGGAGCATGGCGGCAAAAACGGGGATTTCCATGATAAACCAACCTGTTTTGCTTCTGACGGAGTTGCCCCAGCGGTTGTTATAGGTCATACCGTAAGCGGGGGTGATAAACTGCAAAATGATGAATACAATGACTCCCAAGATGGTCATGATCCAGAGGAGATAATTATAAAAGGTTGCGAATATTTCCATGGTGCTGTATGTTGAGTTGTTGATATGTTTATTTGTTTAAGCGTTTAGACGTTCGCTTTGCTCACTCGGTGAGACACTCACTCCGTTCGTTCGGACAGACGCTTGCTTCGCTCGCTCGGTAATATAATTTCGTCTTCCCGTCTTTCCGTCTCCCCGAATGCACGCAGTGCATGTCTTCTCGTTTCCATATTACTACCTTCCACCTATGTCAGCTTTTCCCCATCAAAATATTTCTTTCCCTTGATAAACCTTGCGAAAACAATGGAGTGAGGGTAGGTCTGACGGAAAGCCTGTTCGGTAATCTGACCACGTTTCTGTTTCATGGCCTTGGCACCTTTCCAGAACTCGTGCATGGCGTGGAAAACGGCGTTGAAATCCTTGCGATGGCCTTGCATGAGGAAAACAAAGGCAGCCAAAATGTCCAGGAAAAAGCGGATGAAGAAGGTGATGAACAGTCGTCTTTTGGGCAGATTCTTGAGCAGCAAGAACAGGTCGTTGCGGTAGTTGAGGTAGGTCTTGAAGGAGTTGTCCTTGGGTAATGTGCCACCGCCGATATGGTACACCACTGACTGATGGTTGAACATGATTTTGTAGCCGGCGTTGTTAATACGCCAGCAGAAATCGATTTCCTCCATGTGGGCGAAAAAGTCATCGTCGAGCCCGCCCAGTTGGTGGTAGATTTCGCTGCGGACAAACAAGGCGGCCCCTGAAGCCCAGAAAATCTGGATGTCGCTGTCATACTGGCCTTTGTCCTCTTCCAGGACATCGAAAAAGCGGCCACGGCAGAAGGGATAGCCATATTTGTCGAGGAAACCTCCTGCAGCACCGGCGTATTCGAATTGTGTGCGGTTATGGTATGCCAGCAGTTTGGGCTGGACTGCGGCAATGTTTTCGTCGGCCTCCATCTGGGCGATCACTGGTTCGGTCCAGTGCGGGGTGACCTCAATGTCGGAGTTCAGCAGGCAGTAGTATTTGGCCTCAATTTGGCGCAAGCCCACATTGTAACCTTTGGCAAAACCGTAATTCTTTTCGTTGATGATGACACGGAGCTGGGGGTAATTTTCAGAGAGAAAAGCCACAGAATCGTCTTCGGAGGCATTGTCGATAATCACCACCTCGGTGTCGTTGTTACAATTGGCTAAAAGCGTAGGGAGGAAACGCTCCAAGAAGTGTTTCCCGTTCCAGTTCAATATCGCGATAGCCAGTTGTGTCATTTTCTATATGAATAAAAATGCAAAGATACAATTTTTTTCAATTAGCAAATTAGTTAATTGAAAAATGTGCAAATCTCCTAACACCTAATACCTAACCATCAGTTTTCAACTTTCAACTTTCAGTTTTCAGTTTCTAACGATTGTTCCATTAAACTGCGCCGTGGGGGTCATGATGATCTCGTTGAGGCACACATGGGCGGGACGGGTCAACACGAAGTCCACCACATCGGCGATGTCTTCGGCTACCAAGGGATCGTAGCCTTCATATACCTTGTCGGCCTTGGCCTGGTCGCCATGGAAACGCACCACCGAGAAGTTGGTTTCGGCAGCCCCCGGAGAAATCTGTGACACCTTGATGCCGTAGGGAAGGAAGTCGGTGCGCATGCCTTTGGTCAGGGCCAGCACGGCGTGTTTGGTGGCGCAATACACGTTGCCGCCATAGTAAATCTCGTGGCTGGCGGTGGAACCGATGTTGATGATATGGCCTTTTTTCTGCTCAATCATTTGCGGAGAAATCAGACGGGTGACATAGAGCAAACCTTTGATATTGGTGTTGATCATACGTTCCCAGTCCTCGATGGCACCGGCGTTCACAGGGTTCAGCTCAACGGCCAGACCGGCGTTGTTTACCAGTACATCAATGGGTTTGAAAGCTTCGGGAATGCTGGCGATGGCCTTTTCGCATTGGGCATAGTCCTGCACATCGAAGGTAAGGGTCAGCACCTTGCTCTGTGTGGTGCTTTCGATTTTCTGAGCTACTTCTTTCAGTTTCTGCTCGGTACGGCCAGTGATGACCATATTGACATTGTGTTGGGCCAGTCTGTAGGCGATTGCTTCGCCAAAACCGCTAGTAGCACCGGTAATGAATACGTTTTTCATAATATTAAACTCTAAACATTAAACTCTATGTGTGTTGTTTGTGGTTTCACCACATGTATTAATTCATACAATTACCCCAAATTAAACTCCCCTGCGCAGCACTCCCCTCGAGCGAAGCGAGACTCCCCTTGAGCACGTAGTGCGAAACTCCCCCCTACGGACGCACTCGGTGCGTCCCTACTAACCCCTAACCACTATCCCCTAATCCCTAACTTCCCCAAACCCTTGCGCCCGCAGCTCAATCTGTCGGTCGTCGTTGGTAATCAGCTGGTTGCCTGCCGCTTCTTCCTTGATGTAACCGATTACTGACACATTATCCACTTTCTTCAAGTCTTCGTAGTCCTTTTGCGCAATGGTGAACAGCAGTTCGTAGTCCTCTCCGCCGTTGAGGGCGATGGTGGTCGAAACGATGTTCAGGTCTTTCAGGGTGCGGAACGTCAGCAGGTCGATGGGCAGCTTGTTCTCGAAAATCACGGAGCCCACTTTGGAGGCTTTGCAGAGATGGATAAGGGCGGAGGCCAGTCCGTCGTTGACATTGGTCATGCTGGTCGGAGTGATGCCCGCTTCTTTCAGTTTCTGGATGATATCCACTCTCGGCTCGGGTTTCAGCTGGCGTTCCAGCAGATAGCTATATTCTTCTAAATTAGGTTGTTCGTTAGGGTTAACCTCAAATACTTTCTTTTCGCGTTCCAGTAAAATCAGGCCGGTATAGGCGGCACCCAAATCGCCAGATACGCAGATGAGTTCGTTCTCTTTGGCGCCGACACGCTGTACCAGACTCTTTTCTTCCACTTCCCCAACAGCAGTCACGGTAATGATCAGTCCAGTTTGCGAGGAGCTCATGTCCAAACCCGCCAGGTCGATGCCGTAGCGGTCGCAGCACAATTGCATGCCGTCGGTCAGCTCGTTGACCGCCTCCAAAGAGAAACGGTTGGAGATGGCGATGTTGACGAGCACCTGTTTGGGCAGGGCGTTCATGGCGACAATGTCGGCCACGGCTACAGTTATGGTCTTGTAACCCAAATGCTTAAGCGGAACGTAGGTCATGTCGAAGTGGATGTTCTCAATGAACAGTTTGCTACTGACCACGCTATCGGTGTTGCCATGGGCGATAACCGCCGCATTCTCACCGAGGCCGCTTAAAGTAGAGGAATTGTAATGGCTGAATTTCTCGCCTAAAAAGTTGATCAAACCGAATTTACCTAACTCTTTCAGTTCCTCAACTTTGGGGTTTACTTCTTGTTCCATATATTATTTGTTGGTAATGAGCGATGAGCGATGGGCTATGAGCTATAACTCACAACACATTGCTCATTGCTCACGGCTCTTAAACATCAAAATGTGAGGAGATGGAAGTTTTCTCCATGACGCTGCGAATGACTTCGGCCATCAGTTTGGCAACGGAAACCACCTCGATGGATTCGGAGGGGCGTTTGAGTGGAATAGTGTCGGTGATGATCAGTTT
Organism: Bacteroidales bacterium; assembly: GCA_017633255.1. Lineage (GTDB taxonomy): Bacteria > Bacteroidota > Bacteroidia > Bacteroidales > WCHB1-69 > RUG11690. The sequence continues at coordinate 49,423 of JAGBPS010000033.1, forward strand.
CTCGATGGCTGAGTTCTCCACGTTGTCCATGCCGCTGCCGGAGAGCAGTCCGTGGGCGCACATGGCGAGCACACGTTTGGCACCAGCCTCTTTGCAGCGTGCGGCTGCTTTGCAGAGGGTGCCACCGGTGTCAATAATATCATCCACAATGATAACATTCTTATCTTTCACATCTCCAATGATTTGCAGGTCGGCCACCACATTCTGTTTGGCTCTCTGTTTGTAGCCGATAGCCAAGTCGCATTTCAGGGCCTTGGCGTAGGTGGAAGCTCTCTTAGTACCACCGGTGTCGGGGGAAACGATGCAGAGGTTATCCAATTCCAAGCTCTTGATGTAAGGCAGGAACACGTTGGAAGAAAAAAGGTGATCCACAGGAATTTCGAAAAAGCCTTGAATCTGGTCAGCATGCAGGTCCATAGTGATGACACGGTCCACGCCGGCTGCGGTCAGCAGGTTGCTCATCAACTTGGCACCGATGGAGGTTCTGGGTTTGTCCTTGCGGTCCTGACGGGCATAGCCGAAATACGGCATCACAGCGATGATTTTATAGGCTGAGGCGCGCTTGGCGGCGTCAATCAGCAGCAACAACTCCATGATGTTCTCGGCGGGAGCGAAGGTGGGCTGAATGATGAAGACATGTTTCCCACGGATGGTTTCGTTGTAATACACTTGGATTTCGCCATCCTTAAAGTGCGGAATATCAACGGATAACAATTGCATGCCCAAATGCTCGGCAATGCGTTCGGCTAATGCTCGGTTGGCTCCGCCGGAAACTAATGCTACATCTGAATTCATAAAAGATTGATTTTTAAAGGGTTGGTTTTTTTGTTGTGATGTGGCAAATTTAACCTTTTTTTTTAATCATACGGCACAATTTTTGTATTTTTGCATCGTTATTCAGCTTGAAATAAGGAATAGATTTATGAAACAGCTTTTGATATCCTTCAAGATATTTGTAACTATCTTATTCACATTATGTTGTGCTTCTTTGTGGGCACAGGTTTCCTGCACCGCCAAGGCTCCTTCCGAGGTTGGAGTGGGGCAGGCTTTTCGCTATCAGGTGGTCCTGAATGAGAAACCTTCGAAGATTGTCAGCACCGGTTTCAGCAATTTTGATGTGCTGAATGGTCCCAGTCAGGGCTCGTCGTCCTCTATCAGCATTGTGAATGGACAGATGACCCAGTCGTCATCTTACACTTATACCTATACTTTGGCTGCCAAGAAAGAGGGTCAGTTCTCGATTCCGGGAATGGTATTTGTGGTCAATGGCAACCAGGTGAAGTCGAATGCCGTGACCATCAATGTGGTAGAAGGTGGTGGTAATGGCGGTGGCGCGGCTGGCGGTGGTAACGGAAGAGGACAGTCTCAGCAGCGTGCCCAGCAGTCCCAAGGCTTTGACAAGCGTGATGTCTTTGTGAAAGCCTATTGTTCCAACAGCAATCCATACGTGGGCGAGCAGGTTATCATAACCCATAAGTTGTATGTCGGCCCCAGTGTCAACGGTGGTTACCAGGTGACTTCGGTCAATGCGCCCACCCAAAGCGGTCTTTGGTCTTATACCTTGGGAAATCCTGATGCGGAGCCGCCTCGTTCCACTGAAGTTATTGATGGAAAGAAATTTACGGTGTTTGAGGTGCGTCGTACAGCCGTCTTTCCGCAGAAATCCGGAAAGATTACGGTGACACCTTTTGAAATCGGTTTCATGGCCCGCGTTATCTATACGCAGCAGAGCAATGATCCTTTCGACATGTTTTTCGGAGGCCGCCAGTATGCACAGGATTATGAGCTGGATTTGAAATCCAACAGCGTGGTGCTGAATTGCAAAGCTTTGCCTGAAAGTGGCAAACCTGAGGACTTCAGCGGATTGGCGGGTAACTTTACCATGACTTCCAACCTGAGCCGTAATGAGTTGAAAACCAATGATGCGGCTAATCTGACCATCACCATCAGCGGTACGGGCAATTTGCAGCATGTGGAGGCTCCTATCATTGAATTCCCGTCAGATTTTGATGTCACTGACCCGAAAATCACCGACAATATCAACACTCGTGGCAATACCGTGACGGGTAGTCGTACTTTCGAATACATTATTATTCCGCGCGAAGCGGGTGATTTTACCATTCCGGCCGCCTCTTTTTCTTATTTCGATTTGAAATCGCACAGCTATAAAAGCTTGAGCAACGATTCCTATAAGATGAAGGTGGAAAAAGGCAAAGGTGGCGGTGTAACTACTTCATCTTCAAATCAGAAAGATATTAAGTTCTTGTCAAAAGACATTCGTTTCATCAAAACCAATGGCAATGCTTTCCATCCGAAACGGAGCGAGTTCTTTGGCTCGTCGTGGTTCTATGTGGGCATGATTCTGCCGTTGCTGCTGCTGATCATCTTTATTATTGTATGGCGGAAAACCATGGAAACCAAGCAGAATGTCACTTTGATGAAAGACAAACGTGCCAACAAGGTGGCCCGCAAGCGTCTGAAAAAAGCTGGGCAGCTGCTGAATGCCGGACAGAAAGAGGCGTTTTATGTGGAGATTTCACAGGTGCTGTGGGGCTATATGAGCGACAAATTCCATATTCCGTTGTCACAGTTGTCAATGGATACCGTGGAGGAGAAACTGAAAGAGAAACAGGTGGATGAGGAATCGGTGAAGGAGTTCCTGGAAACGCTGAACCAGTGCGAGTTCGCGCGTTTTGCTCCCGGTGACAGCTCGCAGATGATGAACGAGATGTACCAGCGGGCACATGACTTTATGACCAAAATCGAACGTAGATAATAAAAGATTGATTATGAGAAAGATAGTTGCTATTATTGCGATTTTTTCGATTGCCTTCTCTGCTTTCGCATCGGCAGATGATTCTTTGATGCAGCAGGGAAATACTGCCTATCAGAATGGCGATTATGAACTGGCGATAGATTGTTATCAGGAGATTGTCAGTCATGGGAATGAAGGTGCCATTTTGTACTATAATTTAGGGAATGCTTATTTCAAGGCTAAGCAAACGCCGGAGGCTTTGTTATGGTACGAGCGGGCTTTGCGCCTTGACCCTTCCAACGAGGATATCAAGCACAATATCGCTTACGCTAACTTGCAGATTACCGACAAGATAGAGGTGCTGCCAGAACTGTTTATCGTGCGTTGGTGGAATGGTTTGTCCCAAAGCATGACCGCTACCGCATGGGCTGTGATGGCTGTGGTTTTCGGGGCTGTTTTTGCCCTTTCGATTGCGCTGATGATTGTCTCCCGCCGCCGCTGGCTCAGTGTGACTTCCGTTGTGTTAGCGCTGATTTCATTGATTATTGCCATTTTCTCCTTGATTTTCGCCTCCAAGGAGTCCAAGCGTTATATCCAGCAACCGGAAGCCATTGTGATGCAGTCGGTGGTGAATGCCAAGGGTACGCCCAACGAGACGGGCACCAGTCTGTTTGTGATTCACGAAGGCTTGAAGGTGGCCGTTACCGACCGTGTGGGCACTTGGGTGGAGATCAAACTGCCCAACGGTGAGAAAGGCTGGGTGGAGGATTCTTCGATAGAAATCATCTAATTCTCTTACGGAATCCGTAGCTGAGGTTATATTCCGTATAATATCTTCTCCGCAGGAGATCAATATCAATAGAATTCAAATAATGAAAAAACGCACGAACCTGAGGAACGTGCGCTTTTCAAAAATGTCAAATTACAATAAGGTTCCGATTATAAATAGATGTCGCGTTCGCCCTCATCGATCTTGGCCACATTGGTCTCGATGGTCTTTTTGAGGGTGGGTTTCTCCACGCCGGCGATGAGTTCTTTCATCAGCTTGTAGCCTTTTTCTTTGGTCTCAGGAGAAGCGAAATCGTTGAGGTATTCGCGGAAGGTGAAGAGGGCGTTGGGCATGCAGAACTCCTTGATTAAGCCGGGTTTGGCAAGGTCCATGAAGTCGTGGCCGACACGTCCCTTGCGGTAGCATCCGGTGCAGAACGAGGGGATATAGCCTGAATCAATCATACCAGAAACCACTTCGTCCAAAGTTCGGTGGTCGCCCAACTGGAACTGACTGCCAGTATGTTCCTCTTCGGAGGCGTAAGCGCCGGGGTTGGTTCTGGAACCAGCGGAAATCTGGCTGATACCGTAGTTGAACAACTCGGTTCTCATATCGTCATTCTCGCGGGTGCTCAAAATGATGCCGGTGTAAGGCAGGGCTATACGGATGATAGCGATGATTTTCTTGAAGTCGTCGTCGCTGACTTTGTGTGGAATATTGTCCGGAAGCGGAGCCCCTTCGGCAGGTTCGATACGCGGGAAGCTGATGGTGTGTGGGCCACAGCCGAAAGCCTCTTCCAAGTGGTGAGCGTGCTCCATCAAAGCCAAAATCTCGAAGCGGTAGTCTGCCAGACCGAACAGTACGCCCAAGCCCACATCATCGATGCCGCCTTCCATGGCTCTATCCATTACCAACAGACGGTTTTCATAGTCGGCTTTTGGGGAGCCTGCGGGATGGTATTCCTTGTACAGAATCGGGTCGTAGGTCTCTTGGAAACAAACGTAGGTGCCAATCTTTTCGGCTTTCAAGCGACGGAAATCTTCCACCGACATAGGAGCCAACTCCACATTGATACGGCGTACATATTGGCCATTTTCTCTTACGGCGTAGGTGGTTCTGATAGCCTCGCAGATGTAGTTGATGTCGTTGGCGGGAGTTTCGCCGCAGATCAGCAGGATACGTTTGTGGCCGTCACGTAGCAGGGTCTTCACCTCGGTGGCGATTTCGTCCATGTTCAGGATTTTGCGCTTGATGAGGTGGTTGTCGCGGCGGAAGCTGCAGTACACGCAGTTGTTGACGCACTTGTTACCCGTGTAAACAGGGGCGAAGAGCACCAGACGCTTGCCGTAGATGTCCTGTTTCACCTTTTTGGCGGTCTCCATGATCTCGTAAATCTGGTCATGGTCTTTCACTCTCAATAAGGCGGCAACATCTTCCAAACCAAGGCCTTTCAGTTCCAATGCCTTATTCAGAATCTGCTGAAGTTCAGCCTCTGTAGGCGCTGCTCCTTCAATCAAACCATACAGTTTTTCCCTGTCGATGAAGTTTTTGAATTTCTTTGATGCATCCATGATGTCTATGTTTATTTGTTGAATTGTTTATTTGTTGAATTATTCTTAATTCTTAATTTCCTGTCTCCTGGTTTTCGCCAGCATCGACTTCACCTCCACGCCTTGCAAACGTCCCAGTTTGCCGGTGAGGCTGCTGAGCTCGTCGGTGGTGCCTTCGATAATCAAAGTGATGATGTTGAAGCCGTGTTGGTGCATGGGTACGCCTTGTCGGGCGATAATAATAGCGCCAAAATCGGATAAAATCCGGTTCACTTCGGGTACAACGCTGGTGTCTGAAATCAGGATACTGACAGTTCCTATTCTCTTTTCCATTAGTAACTTCCTTTGGATTAGATGTTTATTGATAAGTCCGCTTGCTTCGAAGAAGATAAATCCGCTTCTCAGTTTTGCGATGCAAAGATACAAAAATTTTTTAATGTGCTAATGAGACAATGTGCTAATCATTTTGAATTCAGAATTCAAAATTCAAAATTCAAAGTTCAAAATGTAGGGACGCATCGAATGTGTCCGTTTACCATCAGTTGTAGGGCTGTCGTATCACGGCAGCCGCAATTTACCCACCTAATTACTTCCTGAACTATTGGATACGGAGAGAGATGAACTGGTGAAAAAATTTCACCGGTTCGAAAAACAGAAACACTCTACTGTTGTTCCTAAAGCCTTCACCGAAAAGGGCCTATACATGCTGGCCACTATCTTGAAAAGTCCAAAAGCGGTGGAAACCACCATCGCTATTGTGGAAGCATACGCCAAGTTGAAGGAACTTTCAAGGGTAATTGTGGAAGTTCCACAATATGAGGACAAAAGCACAGAACAGCAAGTCCTCCTGCACCGTGGTGGAGAACTGGTTGAGGATATCATGAGCGACATTCTCCCTAAACAAAGCAGTGAAACCTCCTTTGAACTGAACCTTGCCATGTTCAAATTCAAACATTCTATAAAGAGAGAGAATGAAGATGAAGTTAGGAAATTAAAGGAGGAGGTGGCGGAGCTAAAGAAAAGAATCAAGCCCTGACGCTGCGTGCGGGGGCAAGGCCGACATGCGGTGCGGAAGCGAACTCCCCTCGAGCACGTAGTGCGAGACTCCCCATTGACGCATTCAGTGCGTCACTCCCCTCGAACGCAGTGAGACTCCCCAAAATAATTGGCACATTAGCACATTGTCTCATTGGCACATTAAAATCATTTGCTAATTTGCACATTAACTAATTTGCTAATTGAAAAAAAGTGTATCTTTGCAAACTTTAAATTTAAAACACTTAAAAACGTATAATTATGAGCGAAATTATTGGTATTGTGGGTCGTCAGATTCTCGACTCAAGAGGAAATCCTACTGTTGAAGTTGATGTTTATACCGCCGCTGGCGCCATGGGCAGAGCCGCTGTTCCGTCAGGTGCCTCCACCGGTGTACACGAAGCTTGCGAGTTGCGTGATGGCGACGAAAACGAATATATGGGCAAGGGCGTTAGAAAAGCCGTGCAGAATGTGAACAAGATTCTGGCCGAGGAACTGAAGGGTATGTACGTGGAAAATCAGAGCGAGATTGATGCCCGCATGATTGAAATCGACGGTACTCCCAACAAGTCTAAATTGGGTGCCAACGCTATTTTGGGTGTTTCTTTGGCTTGCGCCAAGGCCGCTGCCCAGGAAGCCGGTATGCCGCTGTACCGCTATGTGGGCGGCTGCACCTGCAACACGCTTCCCGTGCCGATGATGAATATCTTAAACGGCGGTTCTCATGCCGACAACTGCATCGACTTCCAGGAATTCATGATCATGCCCGTGGGCGCTGATACTTTCGAAAACGCCCTGCGTATGGGTGCCGAGGTGTTCCATAACCTGAAGAAAGTGCTGAAAGCACAGGGTTATTCCACCAACGTGGGCGACGAAGGCGGTTTCGCTCCCAACCTGAAATCCAACGAAGAGGCTATCGAGGTGATTCTGCAGGCTATCAAGAATGCCGGCTACAAACCCGGTGAAGATGTGTGCATCGCTCTCGACCCCGCTTCTTCAGAATACTATATTCCCGAAGAGAATGTTTACCATCTGAAGAAATCTACCGGTGCCAAATTGACTCCGGAAGAAATGGTGAATTTCTGGGTGAACTGGACTGAAAAATATCCTATCGTTTCCATCGAAGACGGTATGGCCGAAGACGACTGGGACGGTTGGCGCATGATGACCGAAAAGTTGGGTGACAAAATCCAGCTGGTGGGCGACGACCTGTTCGTGACCAATGTGGAGCGTCTGGCCCAGGGTATCGAAAAGGGTGTGGCTAATTCCATCCTGATCAAAGTCAATCAGATTGGTAGCTTGACCGAAACCATCAACGCTGTGAACATGGCTCACAAGAACGGTTATACCGCAGTGATGTCACACCGTTCGGGCGAAACCGAAGACACCACTATCGCTGATTTGGCAGTGGCACTGGGTACTGGTCAGATCAAGACTGGTTCGGCCAGCCGTACCGACCGTATCTGCAAGTACAACCAGCTGCTCCGTATCGAAGAGCAATTGGGTAGCCAGGCTTATTTTCCCGGAACGGATTTTCCGTATATGCCGCAGAAATAGTTGACAGTTGACAATTGATAGTTGACAGTTAACAAAAAAAGAGATGCGAACAATCGCATCTCTTTTTTTATTGAATGTGTTGACTAAAATTCATAGATTTTCTCAATTTCTGGGTAGGTGAGCAGGTCGGAGCAGAAAATCAGGGGAGGGAAGAGGGGTACATTGTGTCGCCGCCCTTGAGATAGGTCGATGCCCAGTTCAGTTTTGTAGATAAACCATAGCAGTTCGGTGCAGTAAAAGGCACTGCTGTCCTGGTCGTCAAAGCCATTGTCGAACAGCAGTTGCTGGCGGTATAGGTTCAGCCCTTTTTGCAGCAGTTTCATCGTGTCGTCTTCGGCAAGAGGAATGCGGTATATCCCTCCTTGGGAGGCTCTGTCGGAACGGAAGAATATGCCGATGTCCTCTAAATTGACGCTGTCTTTCTCGTTTTCGGATTCCCGCTCATTGGGCACGGCATGCAGTACCTGCCAGCGTTCTCCGGTCCATAACAGCATGCCCACATGCGAGTAAGTGCTGTTCTGATCCGTTAGGGTGACGGTGTGACTGACCACACTGCGTCCGGTTCTGAAGACCAAATCTCCGGATTGGAGCTGGATGTTACCGGGTAGTTGAAATTCCCGGATGTCCGAATCGCTGTGGCAGCTGGTCAGCAGGATAATCCCAAAAAAGAAAAAGGTAGAAATGAACAGTATCCGATTTCTACCTTTCCCGTGGATAAAAGGAAGTATTATTCCGCCGAAATTACCCATTTCTTATCTTCTTTGACCAGATTGAGTTTCTCGGTTTTCTCTTCCGGATTTTCATTGAAAGCAGAGGTAAATGTGTATTTCACTTCCACGGTGGCGCTGTTGCCGTCTTCGGCAATTTCTTCTTTGACGATTTCATAGTCAGACACATTCAAACCGACACCTTGCATTTTTTGGACGCTTTGCTGGATTTCTTCGGAATTGGTCATGGTGGTGTAGGACAAGGCTTTCTCAAAGTCCCCTTTCTTCAGGGCTGAGTAATAGTCGTTGGCCACATCCGAAGGAGAAGTTTTGCTACAAGAGCTGAAAGCGAAAACCATCAATAATGCTGAAATAAATAAGGCGATTTTTCTCATGATTTTTGAATTTAGGTGAATAAAATATAACTGGGCAAATATACAAAAAAATGGATTCATAATTTGTTTCGTGGAAGAAATGTGTTTATTTTGGAATAAAGCAGGGGAATAATTCAATTTATTTATGTACTTTTGCAAACTTATGTTAAGTATATACAGATGAAACGTCTTGTCTTATTGGTTATAATCTTGTGGTGTTTTTGCTCTTTGCGGGGGCAGAACTATAACATGTCCAATGGGACGGTGACGATTTCATGTCCGCAAACCGTGCATTTCTATGATCCGGGCGGACCCAATGGAAATTACGGAAATAATTTGAATTACACGCAGACTTTTGTGTCATCTGACCCTAGTAAGTGTTTACAGGTGACGTTTACTTCTTTCTATTTGGAGTCGGCAACATGGGATTACTTGAAAATTTACAATGGAGCGAGTTCGTCTTCTTCGTTGATTGGCTCATTTGGAGGAACAAGTTCTCCGGGTGTCATCACTTCCACAAATGGCGCTTTGACTTTTGTGTTTCATTCAGACGGGTCTGTTAACTATGATGGATGGAGTGCCACTATCACTTGTGTGGACTGCTCTGAAACCCCTGACCAACCGGGAGGTTGTATTCCTCAGTCCACTGCCAATGGCTCACCATGTGCGACTAATGGTATTCATCCATTTTGTACAGAAGATAATGATTTTAATGTAGCCTATCCTTCCGTAACAGGTTCTCAAACCGCAGCGTCTTTTTTAGGTAGTAGTGGATACGCATGTTTAAGCACTTCACCTAGGCCAAGTTGGTATTATTTGCAGATAGAAAATCCCGGTAATTTGTTGATATACATACAGTCACGAGCGAGTGTCCTTCCCAATGGTCAGCCTAATCCAAGTTCTGCGGGTAGAGATATTGATTTTGCCTGCTGGGGACCTTTTGAGGCTCAAAGCCAGGAGGATTTTATTGAGAAATTATGCTGTGGTTTTTATAATCTTGATGATATAGACAATGATAGTCACAGACCTAATGGTGGTAATCATTCCACACCGGATGCGGGAAGTAACCCTCCTGCTTGGGGCGGTTATCCTGATGGAAATCTGATAGATTGCAGTTATGACGCGGCATCTACAGAATGGTGCTATATTCCCAATGCCCAACAGGGACAATGGTATCTGCTTTTAGTTTGTAATTATAGTTCCAGTTCAGGCTATTTTGGTTTTACTTCTCAATCGACAAGTTCGTATGGAGGAGGACAAGCCACGACCAATTGCAGTTTGTTGGCTCCTATATCTTATAACAATCCTTTATGTGAGGGCGACACATTGGTGTTGACATGCACGAATCCAATTACGGGGGCTACTTATCATTGGTCAGGGCCAGGCGGATGGACGGCCACCACAAGTGTGCCGACGGTGAGCATTCCCGATGTGACAGTCGCTCAAACAGGTCAGTATAGTTTGCAATTGACAGGCCCCGGTATCACGGTGACCCCTTCGCAAATTGAGGTGACGGTTAATGCCATGCCTCAGGTGACATTGACTGCGTCAGCAGATACCATTTGCCGGGGAACACAGGTGACACTGCAAGCCGAAGGAGCCTCCAGCTATACTTGGTCTCCAACGGGCTCCGGCGCTATCCGTACGGTTTCACCAACGACAACCACTACATATGTGGTTACAGGTTCTAATAACGGATGTGCGGCTGCCGATTCATTGACTGTCGTCGTTCATCCGAGACCCTCAATCACATTGTCTACAAATCCGTCCAATCATACTATCTGTAGGGGAGATTCAGCAACTTTATATGCAACGGGAGGCCATACTTATGAGTGGTTGCAAGGCGGTGATACGATAGCCTACGAGGATTCGTTGCGTGTATCCCCGTACTCCAATACAAGTTATCGAGTGGTGGCGACCAGTGAGGAAGGGTGTACAAATTCCGCAAGCCAGACTATTATTGTCCGTGCATTGCCCACCGTGTCCATTTCGGGTGGCAATGGTATATGCTTGGGCGACAGTGTGCAGTTGACCTCTTCATCAGCAACTCACTACGAGTGGAATACAGGTGCCACGACACGAACGATATGGGTGCATCCTGACGAGACTTCGGATTACTCGGTGACGGTGACCAACAACTATGGCTGTACGGCTTCGGATACGGTACAGGTGCGGGTTTTCCTCTCGGATACAAGTACGTATAGGGATACTGTCTGCTGGAACAGCTTGTTTCAGGATGCGAATTTCAGCTTGACGGAAATCTTGCCGCCAGGCAACCACCAGTTTAGCGTCACTTACCAGACTTCCGCTTCCTGCGATAGCGTGGTGATTCTTGAGTTGGCCGTTCCTCCTATGGTTCCTGTGGTATGGTATGATACTTCCTGTGTTTCGTATCAGTGGAGAAATCATACTTATACGCAAACAGGAGTTTATATTGATTCGGTACTTGATGCCCATGCTTGCTTGCAGGTGGACACTTTGCATTTGACGATTCGTGAGGCTTACGAAACAGTCGAGACAGTGACCGCATGCGAGTCTTATACATGGATTAATGGGCAGACCTATACTGAAAGTACAGAAACGCCGAGCTATACGATGACCGCCTCCTCGTTGTGTGACAGTATTATTTATTTGCATCTTACTGTTTATCACGCCACTCATGAGATGATAGAAAAAGATACTTGTTCGTTTTATACTTGGCATGGTACAAGTTATTTTGAAACAGGTCTTTATACCTTCTCGTCAAACGATGCGCACGGCTGCCCCTATACCGACACTTTGTTACTTTCTTTGCATTTCGCGTCACCTGCCTCAATGGATGCCCAGGCTTGCGATTCGTATGAATGGAACGGTACTGTTTATACCGAGTCGGGAGTATATACCCACGGACATGCGGATGCCAATGGCTGCTGGCAGGTGGATACTTTGCATCTGACCATCAACAGACCGGTTCATAGTTCGGAAACAGTTGCCGTATGTGAGTCATACGAGTGGCATGGAACTATCTATACCCAAAGCGGGGTGTATTTGTATGCTGTAAATGATGAACATGGCTGTGTGCAGGTGGACACTTTGCATCTGACGGTGCATCATGCAGTAGGTGTAAATGAAAGAGTTGTTGTTTGTGAACCATATAGTTGGCATAATATTCAGTATGATGTCAGCGGTGTTTATCTGTATAATTATAATGATTTCCATGGCTGTCCTTGTGCCGACACCTTGCATTTGAGGGTTACCTCGCAACCGGAGTTGTTGCTTGAGCAGGTGATTAACGCCACATGCAATCAGGATAATGGCTCTATAAAAGTAGATCCGTCAGGAGGAACACAACCCTATCAATATGTGTTTCAGCCAAGTGGGGTAGAGGCGGAGTTCAATCATTTGGCTGTTGGCAATTATCATTTGCAAATGATTGATTCCATCGGATGTACGGCAGAAGCTGATTTTATAATAGAGAATATCATTCACCAAGTGAATCTTGTGCAGGTTACCGATGCCCATTGCGGGCGTGCTGATGGCCGTGTGGAAATTGCCGCTACTGGTGGTTTCGGGGTTTATTCTTATCAGTGGGTTTCACCCATTGTCAGTGACGGTCCTGTGGCGGAACAGGTCGCTGCCGGAAACTATAGTGTCGCAGTGGTGGACAGCAATGGCTGTAGTTTGACGCTTGCTTTTACGGTTCGTGATATTCCCGGTCCCGATGCCTGTTTCTATTTCAGTGTGTCGAATGAGAAAAGTGTGATTATGGTAAACTGTACGCCGGAAGAGGGACTTGTCCATTGGGATTGGAATTTTGGCGACGGACAAGTTTCAACGGAGTGGCAGCCCACGCACACTTACAGCGATCCCGGACAGTATCCAGTGGTGCTTACCGTGGTGGATGATAATAATTGCATGGATTCTTTGTCGCTTTTATATGTGATTCGCGAAGTGCCGACGATGTATTTGCCTTCAGCTTTTATTCCTGAAAGCGAAATTGCGGAAAACCGTGTGTTCAAGCCGATTGGTAATTCTATTTCCGAAGAGAATTATGAGATGCGGATTTATGACCGCTGGGGTCAGCTGATTTTTGTCAGTCTCCATCCGGAAAATGGCTGGGATGGACACATCAACGGGCACTTGGCTCCACAAGGCACGTATTCCTATCAGATTAATTATGTGGATATAGAGGGAAAACCAAATTCCCGCAAGGGTAGCGTTTTGCTCTTGAGAGGGGAAACAAACTAGGACTAAGAGTTAAGAATTTAGAATCGAGAGTTAAGAATTAAAAACTAAGAACTAAGAATTAAGAGCTATGATTCTTGATTCTGGCAAAAAACTTAACTGTCAACTATCAATTGTCAATTGTTAATTGTTAATTGTCAACTATCGTATCAGCGTAATATTACCATCACGTTCGAAGTAGTTTCCGTTAACATCTCTGTATTTAATACGATAGACATACACACCGGAAATCGCATCTTTGCCATTGGCCAGGGTGCCGTCCCAACAGATTTCAGGATTGTAACTGCTGAATACCAAGCTGCCGTGTCGGTCATAGATAGCCCAGAAGAATTCTTGGTTCTGAACGGTTTTACCAATAAGGCATATTTCGTCGTTGATGCCGTCACCATTGGGGGTGAATGCATTGGCAATATACACGGGTCCGTTAATGACGTAATCCTGGCGCAGAGAGTCGATGCAGTTGTGTTCATCGGAGACAATCATGCTGACACTGTATCGGCCCGGGTCCATGTATTCATGAACAGGGTGGGTTTCTGTGGAGGTTACCCCATCTCCGAAATCCCAGAAATAGGTATTGTCGCCATGGGTACAGTTGGTGATGACCATGTTAACGTCATCGCTTGTGGCGAAGATAAAGCAGGGA
>JAGBPS010000003.1 GCA_017633255.1 Bacteroidales bacterium
GAAAACATATACATTTTTATAATCTGTTTTTTCCATAATAAATACAATTTATATTACCGACAACGGCGATTAGATGATGTGTTTTTCTTTTAATTTGTTGATGATGATGTTGACACCTTCCTCAGCATCCACCTCGAAAGTCTCACCGGCACCCTTCTGGGCTTTGGTGAATGATTTCTTCACACGGGTGGGAGAACCTTTGAGACCCAATTTTTCGGGAGCGATGTCAATCTTGGCGGCGGTCCAGATTTCCACTTCCTTCTCGAAAGCATCCATGATGCCGGAAACGGTCATGTAGCGGGCCTTGTTGGCGGTTGCCAGCACGGTCAGCACGCAAGGCATTTCCACAGACAGCATCTGATAGCCTTCTTCCGTCTCTTTCTTCACGGTCAAAGTGTTTTTGCCGTCATATTCGAGACCGGTAACGTAAGAAATCTGGGGCAATCCCAGGTGCTCAGCCATTTCGGGGCCTACCTGTGCGGTATCACCGTCGATAGCCTGACGACCACCAATTACGAGGTCATAGTCGAGGCAGCGGAGCGCACCAGCCAAAGCGTTGGAGGTAGCCAGAGTGTCGGCACCGGCAAATGCGCGGTCGGTCAACAAGATGGCACGGTCAACGCCCATGGCGAAAGCCTCACGCAGGATAGCGTCGGCCTGTGGGGGTCCCATGGTGATAACAGTTACTTCAGCGCCGTATTGGTCTTTCAAACGCAGGGCCATTTCCAAACCGCCCTTGTCGTCGGGATTCATAATACTGGGAACACCATCGCGGATCAGGGTACCTGTTGCCGGATTAATTTTGATTTCAGTGGTGTCCGGAACTTGTTTTATACAAACTACTATTTTCATAATTTTCTTCTATTTTAATAATTTACCGGCGATGACCATACGCTGAACTTCGGAAGTTCCTTCATAGATTTCGGTAATCTTGGCATCACGCATCATTCTTTCAACAGGATATTCGCGGGTGTAACCGTAGCCACCGTGCAGCTGAACAGCCTTGGTGGTCACTTCCATAGCGGTTTCGGCTGCGAACAGCTTGGCCATGGCGGCATCTACGGAGTAGGGCAGGTGCATGTCTTTCTTGTAAGAGGCCTGACGAACCAACAGACGGGCAGCCTGAACTCTGGTTTCCAGGTTGGCCAGTTGGAACTGGGTGTTCTGGAAAGCGGCGATGGCTTTGCCGAACTGTTTACGTTCCTTGGTGTATTTAATGGTTTCATCCATAGCGCCTTGTGCGATACCGAGAGCCTGTGCGGCGATACCGATACGGCCACCGTCAAGGGTCTGCATAGCAATCTTGAAGCCCTTGCCGAGTTCACCCAACAGGTTTTCTTTCGGAACTTCGCAGTTCTCGAAAATCAGCTCACAGGTAGCGGAGCCGCGGATACCCATTTTCTTTTCTTTCTTACCGATGGAGAAGCCTTTGAAGCCTTTCTCTACGATGAAAGCGGAGATGCCTCTGGTGCCCTGTGACTTGTCGGTCATAGCCATCACGATGAAGACGTTGGCGTAAGAAGCGTTGGTGATGAAAATCTTGGTTCCGTTCAGGATCCATTTGTCACCAGCGTCCACAGCCATAGTCTGCTGCATGGCAGCGTCGGTACCGGCGTTGGGTTCGGTCAGACCGAAAGCGCCAATCCATTCGCCTGAGGCCAACTTGGGCAAATATTTCATTTTCTGTTCCTCTGTACCGTATTCCAAAATGGGGTTCATACAGAGAGAAGTGTGGGCTGACACAATTACACCGGTGGTGGCGCATACGCGTGACAGTTCTTCAACGGCCATGCCGTAAATCTGGTTGGTACCACCCTGTCCGCCATACTGTTTCGGAATGGGAATACCCATGATGCCTATTTTTGCCATTTTTTCAACGGTCTCGATCGGGAATCTTTCTTCCTCATCGACTTCTGCTGCCAGAGGTTTTACCTCATTTTCGGCAAACTCGCGAATCATCTGCAAAAACAGCTGTTCTTGTTTTGTTAAACTGAAATCCATAATTGATAATCGTTATTTTTGTTTTAATCCTAAAATTTCTCTTGCTTCGGCTGAGGTGGCGATGTCGCGACCCAGCTCTTTGGCGATGCGGACCACCTTGGAAACCAACTCACCGTTGGATTTGGCCAAAACGCCTTTCGACAGGTAGAGGTTGTCCTCAAAACCTACGCGTACGTTACCACCCATGGCGATAGCGGCAGCGGCCATCGGGAATGCGTGACGACCCACACCGGTGACGGTCCAGGTTGAACCAGCAGGAATGCCGTTTACCAACCAGCAAAGGTTGGCAACAGTGGCGGGGGTACAGCCGGGAACGCCCAACACGAAGTTGAACTGCATGGGAGCTCCGGGAACCTGGCCCTTCTTGGCCATGTTGAGGATGGTGTCGAGGTGACCCATCTCGAAGCATTCGTATTCGGGCTTGATGCCGCGTTCCATCATGCGTTTGCCGAAAGCGCGCATGGTGGGCATGGTGTTGTCGAAAATCTCGTCGCCGAAGTTGCAGGTACCGCAGTCAAGGGTAGCCATCTCTGGCAGCGGGGTGGTGTCGGTTGATTGCAGACGCTCATCGGGAGTCATGCCCACAGCACCGCCGGTGGACGGAATCAGGATGACATCGGGGCACACCTTTAAGATGGCCTCTTCGCATTCCTGGAAACGGCCACGATCCTGAGTGGGGGTGCCGTCGTCCCAACGGACATGCAGGTGCACGATAGCAGCACCGGCATCCACAGCTGACTTGGCCTCGCGGACGATTTCTTCAACGGTATAAGGTACATTGGGGTTCTGTTCCTTGGTGACTTCTGCGCCGCAGATAGCGGCGGTAATAATCAGTTTATCCATTGTTGATTTGTTGAATTGTTGATTATTTGTTCTTTCTTTGGCAGTCCTTGGGGGTTACGCAGGTGCCTGAAGCGCGGCAAACCAGGATGGGCTCATCCAGTTCGTCGGCGGCTGAAGGAGAAATGTCGGGACGGGCGACAGCAACCTTGCGGGCCTCAAACATCATGTGACGAGAGGTGTTGCCTTCGCGGTCGATCCAACCTTCGGCTTCGATGAAATCGCCTGCATAAACAGGAGCCTTGAATTCTATCATGTCGTATGCGCAGAAAAGACCTTCGTCGCCGTCACGCATAATCAAAAGCTCGGTAGCCACGTCACCAAAGAGGTGAACCATGTGGGCGCCGTCAACCAAATTGCCACCGTAGTGGGCATCCTTTGCGCTCATGCGCAATCTGATTTTTGTTCTGTATTCCATTTTTATTGATTTGTTTAATTGTTGATTTGTTTTATACGTCGAGTCGCTCATTTCATTCGCTCGTGGAGTCACTCGCTTCGCTCGTTCGGTGAGACGCTCACTTTGTTCGCTCGAGAAGTCGCTCGTTTTACTCGCTCGGTTATACGATTATCGTTTTCCCATCTTCTCGGTTAACCTTCTAACCTTCTAACCTTCTAACCGAGTACACGCTAGTGTACGTCTTACCGTCTAACCGTCTTCCCGAGTGCACGCAGTGCACGTCTCCTCGTTCAACCGTTTATCCTCTCACAATGTAATTCACATAAATCCCCGGAGTATGCACATTCTCCATCGGAATCTCGCCGGTCTTCACCACTTCCTGAGCCTCAACGATTACCAAGTCGGCAGCAGTAGCCATCATGGGGTTGAAGTTCTGGGTAGTGCCTTTGTAAATCAGGTTGCCGGTCTCGTCGGAGATGTTGGCGCCGATCAGGGCGATGTCAGCGTGGAGAGGTTTCTCCAGCAGGTATTCTTTACCGTCGATGGTGAGTTTCTGTTTGCCTTCTTCCACCACGGTGCCGAGACCGGTGGGGGTCAACACGCCGCCTAAGCCAGCGCCGCCGCAACGGATACGTTCAGCCAAGGTGCCCTGGGGTGAGAATTCCACGATCAGTTCCTTGTCGTTGAGTTGCTGGATGGTGTTGGGGTTGGTGCCGATGTGAGAAGCGATGACTTTTTTCACCTGCTTGTTGGTGATCAGCAAACCGATACCTTTGTCGGGATAGGCGGTGTCATTGGCGATGATAGTCAAATCTTTGACATCAGTTTTTGACAATGCCTCCACGATTTTGTTGGGAGTTCCGGCAGCTAAGAAACCGCCAATCATCAATGTCATGCCGCTTTTAATTTTTGCAACGGCCTCATCTACAGTAATAAACTTATCCATAATTATTTAGTTTTGAATATAATTATACATTTTACATTAAGGTTGCAAATGTACGATTATTTTTTCAAATAAACAAGAAGTATTTGTTACTTTTTGCATGATCAAAAAGTAAGCAAAAAATCAGATTGACGGTAAGCACAGCCGGATTACTCCCTCCACTCAATAAACATAGCTCCTTCCTCCGTCTTGTCCGCAATCTTCACATTCAGTCCTTCATCGGCTAAGATGGTGTGAGAAAAGTGTTTTACAGCACGTTCCAGTAGCCATTCCTCGCTGTCGTAACGCGAGGAGAAATGTCCGAGTATTAGCTTTCCGGCATTGCACTTTTGGGCGAATTCCGCTGCCTGGCTTGCGGTGGAATGGTCGTACTGAAAGGCGAGTTGCTCGTCTCCTTCGCAATAGGTGGCATCGTGATAGAGCAGGTCAACTCCCTGCAACAACTCGACATATTCTTTCATCGGCTGGGTGTCGGAGAGATAGGCATAGCTGCGTGTCATCGTTGGTGGCGTGGTGAGCTCCTCGTTGGGAATCACCTTGCCGTCGATGGTAGTGAAGTCACGTCCACCTTGGATAAACTCAATTTCAGGGTAGGGAATGTTGTATGTTTGGATGGTTTCGGGCTTAATGTGCCGTTTCCCCTGTCGTTCCCTGAACAGGAAACCAAAGCAAGGAACACGGTGGTGCAAGGGGAAAGCGGTCACCTCAAAGTGCGTGTCTGAATGTATGAGGGTCGGCTCCTGACAGTCTATCGGATAAATGTGGATGTCATATTCAGCATGTGGCATGAAGAAGTCAATCTGGGCTTTCAATATCTGCTCGAAATCTGCTGGAATATAGATGTTTAGTCCTCGATAGCGTGAGTTGAGAGACATGGAGGAAAGCAAACCAATCAGTCCCAGACAGTGGTCGCCATGGGCATGGCTGATGAAAATGTTTCCCAACTGCCCCTCGTGGAATCCGAATTTGTGGAACTGCCTCTGTGTCCCCTCTCCGCAGTCAATCATATAAAGTTCTCCTAATCTACTGACAATCTGTGAAGAGGTGTGGTGTCTCAATGTCGGTTTGGCACTGCCACAGCCTAATATTGTGATGTATAATTCTACCATGACAAATGTTGTTTTCAAACTGCAAAGATATGAAAAAAAGCACCTCGAAGTGAGATGCTTTTGCATATGGATTTTGAATTCTGAATTTATCTTCTTGGAGCATTGCCTCTTGAACCGCCGCCGGAGAAGGAGCCTCCTGAAGAACGACCGCCTCCTGAAAAGCTGCCTGAACTACCGGAAGGTCTTGAATAGCTACTTGAGCCACCAGAGGGTCTGGAGTATGAGCTGCTGTTGCTGCTTCTGCTACTTGAGTTGCTGGAAGAACTGTTGGAGGGTCTTGAATAACTTCCAGAAGAGCTGTTTGACGGTCTGGAGTAGTTGGAATTGCTGCTGGAACTATTGTTTGACGGTCTGGAGTATGAGTTGCTGTTACTTCTACTATTTGAGCTATTTGAGTTGTTGGATGGGTTGTTAGAGGGTCTGGAGTAGCTTCCGCTGTTGTTAGAGTTATTGCTGTTGCCCGCAGGTCTTGCTGTACTGCTGTTGGAGCTGTTGTTGCTGCCCGCAGGTCTTGCAGTATTGTTGTTATTGTAGTAGTCCGAAGATCTTGGGGCGCTGCCGTTGTTGGAAGAATTACCGCTTGAAGTAGTTGAGGAAGTTCTATTGTTCGTGGTAGGTCTGGTAGTGTTGGTGGCAGGTGCTTTGCTGGAGTAGGGATCACCACTGAAGTTGGTTCTGCTGTTGCTAGAGTTATTGGTAGCGGGAGTTCTAGCATTGCCGTTATTGTTGGTATTGCTGTTGGAAGCGGGCGCTTTGGGTTCAGCGCTCATAGGAGCTCTGCCTGCTGAGCCATTGTTCGTATTGGCGCCTGGAGTTCTTCCTATTCCGTTGTCACCACTGTTGGTAGCGGGCGCTTTGGGTTCAGCACTCATGGGAGTTCTGCTCGCTGAGCCATTGTTCGTATTGGCACCAGGAGTTCTTCCTATTCCGTTGTCGCCACTGTTGGAAGCGGGCGCTTTGGGTTCAGCACTCATAGGAGCTCTGCTTGCTGAGCCATTGTTCGTATTGGCGCCAGGAGTTCTTCCTATTCCGTTGTCGCCATTGTTGGAAGCGGGCGCTTTGGGTTCAGCGCTCATGGGAGTTCTGCTTGCTGAGCCATTGTTCGTATTGGCACCAGGAGTTCTTCCTATTCCGTTGTCGCCACTGTTGGAAGCAGGGGTTCTATCATTGCCGTTGTCTCCGTCAACAGCTCTGAAAGAGCCGGCATCGCCTGAGTTGTTTCTAGTGGCAGGCCTCATTCCAAAACTATTGCTTCCGGAAGAATTGCTGTTATTCGAGGCAACCATACTTTCGTATCTTTCGCTGAAGGTGCTGCTCGGGCTTACGCCTCTGCCATTGGCTCCCGCATTTACTCCGCTGCCTGCGTAGTTGGCGTATGGACTGTTGGTGTAATTGCCACCACCCATGCCGCTGTTGCTGCCTCCACCTCCATTAACGCCAGCCATGTCGGGACGGTTTCCTCTGTCGTAGTCGCGGTCTTTGGCTTTGCCATTGTTAACCCCATTGCGGTTGTAGTGACCGTAAGTGAATGATCTGTTGCGGTCGTAGTTGTTGTGATAGTAACCGGCGTGTATTGCATCATTGTAGCCGCGTCTGTAACCATCGTGATAACCGTGTCTGTATCCACCAGGACCATAGTAACCGGGCCCGTAATAGCCAGGTCCATAGTAGCCGGGGTGTCCGCAGTAGACGCTTCCCCAACCCCATGAGTAGCGGAAACCGTAGCTGCAGTATCCGTAGCTGTAAACGGGACGATAGTATCTCGGCCAGTACCAGTCATAGCCTAAGTAGATGCTCACACCCCAGTTGCCGGGATAGCAGTCATACCAGTACAGATTGGTGTAGTACGGGTCGTAGTAGCCCCAGCTGTAGCAGCACGGGCTGTGGAAACGTCTGATTCTGGCAGTGTATGCATAGTCATAATAGTCATCACTGTCATAATAATAGTTGTTGGTGATGTAGGTAGTGCCACCGCCGTCCGTATAGGTTTCTGAAGAAGAATAGGTTGGAGCGGCCGCAGCTTCTGCATAATTCTCTTCATATACATAATTGTTGTCTGAAGAGGTATTGTCGTATGTTTCCGTTGCAGTGTTGACTCTCACTGTTTCGTATTGCTTGTCGCTCGAAGTCGTGTAAACATCATCATAATAGACGCTTGAGTCTAACTTGCAGGCTGACATGATTAATGCCATTGAAACGACTGAAAGCAAAATTTTCTTTTTCATGACGAACCTCCTTTTAATTTAAGTCCATAATTTTTTTATCTTTGCAAACTCAAATTTATTGACGACAAAAATACTAAAAAGTTTAGCAAATACCCATCATTATGGCAAAAGATTTTTCAACAAGAGCAGAAAATTATTCTCAATGGTACAATGATGTTGTGAAAAAGGCTGATTTAGCGGAGAATTCGGCCGTCAGAGGTTGTATGGTCATCAAACCGTATGGCTATGCGATTTGGGAAAAAATGCACGACGCTTTGGACAAAATGTTCAAGGAAACAGGTCACACAAATGCATATTTTCCTCTTTTTATTCCGAAATCCTTCTTCAGCCGTGAGGCTCATCATGTGGAAGGCTTCGCCAAAGAGTGCGCTGTAATCACTCATTATCGTCTGAAAAATGATCCCAATGGCGGTGGTGTGGTCGTGGACCCCGAAGCCAAACTGGAAGAGGAACTGATTGTCCGTCCTACTTCTGAAACCATTATCTGGGATACTTATAAAAACTGGATCCAGTCTTACCGCGACCTGCCCATCCTCTGCAACCAATGGGCCAATGTGGTGCGTTGGGAAATGCGTACCCGTCTGTTCCTCAGAACCGCCGAGTTCTTGTGGCAGGAAGGTCATACCGCCCACGCTACCCGCGAGGAGGCCATCGAGGAAACTCGCAAGATGCTGAATGTATATGCTGATTTCGCCGAGAAATATATGGCAGTGTCCGTGGTGAGAGGTGTGAAATCTCCCAACGAGCGTTTCGCCGGTGCTGATGATACCTACTGTATTGAAGCACTGATGCAGGATGGTAAAGCACTGCAGGCTGGTACTTCGCATTTCTTGGGTCAGAACTTCGCCAAGGCTTTCGATGTGAAGTTCCTGAACAAGGAAAATCAGCTGGAATATGTTTGGGCTACTTCATGGGGTGTGTCCACCCGTTTGATCGGCGCCCTCATCATGTCACACTCTGATGACAACGGTCTGGTGCTGCCTCCGGCTTTGGCTCCGATTCAGGTGGTGATTATACCTATATATAAGTGTGAGGAACAGTTGAACCAGATTACTGAAAAAGTTCAGCCGTTGATCCAGAAACTGAAAGCCAAAGGTATCAGCGTGAAGTATGACGACGATGATTCCAAACGTTCGGGATGGAAATTCAACGAATATGAGGTGAAAGGTGTGCCGGTGCGTATCGCTATCGGTCCCCGTGACTTGGAGAACAACCATGCGGAAGTTTGCCGCCGCGATACCTTGGAGAAGACCAATTTGTCGTTGGATACTTTGGATGTGGAAGTGGAGAAACTTTTGGCAGAAATCCAGCAGAGCCTGTTCGACAGAACTGTGAAGTTCAGAGAAGACAATACCCGCAAGGCTGACACTTGGGACGAGTTTGTGGATATTTTGGACAACAAGGCCGGTTTTGTATACGCCCACTGGGACGGTACCCCCGAAACCGAAGAGCTGATTAAGGAGAAGGCCAAAGCCACTATCCGTTGCATCCCCTTCAACAATCCTCTGGAGGAAGGCAAGTGCATCTTGACAGGCAAGCCCTCCAAACAGCGCGTATTATTCGCCAGAGCATATTAAGAGAACGAGATTGCTTTAATGACTATAATGAAAAGGGGCGGGAATTTTCCTGCCCCTAACTGTTAATTATTAATTGTTAATTGTAAACTATCAATGGAATTGCATCAAGTATGCCTTGATGAAGCCGTCTAACTCGCCATCCATGACGGCGGCGACGTTGGAGGTTTCGTATTGTGTGCGCAGGTCTTTCACCATCTTGTAGGGATGCATTACATAACTTCGGATTTGTGAACCCCATTCGATTTTCTTCTTACTGCTTTCAATTTCGGAGATTTTCTCCCTTTTCTTCTCCAACTCAATCTGATACAGCTGCGATTTCAGCATCTGCATGGCTTTCTCGCGGTTCATCAACTGTGAGCGGGTTTCCTGACAAGATACCACAATGCCGGTGGGGTGGTGGTGCAGACGTACGGCTGTCTCCACTTTGTTGACGTTCTGTCCTCCAGGACCGCTGGAGCGGTAGGTGTCCCAAGAGATGTCGGCAGGGTTTACTTCAATGGTAATATCTTCATTGATAATGGGGTAGGCAAATACAGAAGCAAAAGATGTATGGCGGCGGTTGGCGGAGTCGAAAGGCGAGAGGCGCACCAGACGGTGAACGCCAATTTCACTTTTCATATTGCCGTAACCATAGCTTCCGTCCAATTCGATGGTAGCCTGCTTGATGCCGGCCACATCGCCTTCCTGACGGTCCAATACTTTGATAGAGAATTTGTTGCGTTCGGCCCAGCGGATGTACATGCGGAGCAGCATTTCCGCCCAGTCGCAGCTTTCGGTGCCGCCGGCACCCGAGTTGATGGTGAGAACCACGCTCAAGGGGTCCTCTTCCTCGCGCATCATGTTGCGGAATTCCAATTTCTCCAAGGATTTCATGGAAACGGCGTATTGTTTGTCGGTCTCCTCCTCTGTGGCTTCTTCCGCAGTGAAAAATTCAAATAACACTTTCAAGTCCTCATAATCGGCTACGGCTTTGTCGTAGTCTTCCACCCAGGACTTGATGCCGCTGATTTCCTTCAGCAGTTTTTCGGCTTCCTTGGGGTCGTCCCAGAAGTTGTTTTGATGGGTGATTTCTTCCTTGGCTTGTATCTCGGCTAATTTCCCGTCGATGTCAAAGACACCTCCTCAGCTCGGCTAAGCGGGCGTTAATCTCTTTGAGTTGTTCGGCTTGTACCATTTTTTAGGTTTTAGGTTATAGGTTTTAGGTCTCAGTAGGGACGCACTGCGTGCGTCTGTAGGGGGAGTTTCGCTCCGCTCAAGGGGAGTGGACTTTGTCCAAAGGGGAGTCTCGCACTTCGTGCTCGAGGGGAGCTCTAATTCCCCTTCTTTAAGAAGGGGGTGGCCGAAGGCCGGGGTAGTGGTAAAGAGTATTAGTTTTGAATTTTGAATTTTGAATTCTCAGTTCTCAGTTCTACTCTCTTGATTTCTTCGTATGTGTACCCCTTCGCCATCAGGTGTCGGTAGAGTTTGGTGATGTTCTCTTGGGTGATCGGTCCGTGGCTTTGGGTCCATTTGCGGAGGACTGTCTGTATGTTGTCCGTATATTGTTGAGGATTAATGTCCTCTATGTATTTGTCGATGAGGTCTTTGCTGATGCCTTTTTGGAGCAGCCCCAGTCTTATTTTTTGTACGCCCCACTGCTTGGTGTTGATTTTGCCCCTTATGAAACTTTGCACATAGCGTTCGTCATCGAGGAACCCGTCGTTTTTCAATATTTGCAGTACCTGTCGCTGTTCCTGTTCCTCTATCTGCCAGCTGCGAAGTTTGGTCACCACTTCCTGTGAGCAACGGTCTTGATAGGCGCAGTAGCGTTCGATTTTGGTGAGGATTTCGGTACTTGTCATGGCTTAGTTTTCAGCGGGTGTGGACCAAAGCATGATTTCATCCATATTCTTGTTGAAAAATTTGAATTGGGTGAGATAGTATCCCTGATTGGCTTGCAGGCGTATCCATTTGTGGTATTTGAACAGCCATTTCAGGCGGATAGAGGGGAAACCTTTGGTCAGATATGCGTGTATGTAGGGGTGCAGACAGATGGTGACGCCGTTTTCCCCTTGTTTTTCAAACAGAAATTCCATGGTGTTTTCCAGCTCTTCCTGAAGCAGGATGGAAGGTTTTATTTTGCCGGTACCATGGCAGGCGGGGCATTGCTCGGTGGTCTCGATGATGGTAGCTTCTTTCACTCGCTGGCGGGTGATTTCCAGCAAGCCGAATTTGTTGAGGGGCAGTATGGTGTGTTTCGCCTTGTCGTTGGCCATAAACTCCTGCATTTTCTTGTATAGCATGGATTTATGGGCAGGGGTGTGCATGTCAATGAAGTCGCAGGTGATGATGCCGCCCATATCTCTCAGACGGAGTTGGCGGGCAATCTCTTCGGCAGCTAACAGGTTGACATCAAAGGCGTTGTCTTCCGGACTCTTGCTTGACTTCAGGCGGTTGCCGCTGTTGACATCAATGACGTGCATGGCTTCGGTGTGCTCAATGATGAGGTAAACGCCGTTTTTGATGGTGACTACTTTGCCGAAGGATCCTTTGATTTGTTTAGCAACATTAAAGTGCTCGAAGATAGGCTGCTTGTCGTTGTAGAACTTGACAATGTCGGTTTTCTCAGACGAGAAACTCTTCAGATAGTCCAGCACCTCGCGGTAGATGGTCTGTGAATCGATGTAGATGGCATGGAAGGAGTCGTTGACCAGGTCGCGGATCAGGGCGGAGGTTTTGTCCAGCTCGTCGGCAATTTTGGAAGGAGCGGTCGCTTTGAACAGCTTGTTTACGGCATTGTCCCAGCGAGCTTTCAGCTGTTCCATGTCAGCAGTAAGGTCCTCCACGTTCTTGTCTTTGGCCACAGTACGGATGATGATGCCGAAGTTGCGGGGTTTGATGCCCATCACGATTTTCTTCAGACGCTTCCGTTCCTCATTGCTTTTAATCTTTTGGCTCACACTGACTTTGTCCATGAAGGGGACCAGTACCAGATATCGGCCGGCGAAGGAGATTTCGGTGGTGACACGGGGTCCTTTGGTGGAGATGGCTTCTTTGGCCACCTGAACGAGAATTTTCTGACCAGAGGTCAGTACATTGCCAATCTTGCCGTTCTTTTCCACATCCTCAAGTTTCTGGGCTTTGGCAATGCTTTTTTTATTGAAGTTGATGGCCTGATTGACAAACTCGTTGAAAGTGCGGGCATTGGTGCCCAAGTCAAGATAATGCAAAAAGGCGTCTTTTTCGCTGCCAACATCCACGAAAGCAGCGTTCAGGCCAGGCATGATTTTTCGGACGGTGCCAAGGTATATGTCACCAACAGAGTGACAGTCGGAAGAGGTCTCACGATGAATTTCGACGAGTTTCTTGTTTTCGAGCAGCGCAAGTTGGACTTCGTTCGGATGAGAAGCGATGATTAATTCTTTAGTAAGCTCGTTGTTATCCATATTTTTCGGTGAAGTGTTGGCGCAATCCAGCGTTATTCGCATGTTTCCTGAAATTGCGCGGGGTGGGTGATTTGCTAAATGTTATATAAACGAAAAACTAAATGACATGTCAGTGGCACATCATTTAGTTTTTCAAAATCTTTTAGACCCCATACGAGAAATTATCTCTTCTTATGTCTGTTCTTTCTGAGACGTTTTTTTCTCTTATGGGTTGACATTTTATGTCTTTTTCTTTTTTTACCACTGGGCATAGTGCTGAGATTTTAAGGTTAGTTATTTAATTTTCTTTACTACGTTCACGAAAGTTTTGCAGGGTTTGAATGCGGGGATTTTGTGAGCGGGGATAACAATAGTTTGTTTCTTGGAGATATTTCTAGCCGTTTTTTCTGCTCTTTCCTTCACGATAAAACTACCGAAACCTCTTAAATAGACATTCTCATTCTTTGCCAAAGAGCCCTTAACACTGGTCATAAAGGCTTCAACCACGGTCTGAACAGCATTCTTGTCAAAACCTGTCTTGTTCGAAATTTCGTTTACGATTTCAGCTTTTGTCATAATTGTTATTTTTTATGGTTAAATGATTGAAATTTTTTGGACTGCAAAAATACACTTTTATTTCATTCAAACGCAATATATTACAAAAAAAATTTTGACCCTATAGTTTTTCTTGGATTTTCTTGGCTAAACGGCTTGCGCCGATTCTAAAATATTGTTTGTTAAGCCATTTCTTGCCGAGTGTATTTTCTAAAATTTTGACATATAGAAGCGCATTTTCCGCATCGGAGATGCCTCCGGCGGGTTTCATGCCGACCATCTTCTCAGTTTGTTTGTAAAAATTTGCAATGGCATCCAGCATAATGAGGAAGGATTCGGGGGTGGCATTTACGGCAATTTTTCCGGTGGAGGTCTTGATAAAGTCGGCACCGGCTTCCATGGCTATCATGGAGGCCGCATAGATGTTGTCGGCGGTTTTCAGCTCGCCGGTCTCCAAAATGACTTTAAGATGCGCTTTCCCACAGGCTTGTTTGATGGCGACAATTTCGTCGTACACCTCTTGATAGTTGCCTTCCAGGAATTTGCCACGGGAGATGACCATGTCAATCTCGTCGGCACCGGCCGCTACAGCATACTTGACTTCCGCCATTTTGATTTCAATGGGGGACTGTCCGGCAGGAAATGCTCCGGCAACCGATGCTACATGAATATCGGTGCCTTTCAACAGAGATTTGGCTTGGGCCACAAAGGGTGGGTACACGCATACTGCCGCAGTGCTGGGAATCTGACGACTGTCATCCTTAAAATCAATAGCGGTTTGACACAAATCTTTGATTTTCTGCGTATTGTCGCTTCCTTCCAAGGTGGTTAAATCAATACAACCTAAAACAAAACGGTAGGCTTCCGCTTCTGTAAAATACTTCCATTCCGCTTTGCAATACTGTTCAATACGCTGTGCTATTTCTTCTTCCTTGTAAGGATATCTCTTATATTCAATCATCTTAATCAGTTATTATTAAAGAAAAACTGTCAATTATCAACTATTAATTATTAATTGTTAATTGTCAACTGTCAACTCCTTTTCACCTTCATCGGTAGCTTCCTCGAGGAAGTACTGTCCGAAAAACTCTTTGACCACAATGCGTGCCAGAGTGTAAACGGGCACTGCGAAAATCATGCCTAAAACTCCGCCAACCTTGGCCGCTGCCAGAATGACAATGAAAATTTCAATGGGATGGGCGTGGACACTTTTTCCGTAAATGAACGGCTGCAAGATGAAATTGTCAATGAGTTGCGAGCAGCCAAAGATTGCCACCACCTTTATTATATTGTATAGCACATCTATACCTGCCGGCGACATGGGGATCATGCTGGTGCAGGAGATGATGACATTCAGGCACACGGAGATGAGGGGGCCGATGTAAGGGATGATGTTCAGCATGCCCGACAAAACGCCGATCAGTACCGCATCGGGAACGCCAAAAAAGTAACAGGCAACGCCGTTGATCAGACCGACAATGCACATTTCTATGAAAACACCGCCAAAGTATCTGACGATTTGGCTGCGAGTATTGGAGACTATATTGTCGAAGTTGTTGCGCAGCTTGACCGGAAAAACTTTCTTCGCGGTTTTAAGGATGATGCCGTCGTCGCTGAGAGAGAAGAAGGTGAGAAACAGGATGGCAAAGATGGCGACGAAAACACTGGCGATGATTCCGACAAGATGGCTGAAGAGGTTTCCGATGTCTAACTTTCTGGCAAATTCCTGAAGTTGGAGGACAAGAGTTTCGGAAATCTCCGTGGCGGTAATATCCACGTTATGGCGGGAGGCGAATTTCTGGAACTGGGAAAGGAAGCGGTCATAGCCGGCGGTGAGTACCTCGGGGTCAATGGAGGCCAGATTCTTGATTTCTTGGCTGATCAGAGGGGTCAGAATGGCAAAAATGCCGAAAAAAATCCCGATGATAGCCGCTATGACAATGATGGCGGCCAGGGGACGGGGAAAGTGGAATTTGCCAATGCGAAGTTTGCACAACAGTTGAACCACGGGTCGTCCGGCAATCGTTAGCAAAAGGGCGAGAATCAGGTAGATGATTATGTCGGAGAAATACCAGCAAACAGCTGCCAGTACTACTAGGAATAACAGAATGGCTATCAGTTGTGTGGTGTTGGTTTTCATTTGGTATTTTTTTGTTTCTTATTTTTGTTCTTCCGTTCTTTTTTGTTGATTTCGATTTTCGCCTGCTGCAAAAAGTCTTCTGAAAAGTCCTTGCGGTTGTTGAAGTCCTGCTTGTACATCAAAGCTAAACCCACACCAGGAACTTTCTGGTATGAATCAGTGATGTATTGGTCGTTGAAGTTGTACACTTTTACCCTCCAGTTGCCTTTTTGGGTAATCAGATATTCCAGACTGAAATCTCCGTAGAAGTTCTCAATGCCGGTTTTCCCTTTGCTGATGTGGCTGTTGTCATAATAGCCGATGTTGGTCTCGAATATCATACGGTCGTTCAGGAATTGCAAGTTGGCATTCAATCCGTATTCAGTGGCGTTTTGTTCGTTGCCATTCTTATAGACAATACCGATGCCGCCGTGTTTCATTTGTCTCGACAGGAAATTGTTGACCATATTGGTCACAATGCCGATACCACCGCTTTCCATTGTGCTGGAGATGTCCTGGGATGTGGCGTTTTCGGGCATGAACTGGTTGGTGAGCAAGAAAATGAAGAATTGCTTGGAACGGTTTTGCGGATTACTAGTGTCAATAGCTGTGAAAACAACTTTGCTTAATTCTTGGCTAACGTTAGGCATTTCGAAGGAAAAGTCCAAAGAGGGATATTTCATCAGTTGTCCATCCAAGTGAATATAGGCGTTGACAGCGGTACGTGAGGAACTGCCCGCTTCCTCACTACTTATAATATTGGACAGATTGGTACGAGCAGTATAGTATGCGCTGGTATGTACCACAAAGTCTGCCACGGGACCATTGAAAATTACTTGGCCACCTTGAACTAGCTTGAGTTTTGTATTGATGATGTTTTCCAAAGAGAGTAAAAAATCACCTGACAAAATTTCCAACGTGCCGTAAATGTTGATACCTTCGTTGTCATTATAAACCAAATGCAAGGGTCCGGAGGTGTTGCCGCGCATAGTGCCGCCGATGGAAAACACATCCACTTGCACTTCTGTCTCTGGAGTAACATTGAAGATGAAGTCGAAATTCAGTTTCATCTGGTTTTGGTCGGAGGCCGCGACAATTACTGAGTCCTGCACGATGGTCTTGAAACGGATACTGCTGTTTTCAGATACGGATTGCGAGGAGGTGATGGGGAAAAAGACGGAGCTTCCTTTAAGGGTAGTGAGGCCGCCACTGTAAAAGTTGAGTTGATCCTCGTCACCGAATATCTGAATGTCGCCAGATACATAGCCATTGCCGTAAAAACTGGAGTTGGCATTGCGGGGCAGATTCAAGGCAAGAATACGCTGTGTGCTGATATTTAAATCTATCTTGATGTTTTTGAAGAGTTTATGGTAGATGTGCCCTTTCATGGTGGCGACGTTGTTGTCCTTGTCTTTCAACAGGACATTCTCGAAGATGATACCTTGTTTGTTGAAACTGATATCCTGATCTTCAATATTATAGATTGTTCCCAAAGCTTTGATTCCCATCGTCATCTTGTTGACATGGGCTTTGCCATTTATGAAAGAAGAGTCGGGAGAGGCAATAAAACTGAGCTCACCAGAGGCATTTCCACTGATATTGTCGCTAAAGGAAGAAAGGAATGGCCCCAAGAATCCCAAGTCCAGACTGCCGATGTTGGCTTTGGCCACAAAACGCTTGATGCGGCTCAGATAGTAACCGTTGATGTTGGCCAGCTTGTCTTGCTCAGTTTGGTAGTTTTTAATGGTATAATCATTGATGATAGAGGACGTGATAGCTTGTTCGCGTCGGAAAATACCTCCGGAGAAGCCTAATGAGCCATTGTCACCAATGCCCGCTGTCAGGAAAACATTGCCCAAAGTAGTTTGGTTTAGGGAGAAGTCAGAAGCCAGCAATTTGCCCATAATGAAACGGTTGTCATCACGCATGGTGATGTCGGCATTGGCGGACAGGTTGCCTCCGAATGAAATGCCGTCCAGGAAATCGTTGACTGCGCTGATGTCAAAATTGTTGATGGTCACCATCAAGTGGTCGTCGGGAAATTTAGAATAGGCACCGTTAACCTTAATGGAGCTCTTGTCATCGCTGAATACAAGATTTTCCACCACAATTCTTTTTTTCTGAATCATGATAGCGTTGTGGTTGTTGAATCTGAATGAGACCCCGTTGAGCAGAATCTGTGAGTCAGAGATGCGTCCTATCATATTGCTTTTGTCATGGGCGTCAAAATTTCCGTTAAGGTGGGAGTTTTGACCGGACGAGTCCGTATTGTTTTTCCATGACAACTGGAAATCAATGGTTGATTGGAACACTTCCGCGTTAAACAATAGCTGATGAAGTGACAATAACGCTCCTTTCTGGTTGGACATGGTAATGGAGTCGCTACTCATATTGACCATTAAATGTTTTTCATTGGTGGAGTTTGCATTTAACAGGAAGTTGCTGAGGTTAAAGCGGCCTTTGTAGGTGGTTTGGGGTATGAGAATGTTGATTTTGTCTTGCTGGGCTAACCCTCCCAATTGAAGATCAATGCTGCTGTGGTCGGCAACATAGAGCTCTGGCAGGAAAATGTACAGCAGAGGTTCGGTATCGAAGGTTTCGACAGAGAAGTTGAAATAGCGGTCGTTTTCCTCGTTCTCAGCATAGTTCTTGTTTTTTCTGTTATGTTCTTCTCTTTGTGGCAGCAAGTTGGGGATGTATCGGTAAGCCACGTTCAGCAGAGAGTCTTTGATGTCCTTGTATTCGTAATTGGTGTTCAGCGTGGCGTTGACAATGTCTGAGGAAAGGATGTATTTGTGCAATCCGGCTGGAGTGTTGATGGCGGTGAAGCGTAGTCTGTCGTTGACAAAAGGATGTTTCTCGTTGTAGATTTGAAGTCCGTCAAGACCGACGTAACCGTTCAGTTTTTCCAATGTGGTGCCAATAATATTGGCGGACAGGGAATCCAACTTGACTTCAACATTCGGGTGTTGTTGGGCAAAGTAAATCAGGCGGTCAAAGCCTTGGGCGTTGACGCTGTCTATCGGAGTATGATAGGAGGCAATCTCGCTGAGTTTGACACTTTGTAGCGAGAGATCTGTCTGGAAGTTGGGCTCAAGCAAAGAAAAATCTGCCAAACCATTGAAGATGAAGTCTAACCTGGGGTCGTTGGAATTGACATGGGCAGAGCATTTCTTGTCTTGGTATCGTCCGGATATGTGGATGTCTGCAGCGGGATAACCGAAGAGGTCGATGCGTGAGATGTTGCCGCGAAGCTTTGCATTGAGGGAGTTCTGGAAATCCGGCAGATCTTGCGGGTCGTCGCTCGTTCCTTCGAGTTCCATGTTGAAATGTACTTGGCCGAGATATTTGTTGCTGTTGATGAGCTGTCCCAAATTGAAATTGTTGGAATACAATTTGCCTCCGAAACTGACTTGCTCTCCATGGTCTTTAGAAGAAAGGTCTGTGTTGAGGTTTCCGATGCCGGTGGCGATGTTCAGCTTGGCATCTATAGCGGGGACATAACCGGCTAGTTTGCCGTTGAGTTTGGCATAGCCCAGACGTTTGGCAATAGCGGGTATAGGGAGTTTTTTGCCTTGGGGAAGTGAGAATTCCGCCAACTCATTCATGTTGAAATAGGATTCGCGGAAATCCAGGTTCCATATAGCGTGCTTGAAGTCCGTGATGTCTTTCAAAGCAAAATCACCTGTGAAATAGGTGGAATTCTTGTAGTGACAGTCGAAGTCTATCAGCTTGAGGTCGTTGACACAGCCGCTGACCAAACCTTGGAAATGCAGGCTGTCGTCCATTCCTCGGATAGCCCCGGCATAACAGGCAGCATCCTTTAGGCAAAAATCAGAGGGACGCACGGTGGCGGTGATGTTCACACTGTCTAGAAAATCACCGAGATTTCCCCAAATGCCATAGTCAAAGCGCAAGTCCAAGTCCAAGTTGCTGTTCTCGGTTCTTAGTTTGCAGTCGTCAAAGCGTAGCATGTGACTGTTGATCTGGAAATCACCGGAGCCTTCGATCAGATGGAAACCAAAATATTGGTCATAGCCAATTTGCTTGATCAAGGCGGAAATGTCATCATTGTATACCTGGAATTTGTTGGCCCTGAAGTCAATATGGCGCATTTCGAAAAAGTTGGGGTCAAATTCCTGCCCTTCAATGTAGGGCGTTTTTTGTTGCTTATTTTGGTTGGCAATGGAGAAACGGGAGTCGATGAGCCGGATGTTGTCAATTCGCAGGATGAAGTCTTTCGGATTCTTTTTGGGTTTGGAGATTTTTTTTGCCCAGGCGGAAATGTTGACTATGGTGTCGCCCTCGTAGGTGACCAAGGTAACATCAGCCTCCGTGGCAGTAACACTGAAAAATGACAGGGTGAAAGGTTTGGTTTTCAGTTTTTTGAAGCGCCCCTTGACGTGCTTGACATAAATCATGGGCTGGTTGTGCAGGTCTTTGATGACAAAATCATCGGCGGCCATACGCAGGGTTGGAGTGACGTAGATACGGCTGACTCCGATCTCGGCACCCCATTTTTCGGAAATAAAACCAGTGACTTTGGAGATGACATAGTTCTGGAAAGACGGCACAAAGAACAATCCAACTATCGCTAAATCAAGGGCAATAAAAATACCGATGACCCATAGTAGCAGCTTTCCGATTTTTTTTATAATTTTGCCCTTCAAAATATTGTGTTTATGTCAGCCTATATTCTTGGTATCGAATCTTCCTGCGATGACACGTCCGCCGCTGTCATTGCTGATACTACTATCCTCTCCAATGTCATTGCCAGTCAGAAAGTTCACGCCGAATATGGGGGCGTTGTTCCCGAGCTGGCATCCCGTGCTCATCAGCAAAATATCATCCCCGTTGTGGACACCGCACTTCACCGTGCAAAGATAAACAAAAATCAAATATCTGCGATAGGTTTCACAAATGGCCCCGGACTGCTCGGCTCTTTGCTGGTGGGAAGCTCTTTTGCCAAGGCTATGGCCTATAGTTTGGATGTGCCCCTGATTGAGGTAAATCACTTACAGGCACATGTTTTGGCGAATTTTTTGAACAAAAGTGATGATGATTCCGCCAAGCCCCATTTTCCCTTCCTGTGCCTGACAGTTTCGGGCGGCCATACCATGTTGCTGAAGGTGAATGACTACTTTGAAATGGAACGTTTGGGAGTAACCATCGACGATGCTGCAGGCGAAGCGTTCGACAAAGCGGCGAAAATTATGGGCTTGCCTTATCCCGGTGGCCCCGTGATTGACCGCCTGGCTGCAGAGGGAGACCCCAAGCGTTTTCAGTTCTCGATAGCTCATTTGCCGGGCTTGGATTACAGCTTCAGCGGCCTGAAAACTTCTTTTCTCTATTTCGTCAGAGATGAGCTGAAAAAAGATCCTGAATTTATCCAGAAGAATCAGAAAGATTTGGCGGCATCGATGCAGTATGCTATTATTAAGTCATTGATCAATAAGGTGGTACAAGCATTGAAGCAATACGATTGCAAGGATTTGGTATTGGCAGGCGGTGTGTCAGCCAACAAGGGCCTGCGCACAGCCATGCAGCAGATTGCCGACCATTACCATCGCAACTTGATACTGCCTACCATCGACCTAACCACCGACAATGCCGCCATGATTGCCGTGTGCGCCTATTTCAAGTATCTGAAGAAAGATTATACCACGTTGGATGTCGTACCTTATAGCTCTTGTTAATTATGGAAACTCCTGAACTGGTACTTATAGACCCTTGGCTGAAGCCGTACAAGCAAAATCTGCTTCGTCGCCATCAGATGGCGGTGCTGCGTACGCTGGATCTTACCGATGGCAAGTGCCCGTTGAAAGACAAGGCCAACCACCATTTGTACTACGGTCTGCATAAAAGCGAAAAGAACACTTGGATTTTTCGCGAAAAAGCGCCCAATGCCAAGCTGATTTTCTTGATTGGGGATTTCTCCTATTGGCAGGTGCAGCCGCAATACGCCTTGCATTCTATCGGCAATGGCGATTGGGAGATTGAATTGCCGGAGAGCTTTCTGAAACACGGTATGTTATACAAACTGTGGATGGTGTGGCAGGATGGCGCCGACGAGCGTTTGCCTTCATGTGCGACCCGTGTGGTGCAGGACGATACCACCAAGACTTTCTCCGCTCAGGTGTGGGAACCGGAAAAACCATATCAGTTCAAGCACTCTTCTCCAAAGAAACCTGAAAATCCGCTGATTTATGAGGCGCATGTGGGCATGTCGTCCGAAGAGGAGAAAGTTTCTACTTATTGGGAGTTCAAGGAATATGTGCTGCCGAGAATCAAAGAGTTGGGTTACAATACGATACAGATGATGGCCGTCCAAGAGCATCCTTATTATGGCTCTTTCGGCTATCAGGTGTCCAACTTGTTCGCTCCTTCCTTCCGTTTCGGCACGCCTGAGGAACTGATGGAACTGATTGACACAGCGCACGGTATGGGCATTTCTGTTATTCTGGATGTGGTGCATTCTCATGCCGTTACCAATGAGAAAGAGGGGCTCGGTCGCTTCGATGGCTCTGAAACCCTGTATTTCCATGGTGGTGAGCGTGGCAAGCATCCGGTGTGGGATTCCCGCTGTTTCGATTATGGCAAGCAGGAAACGGTGACTTTGCTCTTGTCCAATCTGAAATATTGGTTGGAAAACTTTCATTTCGACGGGTTCCGCTTCGACGGGGTGACCAGCATGTGTTACTGGAACCATGGTATTGGGGTGGATTTTGTGGGTTATGATCAGTATTTCGACGGAAATGTGGATGAGGATGCGGTGACCTACCTGACTTTGGCCAATATTTTGATCAAAGAAGTGAATCCGGAGGCTTTGACGATTGCCGAAGATGTGAGCGGGATGCCAGGTATGGCGTTTCCAGTGGAACGTGGCGGTATTGGCTTCGACTACCGCATGTCGATGGGCATCGCGGATTATTGGATGAAGATTGTCAAAGAGCGGAAAGACGAGGAATGGAGCGTGGGCGAGATGTTTTTCAAGATGACGGACCACCGCAAGGAAGAACGGGTGGTAAGCTATGTGGAAAGCCATGATCAGGCGATGGTGGGTGACAAGACTTTGATTTTTAGATTGATAGATAAAGAGATGTACACTTCCATGTCGATCTTTACGCCTAATTTGGTGGTGGACAGGGGAGTGGCATTGCACAAAATGATACGTTTGCTGACGCTGAGTTTGTCGGGAGGCGGCTATCTGAATTTCATGGGCAATGAGTTCGGTCATCCGGAATGGATAGATTTTCCGAGAGCGGGAAATAATTGGTCCTATCAGCATGCCCGCAGACAATGGTCGCTGGCGGATAATACAGATCTGAAATACCATGCCCTCAATGAGTTCGACAAGGCGATGGTGCATTTGATTACAGAGGAGCATTGTTTACAGTCGGACGTGAAATTAATCTTGCAAAACGAGGGTGACCAGGTGCTGGCTTTCAGCCGTGGCAACTGCTTGTTTGTCTTTAATTTCAGCCCTGATAAATCGTATGCTGATTATGGAATAGAATGTCCTTCAGGAAATTACAAAATCGTATTGGACACCGATGATCCGAATTTTGCCGGTTTCGGCAATGTGGATCACAGTATGACATACACTTCCCGACCGCAAGACGGAAAAACCGCCGTGCGTTTGTACTTGCCATCTCGCACGGCGGTAGTGCTGAAGAAACAATAAAGGAATATGGTGATAATTCCCATATTCCTTTGATATTGAATCCTCTGCGAGGATAATATTTCCCCGTCAGGGGATTAATATTAGTAGTTCTGGGCTTCCACTTGGAAGTAAGCTTGCGGATGGTCGCAAACGGGGCAGATTTTGGGAGCCTTTTTGCCGATGACGATGTGGCCGCAGTTGGCGCATTGCCAGATGGCTTCGCCGTCCTTGGAGAACACCTTCTCGTCCTCAATGTTCTGTAACAGTTTGCGATAGCGCTCCTCGTGGTGTTTCTCAATGGCAGCCACCATCTCGAATTTTCTGGCGATTTCGGTGAAACCTTCCTCGCGGGCTTCTTTGGCCATGCGGGCATACATGTCGGTCCATTCGAAGTTCTCGCCTGCGGCGGCATCGGCCAGATTCTCGGCGGTTGAGCCTATCTCACCTCCGTGCAGATATTTGTACCATATCTTGGCATGTTCGCGCTCGTTGGCAGCGGTTTCTTCAAACAAGGCGGCAATCTGCACAAAACCTTCCTTCTTGGCCTTGGAGGCGAAGTAGGTATATTTGTTGCGGGCCATTGATTCGCCAGCGAAAGCTTCTTCTAAGTTTTTCTCGGTTTTTGTGCCTTTCAGCGATTTGGGTGCTTCACTCATGATGTTATGATTTTAAGGGTTGATAATAAAGTTGTATAAATTCAAATTTGATAGTGCAAAGATACTAATTTTTGCCGATATCGGCAAAAATTCAATGTAAAATTTTAATGCTGTATGTTCAAGACGGTGTGTCTTCCTATTCCGCCAGCCATTCCAATGCTTTCTCTAAGATTTCATCGCGGCCGTCGCGGATACCTTGGACGGTGGGCCAGACATAGATGTCGGGGATGATGCCGACACGCTGGGTTTCAGTGCCGTCAGGGTAATAGATGCCGATGCCGGAGAAATAGGAGCATACTCCACCGGGAAGTTGGATTCCCACCACATTGCCGTCTGCACCTGCCGTGGTGTTGCCGATGACGATGCTGTTGGGGAGCGTGCGGTACATCATGGTGCAGAACTCCGCATGACTCTGTGATTCTTCATTGATGAGGATGGCAATCTTACCAGGATACGCCTGCTTTCCTTTCCCGGTATAAACTGGTTTTGAAAAAGTGAACTGACCGGGATTGTTCATGTTGGCTTCTGTGGCCTTGAAAAAGGGTCTTGATTTGTTAGCCAAGATAGCGTAAAATTTATAGTTGATGGTCTCATTCGGATACTCTCTCAAATCCAGAATCAGTCCTTTGGTGCTGTGCAGAGTGTCCGCAATGCGTTTCACCCAAGCTTCAGTGATGTCGTCCATGGAGACATATCCGATACTATCGCCCAAGTCTTTGTAGCAGATGCTGTCGGTTTGGTAAACATACCCTAATTCATCAATATTGTATCGGGCGATGGTGGCCTCTTTTGGAATTCCATCCGAGATGAAAGAGATGCTGACGCTGGGTTCATTGCCGCCACAAATATGCGGTGACAATTGCCGCAATTTTACGGGATGGTTAGATGCTGCGTAATAAGGTGCCAAGCTGTCTGTCCAAAACGAAACAGGTTTCCCGTCGATGTGGGTGATGATATCACCAATGAGCGGCCCAGAACTGTCGATTTTCTCTGAGTCCCAATAAGAAGTGACCACCAAGGTGTCGTTTTTCAGGAAGCTTACCTTGAACGGAGGTCGGTAATAATCCAGTGATTTTGTTGGTTTTGAGGACCAGACTACCCCGTGGGTGTCGTCTATTTGGGCAATCAGGCGCCTAACTGCACTCCAATAGGATTTCTTGTCTGTGGCCGAGATGAAAAAAGGAATTTGATTCTTCATTACCATGTTCCAGTCGGCATCCGTAAGAGATTTATAGGGGAAGAAATAGTACACCATATTCCAGTATCTGTATAGGGCCAGCAGTTGGAAACCGGCGTCAGGAAACTCTATATCAGCATAGTTGTTTTCGTGAGTGAAGTTGGCCGCTTTTACCCATAGAGATGAAAAGCTCACATAGTAAAGTCCGTTGTTGCGGTTCTGGTACACTTTCATCAGAAGATTATACAGCTTCGGTGACAGATACTCAGGGTTGATCCAAGCCATATCGGGTTTCAGCACGGCGTTGGAGTCAACGGGTTTAATATTTTTGTTGACGGGAATCTTCCCGAAACTAAGAATCCATTTGGTCAGGTAGGCGTCACGTTGTTTGTTGTCTTTAACCTGCAAGTAGCCGGGCAGCATTTTGAAAAGCTCCGCATCCCAGTTGTATTCGCCTTTGGAAATGACAGGGTGGTGATATTTCAAGAATCCCCACACACGACCAAGCAGGTCGAGATTGTCCACAAGTTGCGGGGTCATTTCAGGAAAAACCACACTGGAGCTGTGGTTATACGCTGTGTCTTTGACCGTGATTTGAGCAAATGACAAGTTTATAAAAACAAATGTCAGAATTGCTGTGATAATAAAAGTTTTGCAATGTTTCATGGTTGTGATATTAAAAATGTGTCAAAATGTCTTTTACAATACTGAGGCTATTTTGCGGACAGACGTGAGACGGCGCATGAAGGAGCGGTCGCGCTTGGTTGTAATCAGGTCATAGCGTGTCTGTAATGCAAGCAAAGGTTCTGCATCCAAATCAAGGGCAGTAGCAATTAAGATTGCCATTTCTGTGTTGAGCGGACGCTTGCCGTTCAGAACCTCATTTAATTGTGTGTAAGAAACGCCTATCTCTGCAGCCAGCATTCGCTGAGAGATGCCGCGATATTCAATTTCATCTTTAATTACTTCACCTGGGTGAGTGGGCATAAAGGGCTCTAACTTGCTGACTTCTCTTGGTTTCATAATGATTATTGATAATGATTGCTTAATTCGGTAATATGGACAATTGTTGCGATTGTTTCTGCTCCTTCTGTTCGTTCTTCAAACTCTATCCGGTATTTATTATTGACTCTCACGGAGGATAGGCCTGCTTTGTCTCCTTTCAGGTTATCATAACACAACGAGTTATATTGTGTAAGGGTTAATACACTGGGCGAAGTGAACATCAGATCAATTATATTGACGTATTTTTTGATTACACCAGGTTGAAAGCGATGTTTTTTATCGCCGCTGTCACCTTTTTCATACAGATTTTGAAGACAGACCTTGTCAAAGAACACTCTCATCGTTCGTTGAGTTTCGTTTGCAAAAATAATAAATATTTCGATATGTTCACAAAAAAGTGAATTTTTTATTTCCTCTTCTTTGTATATTTCGCTTTTACGATTTCGAAGGAGTTTTGTGTCAGCTCTTTGAGCAGGGTGGTGGGTATGTGGTTTACCTGTACGCCAATCCAGTACTTGGGACTCATGTGGTCGGGGTCGCAGAAGGCGTCGGAGGATTCGCGGAGCTCCAGGATGCGTTCGGGTTGGCATTTGAGGTTCACGGTACTGAAATCGTTGAGATCGCAGTAGCAGAAGGTGTGGCCACAGACATAAAAGACCAGCACGGACTCGCCACCGGGCATCTTCGCAAAGGGCAGTTTCTCTTCCACTTCGCCTAACGACAGGCAAAACTCACGGAATTCTTCGATGTTCATAGTAGTGCGTTTTAGGATGCTATTTTTCAGAGTTGTACGGAATGTCGTTTTCCGCCACCTTTTCAGTTGGTTTTTCGTTAATGTCATATACCGCTACCCCTTTTTCAAAGAGGTATTCGGGAGCAAAATCAGCGCTGTTTTCCCATTCTATGGTATTGAAGTGTATGGTGAAATTCTTGAAGTAATCCTTGTCAAGGAGGGGTTTGAAGATTTCTCCGTTCAAAGAGTCTGAAAGGTCCACATCCCTCACCATTCCGTTGTTGAACCACAATCGTATTTTGTATTCTTCTAAATATTCAGCTTTGTTAACTTCTAAAAACATGATTTTGTTATTTTAAGGGTTCGATTGTATTTAGTTTGCCACCTTTCTTAGCTTTTTCCCAATTTATGAGCAGTTCTTCTTTGTGGAGGTCTAACCATTTAATAATCAATTTCAAGGCTTTGCTCGGCATTTCTCCTTTAATGACACCATTTTTAATTCCGACAGACACTTTATAGTCCCCATACCATGCATGAAAATGTGCTGGATTATGATTGTTAAAGTTCATAAAGATGTATATCCCGTAGAAATAACTAATTTGTGGCATAATTGAATTTTCTGTTGTTTGTTTTTACGCCGCAAAGATACAAAATTTTTTGTTCAAATATATAAAATATTAACTTTTATATATGTTTTTTTTATTCTTTATCTTCGTTCGGGTACGTTGATTCAATGTGCCATCTTCCAGTGTCTATCCTTAGAATTTTCCGAAATAATATTGTCCTTTGCCGACACTGGCTTTGCCGTATTGGATGGCGTTTTTGGGGCAGTGGTGGAAGCAGGCGTCGCAGTTAGTGCAATTGCCGTGCCACTTCGGACGACCGTCTTCCAAGCTGATGTTCTGCAGCGGGCACACGTTCACGCACTTGCCGCAGGAGATGCAAGCATCGGTGCTGCGGAAGGGTTCGTCGGAGACCCACTTGTGGAATGATTTGCCGATGACATTGGTCTTGAAGCGCGGGAATATGCCTCGCCGCATTTCCGTCACGGACTTACAAGCTTTAATATTCTGGATAACCTCCGGCAGATGCGCCTGGGCTCTTGCGATCTTACGTTTCGCCTTCTCGGGTTTGTCGGTGCTCATGCCTGCCATGTTGACGTAGGTGTTGGGCATCACGAAGCAGTAATCAGCATGCAGAGGTGATCCTATTTTTGCAAGTTGCTCAGCGAAAACCTTTTCCGCTACTCCGCCGTTGTCGCCACAGGTGACGGCCATCCATACATAGTTGGGTGCTTTCGTGAATTTCAGTTTCTGCACGAAATCCCTCACGAGTTGCGGGGGACACCAGGAGTATATGGGGAAGACGAAGCCCACTCGTTCGTACTCCGCAAGGGTATAGTCGAAACGCCCTTCACGCTCGGCTTCCGGAATGAAAACGAGCTGTTCATCAAGGGCTTGTGCGATGCTTTCCGCAATAAAGCGGCTGTTGCCGCAAGCTGAAAAGTAGAAGATCATAATGTAAAAATTTTGGCAAAGATACACAAAAATCTTGATTTTTCGCTGTAATGATGCGAGGCATCCGTGGCTATCTCATGTTTTTTTTTATACCTCTTTCTTTTGCGGCCACAAAAGAAAGAGGCAAAGAAAAGTGGCTTTTCGCCGACATGAATGCCTCCCGCTTTGTCCACCTCCTTACAGCGGCGGCAAAAGTGAACTGGACGCTGACGCGCTTTTGCACGCCGCTGTATGAAGCTGGCCATTCACACCGCTTCCGCACCGCATGTCGGCATTTCCTCCCGCGGTCATTTATGGCGCGCTTTGCCGCAAATGAACAATTTGTGTCAATACCGCTGTGCGGCAGGCCTTTAGGTCTGCAGGGCTTGGTAGCCCGGGGTAAGGCGCGAGGCACGAGTGCCACCACCCCGGGGATGAGGATGCCCCGTGTGTTTGGTCGCGGTGCAAATGTGGTAAGCGCCGAAGCACAACACTTGACTGCCGCGAAATGGAGGAACTAAAGCTGATGCCACATAGTTCTCCCCTTAAATCTATATTTCAACAAAACTAAAAGTGATAATTCCGTATTTATTTGTATTTTTGTCGCCCAAATTAAGAAATATATATTATTAAAACAGATGGTTATGAGAACGCCATTTTTTTATATGCTGTCGGCAATTTTGTTGCTTTTTTCATGTAGTCAGATGCCCAAGCAGGCTTTCCCGGAAGTGAAGGACATTTCCGAGTATGAGCAAACACAATTCTTGCCAACTTTGGAACATCGTATTTCCACGGACACAAATTCAGTCTATTGTGCTACGTTGCTGTTTGCCTGGGATGAGGCGCGGAATATCATAGGGGCACCGTTGTCTATTCCGGAAGAATATCAGGATTTAATCCTGCTAAATGCCTCAACATCTTATCGCAATGTGTTGAAAGATAATGAGTATAAGGTGAAAGGGGAACTCCAGGGAGATCTTATTACTGCCCGTGCCGAATTTGACAAATCGCTACCTTTCCCCTGCGAATTGCAAAAATTCAAAAACCGCTTGACTTTTGGCGGACAGAAGGTTGCCGCTTTCGGAGTGGCGGGGTGCGATAGAGACGAGATGACCAATATCGTGGATATTCTTTATTATGAAAATGATGACAATTTTATCATTAAGTTAGCGCCTACTGATACTGAACACGAAATTATCCTGTTCAAAACTGGGGAAACATACACAACCATGGCAGAGATGGTAGCCGCATCAGATAGTCTGATAAAGATAGGAAAACAGGAAAGTGTGGTGGATAGCACAAGATGGAAATATCAGTTTGAAGATGATGATATGGTGATGATTCCGGATATGAGTTTCAATATTAGTGCGGATTTCAATAAATTGATAAACAATACTTTTACGGCTAAACATGGATCCTATCGTATCATAAAGGCATGGGAGCGGATTGCTTTTCTGCTGAATGAAACTGGAGCCAAGATAGAAAGTGAGGCGGCAGTGGAAATGGTGTTGGAGTGTTTGGAATTGGAAAGACCTGTCAGGCATGAGCCCAAAAGGATGATTTTTGACAAGCCGTTTTTCCTGATGCTTCATCGCACCGACGCCCAGTATCCGTATTGTTGTATGCATCTGGTCAATTCAGAATTGATGGTGAAAGAATAAAAAAGATTTTATACTATGCTTTGTATATATAATCCCTCTACAGAACCTTATTTCAATTTGGCGGCGGAAGAGTATTTTCTTGACAGCTGCAAAGAAGACGTATTTATGTTGTGGCGCAACGAGCCGGCCATCATTGTGGGAAAATTTCAGAATTCCTTGGCGGAAATCAACCTGGACTATGTGCAGGAGAAACATATTAAGGTGGTGCGCCGCCAGACGGGCGGGGGAGCGGTTTTCCACGATTTGGGAAATCTGAACTTCACTTTTATCGAAAACGACAGCAATGGCAATTTCCAGACCTTCACCGAGCCGATTCTGAAAGTGCTCAACCAGTTAGGTGTGGACGCTCGCTTTGAGGGTCGCAATGATTTGACCATCAACGGAATGAAGTTCTCGGGCAACGCCCAGTGTGTGCATCACAACCGCACCTTGCATCACGGCACGCTGTTGTTCGCTTCCGAGATGACTGATTTGTCACAGGCTCTGAAGGTGAACCCGTTGAAGTTTCAGGACAAGGCGGTGAAGTCCGTGCGGAAAAGGGTGACGAATATCAGCGAGTACCTGCTGGACAAGAGTTTTACCGTTATGGATCTGAAGGATGCCATTATGCAATATGTGAAATCCACGAACGCCAATGCGCTAAATTATGAGCTTACGGACAACGACAAGACCAACATACAGCGTTTGGTGGACGAGAAATATTCCACGTGGGAGTGGAATTTCGGCAGCTCGCCCCGCTATACCTTCCAGAAAGCCATCAAAACCAAGGGTGGAATGATTGAGTTGTATCTGCTGCTGGACAAAGGATGTATCAAGGATATCAAAATCTATGGGGATTTCTTCGCATTGAAGGATATCCGTGAGTTGGAGCAGCGGTTGACAGGCGTACAGCACAATAAGGAGCAGTTGGCTGCCGTTATTGCAGAAGTGGGACTTTCGGAATATATCCGCCAGGTGGAAGAGGAGGAATTTTTGCAATTGTTTTTCTGATAAAAAAGACTAATTTTGCATCTTCAAAAACTTAAATCATGAGAATTATTCTGAAAAATCTGATATTGCTGTTTTTTTGCTGCATGATAGCTGGTTACGCTATGGCGCAGGAAGAAATGAACCGTGTGGACAAAAACGGAAAAAAGCAGGGACATTGGAAAAAATACGAAAAGGGAGTGCTGGTCTATGAGGGTCAGTTTGTAAATGATGTTCCTCAAGGCACTTTTAAGTATTATTATCCCAACGGAAAATTGAAAAGTGTGAGCGAGTTTGTGACGGGTGTGTCCAAAGTGAATGTCACCAACTATCACGAAAACGGCAATGTGGCCTCCAAGGGAACCTTTATCAACCAGCAGAAAGACGGTCTTTGGCAGTATTTCAGCGATAAAAATGTACTTCTTTCAGAAGAGAATTATAAACTGGGCAAGAAAAACGGCCGTTTCGTGACTTATTCGGTGGATGGTTACAAGTTGAAAGAGGAACAGTATGCTGATGACCAGCTGAATGGCGAATGCAAGAGTTATTTCGAAAAAGAGGAAATTTTCATGGTTTCTCATTATATCAATGGCAAACTGAACGGAGAAATGGTGACCTATTATCCTGGTGCAATTGTTTCACAGAAAGGTGTTTACTATAACGGACTCCATACAGGTGTGTGGGAAACCTACGATTCGAAGGGCCAGATCAGGCAGTCGGAGGAGTATGACAAGGAAGGACGTTTGCTGAAAAAATATTTCTACTTGTATGTCAACGGACAGCCTCAGAAAATCAAACAGAATCTGATCGCCTATTTCCAGAAAAAAGGGGA
This sequence comes from Bacteroidales bacterium, assembly GCA_017633255.1. GTDB lineage: Bacteria > Bacteroidota > Bacteroidia > Bacteroidales > WCHB1-69 > RUG11690. The sequence continues at coordinate 31,360 of JAGBPS010000003.1, forward strand.
GAACAAGACTACCGCGATTTTGAGAAACGGCAACAAAATAGAGAGCACCGAGAGTCTTTCCACGATTGTGCAGTGGCTGGACAAGATTGAATATGTGCCTGTTACACCGAAGCTGTATGCCGAGATGTCCTGTATCAGAGGTTATAAGAATATTGATGAAAAGACCATCAAGGTGGTGTTGAAGCCCGCTTTGGATTACGAGGTAATTGCCCAGGACGAGGATGCCGATTTGATCCGCTCGCTGTTCGCCACAGGAGAGCCTGTGGAGTAGTTGAAAACTGAAAACTGAAAACTGAAAGCTTTTTATAGGTATTAGGAAAATTATTTCACTGATTTTCAATTGTTTATGATTTTTCGGGCATTTTTTTGATTTTTGTTTCAAAAAAAGATTATATCTTTGCAAAAAATTTGACGCATAACCTTTAAAATCATAGGAGGAACATTATCGATTAGACTTTTACCATTTTTATTATTCATAATAAAAAGAAAGGGAGGTCCCTATGAAATCGATAATGTTAAGCGACAGCGACTTAATACGTTTATATTTGGATGGTGACGAATCAGCGTTGAAGACTTTGATTTTGCGCCACGAGCAGAAAATCTTCACTTATATTCTCTCGTCCGTCAAGAGTCGGGAGCTGGCGGAGGATTTGTTTCAGGATACTTTTATCAAGGTGATTAACACCCTGCGTGCCGGTGCCTATAAGGACGAAGGCAAGTTTGCCCAGTGGGTGATGCGCATTGCCAACAACCTGAAAATCGATTATTTCAGGAAAGCGCAGCGGCTTCCCGCCTACGAGAGCAACGGCGATTTTGATATTTTTGACACGCTCAGCATCGAAGATCCGTCGGTGGAGCAGAAGATGATACAGGAACAGGTTTATTCTGACATCCAGGATTTGCTGCACTATTTGCCGGAAGAGCAACGAGAGGTTCTGGAGATGCGTATCTATCAGGATATCAGTTTCAAGGAGATTGCTGAACTGACGAAAGTGAGCATCAACACTGCTTTGGGTCGTATGCGTTATGCGCTGATAAACCTGCGCAAAATGATTGAGGAGAAAAATGTGGTGCTGTCCTAAAAAATGAATTTTATTTTTCTTATTATCAGAGGGTTGGAATCTTTTTTTAAGAAACCAACCCTTTCTTGTAAAATAAATCGGATGCTCTTGCGTTATTAAGGGTGAATTGCTCACAAAAAAAAGAAGCCTATGGAAAAAACTTTGACCCTTTCACAAGAACAGAATCCTAAAGAAATGAAACTTGAACGTCCTCGCAGAAGTGTGATACAGAATATCTTGAATTACTCAAAAGCCATGCAGGTGGTGTCGGCGTCCTGCGGAGTGTCGTTTATTCTGCTCAATAATTAATGCAGTTTTCATATTCAATATCTCTCTTTCTCGACAGACCCTATAGCTTCACTGTTATCAGTACAACGGCGATGAGGGCAATGGCGAGACCGAGGTAGTTCTTCCAGGTGAGTTTCTCCTTGAAGACCAGCCAGCCTATTAAGGCGGTGAGGCTGACCACTCCGATGTTGTAAATGGGGAAGAGCATCACGTTGTCGAAACAGCGCATGGCGTGAAATATGCAATAGGTGGAGAAGAAGTTGATGACTCCCAGTATGACACCTCCAGGAATACTTTTGTTCTGCCATTTTGATTTGCCTTTCAGCAGGTCGTGAATCACCAGTATGATGCCAAACAGCATGGCTATCATATAGATAAAGGCGATCATGAAGCCCATGTCATCGGAAGCGTTGCGTTGCTCGTTGAGTTTCATCAATATGTCACCGGTACCGGTGCCAAAGAAGATTAAAACGGGCAGCAACCAGTTGATCCTTCGTATGTTGGATGATTCTTTGTTCCCGTCTCCAGCCGTATTTTCGCCTCCTACCACCAGAACCAAAGCGACCAGGGCTAAGACAATCCCGATAGAGATTTCCCAATTCAGTTTTTCATGAAAGATCAAGACCCCTGCCAATGTGGGCAACACTACCGACAGTTTGCTGGAGAGAGAGGTGATGGTGATTCCGGACGACTGGGTTGACCTTGTCATCAGCAAGTATGTGAAGATGAACCAGAAACCCGTCAGTAGTGATAAACCAAACCATGATTCATTGACCAATTCGGGTATGGTGTCAAAATGGTTGCAGATCAGAAATCCAGTGACTGTGGCGAAAATGTAATTCCACATCAATGCCTGATGATTGTCCAGCTCAAAGTGCTTGAAAAAGCGCATTGTGACAAAAACACCTGCTGAAAAAACGATGGCTAGAATAAGGTAAATCATTGGGTTATCCTGTTTTTGTTGAAGTTAAATCTGTGTTTAATGTCTTTTTTGCCTTTTTTTCGGGATGGTTGCTGAACAACTGGCAAAAATAAGAAAAAACCGTGTAAGTTTGTACAGTAGCTATCGTGACCGAAATTGAGGTCTGAATTTTTTTGTCAACATCAGCGTATATTCCGAAAAAAATGCGTAAGTTTGCAGATTGGAACATTTTAAATTTTAACATTAATACAAAACAAAATGAAACAGACAGTATTCAAAGAAACGCATGAGAAATTAGGTGCCAAAATGGTTGAATTTGCAGGCTTTTACATGCCCATCCAGTACGAGGGTGTGTCAGCGGAACACTTGCATGTGAGAAGCAAAGTCGGTGTGTTCGATGTGTCACACATGGGCGAATTCACCGTGAAAGGTCCCAAAGCATTGGACCTGCTCCAGTACATCACTTCCAACGACGTGGCCGCTCTCTTCCCCGGCAAGGTGCAGTATTCTTGCTTCCCCAATGGCAATGGCGGTATTGTTGACGACTTGTTGGTGTACAACATCGCTGAAAACGACTATCTGTTGGTGGTGAACGCCGCTAACATCGACAAAGACTGGGCTTGGGTGAGCAAACAGAACGAGAAATTCGGTGCCGAAATCGCCAATATCTCCGACAATATCTCACAGTTGGCCGTTCAGGGTCCCTTGGCACTCAAAGCCATGCAGAAACTGACCGACGCCAATGTCGTTGACATGGAATATTACACCACCAAGACTATCACTTTTGCTGGTATTCCTAATGTCATTTTCTCTACCACAGGTTACACAGGTGCCGGTGGCTGCGAAATTTATTTCAAGAACGAGGACGCCCTCAAGGTTTGGGACGCTGTTTTTGAAGCTGGCAAGGAATTCGACATCAAGCCTATCGGTTTGGGTGCCCGTGACACTTTGCGTCTGGAAATGGGCTTTTGCCTCTATGGCCACGAAATCGACGACACCATCACTCCCGTTGAGGCTGGTTTGGGCTGGATTACCAAATTTGTGGACCACAAGAACTTCATCGACAAAGATTTCATGTTGAATCTGAAAGCTAACGGCATGAGAAAGAAACTGGCTGGTTTCGAAATGGTTGAGCGTGGTATTCCGCGTTTGGAATATGAAGTTTGCGATGCTGAAGGCAACAATATCGGTATTGTCCGCTCAGGTACTTTCGGACCTTCTATCAACAAATCAGTGGGTACTGCTTGGCTGAAACCCGAATTTGCCAAATCAGGCACGGAAATCTACATCAAGATCCGTGAGAAACTGGTGAAGGCTGTTACCGTGAAGATGCCGTTCTACAAAGGATAATCGTTTAGACGTGGAAGCGTTAAGGCGTTGAGACGGATATCGTCTTAACGAATGCACAAGCGCATGTCTCTACGAACGTACGAAGTACGTGTCTCTACGTCTTGACGTCTTAACGTATCAGATAACTGAATATGTACGAAAAACAATTTATGGAGGAAGCCGTTGCCCTGTCCCGGAAATGTCTTGGGACAGGCAAGGGCGGTCCTTTTGGCGCTGTGGTGGTGAAAGACGGCCGGATTGTGGGCCGCGGCAGTAACAGTGTTACCCTGCTGAATGATCCCACCGCACATGCCGAGGTAATGGCTATCAGGGACGCTTGCAAAAACTTGGACTCATTTCAGTTGGACGGATGCGAGATTTACACCAGCTGCGAACCCTGCCCGATGTGCTTGGGAGCCATCTACTGGGCGCGCCCCGAGCGTGTGTATTATGCAGCCGATCGCATGGATGCCGCAAAGGCTGGCTTCGACGACTCGTTCATCTACGAGGAATTGGATTTGCCGGCTATGGAGCGTAAAATTGTGGCTGAGCAGCATGACCGTGTCATTGCTGAAGAAGTATTCCAACAGTGGATACATTTGGAAAATAAGATTGATTATTAAAAAATGAAGACCATTCGTCTGTTTTTCCTGCTATGCTTGTTGTGGACTCCTTTCTTGTTGAGAGCTCAGGAGGATACCACCCAGAATGACAGACACTACCCGAAACATGAGATAGATACGGCAATGGCCTTCTCGCCGGATTTTATGCCGGTGTATTACGATGTGATTGAGCCCCATTGGATCAGACCGCTGCATTTGAAGCCGGTGGATACTTCGATGGCGCAGATACATCAGTACGATCCTCTCGTTAAGAATTACAACTTGTGCCAGGACCTGGGTTTGCCGGGGCAGGCGCATCAGTTTATGAATTATGATTTTGAAAGGGAGTTGGGGTTCTCGATGATCACCTTGCCATACCCTTTGTTGTGGAAAACCCAGCGAGATGTGAAGTTTTATGACGTGCAGACTTCCTTCTCCAATCTTTCTTTCACTTACGGCATCGCCACTATGTACGAGTTTGACGCTACCCATACGCAGAAATTCAGGGGGGTGACTGCCGCTTTTGACATGCACGCTTATTCCAATGAAGCTTATTTTCTGAACCAAAAGGCCAGAAATATCAATATTAATGCCTTGATCAACTATGAGGAACCGGCTGGAATATACGGCTTTACGGTTTCTTATATCTTTAACCGTGTGAAAGCCCAGGAGAATGGCGGTTTGCTCGACACTTCGCTTTTTGCCCATAACGCCGCGGACGCCTTGACGGGTTATCCGGTGAAATCGGAGTACGGTTCTTCTAAAATCAGAACCCATGACTTGCTGTTTCAACAGTATGTCAATATCCGTGACAAGAAGAAACGCTATTATGGTACTATTACCCATAGTCTCCAGTTTAAGCATTTGAATACGGATTATTTGGATTATAACTACGATTCAACTTTTTACCAAAAGAATTTCTATTATTCCAAAGATACCACCTTTGACACATTACGCTGCTATAGTATTATCAATTCTTTGCAGTGGTCGAATTACAAGCCTATGGATACCCTGCCGTCGAAAAAGTATTTCCTGAGGGCGGCATTCGGTTTGATGCATGAGTATGTGAATTCCAAATGGCCGCATTATGTGGGCAATACTTTTACGCTCTTCGGACGTATGCATGTTCGCCTTTTCGGAGTAATGGACTTATACGGGCGCATAGCTTATTCTTTTGGCGGATATAATAATAACGATGTGACGGCGGCGATAGGGGTGCAGTGGATGATTCAGAAAAAATGGGATCATCGTTTAGGCGGTGATGTCTCTTTCTATCGTAATTCGCCGGATTATATCTATGATACGTATGCTGGGAATCATAATTTGTGGGTGTCGAATGACTGGCCTAAACAGAATACATTGAAATTCAATGCGTTCTGGACGATGATGAACTATAAGGTGGAGCTCAATTATTTCATGTTGCATAATATTGTCCGTTTGAATTCGGATTTCCAGCCTTTCCTTACGGAGAAGTATGCGAATGTGGTCCAGCTACATCTTTTTGCACCTATCAGGGTGAAAGGTTTCGGTTTAGATATCAATGCTTATCTGCAGTATTCCAGCAGTGAGGCGGTGAATGTGCCGCTGTTCGCTTTCAAGGCTTCCCCGTATTACATTTTTAATATTTTACGGGGAAAGTTGAAGATTCAGATAGGTATGGACTTGATGTACAATACCTTGTATTATGCAGATGGTTATGATCCCGTACTGCATCAGTTCTATTGTCAGCGTGATATGAAGGTGGGCAATTATCCATATTGGGATGTGAATATTACCATGCGGATCAAGCGTATAAGCTTTTTCTTCAGGGCAGGTCATGTGCTGTCAGGAGTGATTGGTCAGAACTACTATCTGACACCTGATTATCCGGCAATGGGACGTAATTTCCAGTTAGGTATTAATTGGAGGTTCTATGATTAACAGCTATGAGCCGTGAGTTATGAGCTATGGGCAGTGAGCTGTGAGCAGTAATAACTATCAATTGTCAACTATCAATTATCAACTATAAACGATGGAATATAGAATAGAAAAAGACACAATGGGGCAGGTGAAGGTGCCGTCTGACAAACTTTGGGGGGCGCAAACACAGCGTTCATACGAGAATTTCAAAATAGGAGGACAGCAGATGCCCTTGGAGGTGGTGCATGCGTTGGCTTACGTGAAGAAGGCTGCAGCCTACGCCAATTGCGAGCTGGGAGTGCTTTCTGCGGAGAAAAGGGATGCTATCGCTGCCTGTTGTGACGAGATAACCACAGGTCAGCTGGACGAGCATTTCCCGCTGTGTGTTTGGCAGACAGGCTCAGGCACGCAGACCAATATGAACGTTAACGAAGTGGTGGTCAATAGGGCGGAGCAGAAGTTGAAAGGCCAAATTGATGTCAATAGCCGACTGCTTTCGGCCAACGATGATGTGAACAAGTCACAGTCCACCAACGATGTTTTCCCTACGGCCATGCGTGTGGCAGCAACACGAATGCTGACAGAACGCACTTTGCCGGCCTTGGAAGGATTGATTAAGACCTATCAGGAGAAAATTGATGAGTTTGGAGATATCAAAAAGATTGGAAGAACCCATCTGATGGATGCCACGCCCTTGACTTTGGGCGAGGAGTTGTCGGGTCACCAGTCGCAGGTAAAACATGGGGTAGAGTGTTTGAAAAATGCCATGAAACACCTGATGGAGCTGCCTTTGGGCGGCACGGCGGTGGGTAATGGTCTGAATACTCCTAATGGCTACGACCGTTTGGCGTTGGACTATCTTAATAAGTTCACGGGTTTGAATTTTACCAATTCGGAGAACAAGTTCGAGGCGATGGCCAGCCACGACAGTATGGTTGAGGTTTCGGGCGCTTTGAAACGCTTGGCTGTTTCGCTGATGAAAATTGCCAATGATATCAGATTGCTGTCATCGGGACCGCGTTGTGGAATCGGGGAGTTGACGATTCCGGCCAATGAGCCGGGTTCATCCATCATGCCGGGTAAGGTGAATCCTACCCAGTGCGAGGCACTGACCATGGTGTGTTGCCAGGTGATAGGCAATGATACGGCTATGACTTGCGGTGGCTTCCAGGGACATCTGGACCTGAATGTTTTCATGCCGCTGATGGCTACCAATCTGCTGCATTCTGCACGGATTCTGGCCGATGCGGTTGAGTCTTTCAACCTGCATTGTCTGTCGGGAATGAAGCCCAATAAGGAGAAAATTGATTATTATCTGAAGAATTCGCTGATGCTGGTGACCAAACTGAGTCCCACTATTGGCTATTATAATGCCGCCAAAATCGCACAGTATGCCTTTGAACAGAATTTAAGCCTGAGAGAGGCGGCTACAGCTTTGAATATTTTATCGGAAGAAGAATTTGACAAAATTATGAAAATATAAAAATCAAGCGTTATGTTTAAGATTATCAGAAAAAAAGAATTACCAGGAGACTGCTGCCAAATGGATATCGCAGCTCCGAGAATTGCCGCATCCGCATTGCCCGGTCAGTTCATCATCATCAAAATGGAGAAAACTTCGGAACGTATTCCTTTGACAATCAGCGACCATGATGCCAAGGAAGGCTACATCCGCATCGTATTCAAGGCCATCGGTAAGTCCACTCGCCAAATGATGACTTTCCAGGTGGGCGATGCCTTTGAGGATGTGGTAGGACCTCTGGGGCGTCCTTCTGAATTTATCCATCTTTCTCCGGAAGAACTGAAAAAGAAAAATTTCGTCTTTGTGGGTGGTGGTGTAGGTATTGCTCCTATTTATCCTCAGATTAAGTGGTTGGCAGAGCATGGCGTGAAACCCGATGTCATTATTGGTGCCAGAATGCAGTCGCTGATTATCTTTGAAGAGGAACTGCGCAGTGTGTCGGGTCATCTGTATGTGACCACCGATGACAACTCCAGCGGTATGCAGGGGGTGGTGACTGACGTATTGAAAAAACTGGTAAAGGAAGAAGGCAAACACTATGATGAGGTAATTGCCATCGGTCCGATGATCATGATGAAATTCACGACCTTGCTGGCTAAGGAATTGGGTATCAAGTGTACTGTCAGCTTGAACTCGCTGATGGTGGACGGAACCGGTATGTGCGGAGCCTGCCGTGTGTCGGTGGGTGGAGAGACCAAGTTCACCTGTGTGGATGGACCGGAATTTGACGGCGCTTTGGTAGATTTCGACTTGGCGATGAAACGTCAGGCTATGTATAATTCAATTAAAGGTCACAAGCAGTTGGAACTGGAAGAGAAGGCCGAAGGTCATGTCTGCCATGTGGGTGGTATCAGTGACGAAACCCCTGACCGTTGGCACCGTATTCCTATTCCCGAACAGGATCCGAAAGTGAGAGCTACCAATTTCGATGAGGTATGTCTGGGTTACAGTGCCGAAGACGCTATGGCAGAGGCTCAACGTTGCCTGCAGTGCAAAAATCCGCAGTGTATGCAAGGTTGCCCTGTATCCATTAATATCCCTGCCTTTGTGCATTGTGTGGCGGAAGGCCGCTTTGAGGATGCCGCCCGTATCATCAATCAGGATTCTGCTTTGCCAGCTGTTTGCGGACGTGTATGCCCGCAGGAACGCCAATGCGAGGGTCGTTGTGTGCTGGGCAAGAAAGGTGATGCGTTGGCTATCGGCAAACTGGAGCGCTTTGTCGGTGACTGGTCACGTGAGCACAAGGTTCAGTTTGAACAGCCGGCAACCAAGAAAGGTAAGAAGGTGGCTGTTATCGGTAGCGGTCCTGCCGGTATTACCTGTGCCAAAGAACTGGTGATGAAAGGCTATGATGTAACCGTTTTCGAAGCTTTGCATGAGTATGGTGGAGTGCTGGTATATGGTATTCCGTCGTTCCGTTTGCCCAAGGAAACAGTGGTGCGCTATGAGGTGGAGAATGTGATGAAGCTGGGCGCCAAATTCGAGAAGGATGTGATAATCGGCCGTACGGTGACTGTGGACGACTTGATGGACAAGGAAGGTTTCCAGGCCGTCTTTATCGCTTCAGGCGCTGGACTTCCGATGTTTATGAATATTCCGGGTGAAAACCTCTGTGGTGTGGTTTCCGCCAATGAGTTCCTGACCCGTAATAATCTGCTTTTCGCCTATAAGAAAGATTATGATACCCCCAACTTCGTAGGGAAGAAAGTCATTGTGGTCGGTGGTGGCAATGTGGCCATGGATGCCGCGCGTACCGCCTTGCGTCTGGGTGCTGAAGTGAATATTGTGTATCGTCGTTCCGAAGAGGAATTGCCTGCTCGTGCAGAAGAAGTGCATCATGCCAAGGAAGAAGGTGTGAAGTTCCAACTGCTGACGAATCCGTTGGAGATTCTCGGCGACGAAAACGGCTGGGTGAAAGGAGCCAAATGTATCCGTATGGAGCTGGGCGAACCAGACGCTTCCGGCAGAAGAAGTCCTGTTCCGGTTGAGGGGTCTGAATTTACAATTGAATCGGATATGGTGATTATGGCTTTGGGAACTTCTCCCAACCCGATGATTTCCGCTACAACTCCCGGTCTGGAGATTACCAAGCGTCGTTGTGTGGCGGTGGACGAGAAGGGTCAGACTTCTCGCAAAGGCGTGTTTGCCGGTGGTGATGCCGCCAGCGGAGCAGCTACCGTAATATTAGCAATGGGCGCCGGTAAAACCGCCGCCCATGCCATAGATGAATATTTATCTAATTTGTAATTCGGATGTATATGGTAGAGACGTTTTACGAAACGTCTCTACTTTTTTAATCCTGATTAGAGGTTCGTATGGTCAATGCTACCATTAGATCCTTTGAAGAATTTTACCTGGTGAAGAGTTTTCGTATTGCCAGATGTTGTTCTCTCTAAGGTATAAACCATATAGTCATTAGCTTCAAAGAAAGGCATTAATGAGGGACCTTCGGCAAGAACGACAAGTATTGCGGCATCAAATTTGGTTTCTGCTTCAGCATCAGTGGTGGTAGTGTTGAGAAGAGTTAACTCTATTTCACTCATCCATACACCGTCGTAGTTTTTGAGCAGGTTGTTGACTGTAGTCTGGTTGTCAGAATTGTTAAAATGATAATCAAAGGAGGCTTTGTAGGTATTGCTCACAAAGTCGTCTTTTTTGCAGCCGACGCAGAGTAACAGGCAGCATGACAGGATGATAAAAAATGTTTTTTTCATGATGAAATTTTTTTAGGGGACTTCTAATTATTTTATTTCACACCGTCTTTTCAGACCTTGCGAAGTCCGGTCAAACAAAATCTGAAAAAACGATAAAGCAAAATTACATCATTTTTTTTTGATAGCCAAGTGTTAAATGCAAAATTTTATTTTTTTAACAAATGAAATCAATATATTGTTAATAAATATATTATATATTAAAATTGCTAACAATCTTTTGATAGCTTATATCTGAGCATGTTGTAGACAAGGCTCGTGAAGATGATTTGTGTTTTTTTTGAACAAAACTGACAGCACGACTTACATACCGTGCCGGCTTTGCTCCATGAACTTGAACACTTGCTTTTCTATTAGGCTCAGGGAATTTATTTCTTTTTGTTCTTGATACTTTCTTTGCCGAAAGAATAGGTAATACCAACTAAAGCGTTGATTCCGAAACAGTTGAAGTCGTAATAGCGTGAGTAATATTGGCAGCCGATATTATTGATGGTGGCGAAAGCCGAGAAATTCTTGTTGATGAGGTATTCAAAGCCGATGCCGAAGTCCAGCACGGGTTTCATCTTGGTGGGTGCATAGCATACATTGCCTAGGTCATCATAGCGTATGTTGCCTTGTTCATCGCGGGGTGCCAGTGCCCAACGCATAAATTCCAGCTTGAAGTTCAAGTCGAAGATGTATTTCCCTTTCAAGGTATATTTGCCGTCGAAGCCGAAGTCTAAACCGGGTTTATACCAGGCGTATTGCAGTTTGCTGTCTTTTTTGAAATAGTAACCGTTGTAGTTGGCCTCAAAATTCAGGGACAAATGGTCAATCACATCCCATGACAAATTCAGGCAGACATTCAGATGGTTTACATCATTATATACGACAATGAATTTATTATGGAGCAACGCATCCGGATCTAGCTGGAAGAAAGCCATATCCTGCACGTATGCGTAACGGGCGGAGATGTGGTAGTTCAGTTTCTTGACCAGATTACCCTTGATTCCTCCGTATATGTTTATGCGGGTGCGGGTGAAATCCAATTCGTCAAAACTTGGGTTGTAGTATGGGTTTTCATAGAGTAAATCCTTTATTCCATGATATTCAGCCTTGCCATCAACACCAGCATAGATGCTCAGGATACCAGGGACGATGCCTAACTGAACCTCTGCTACGGGGTAGACAGGACAGCGAGTGGCAAGATCCGTACGCAATACAGGAATTCCCACACCCACTTTAATGTGATATTCCTTGATGGTGAATTGCATATTGGGAACCACTTCGAGTTTGAAAGCATTGGCATGATAGAAATTGGTTTCTTCTTCTCCTTGATTATTAACAAGATACTGGATGAATCTGTCGTTGTAATAGTCAAAATTGAAGTCGAGACGATAATTCTGGCTGCCTGAAATCTTCATAAAGCGGCTGTCGTAGGCGAAATAGGAGGTGATACCGATGTGGTTTTCCATGGTTTTGTTGTGGGTGAACAGAAAGTTGTAGTTCAGGCGGACATCCTGTTTGAGTTTTTTCACACCAGGAAGATGGTTGGAACGTACACCGATTTCAGCTTTTAGATGATGGAAGTCATTCCTGATTTCATCATAGTAGCCTTTGCTGTAATAATTTTCGTCATATTCGTCAGATGCTTTCAAAATGTCTTTGTCATAACCAAAGAAATTGGCTAATTCATGATTGTAACCTATTGAAGAATAGAGTGTTTGGTCTTTGAAGAAAGTGGTCAGGAACAGATGAACACGGGTGTCGCTGGTGGGAGCGTAGGCATATTGTTTCTGTTTTTTACCGATTGGTCCTGCCCAGGAGGAGAAATGGTGAAGGTTGACGCCATACGAGTATTTACTGTTGTCGGCGTTATGGGCGGCGAACTCCAAAAGCGGGGTCAGCGGATAGCCGAAACCGACCTTGATGAAGTTGCGGGCAATAGGATCTCCCATTTCAGGGGTCAGTTTGCTGGGCTTGATTGGAGTGGGGGCAAAGCTGACATCCATCTGCATGGGTGTGATGTAATAGTCGAATTTGACCACTTCCTTGGCAGTGTCGTTGATGACGGCCTGCTGATTGATTTTCTGGATATTGTTCAGCTGCGGGTTGAAATTCAGGCGGAAACGCGCGGTGTCAATCGCTTGGCCGAATGTCCAACCGGCTATACAAAATATTGCTGCTGTTAAAAAGATGCGTTTCATTATCTCTATTCTTATATTAATTCAAAATTCGTTTAGTGGTTAGTGATTAGATGTATAAGAGGTTAATTATCAATTATTAATTATTAATTGTCAACTGTCAACTGTTAACTGTCAACTGTCAACTACTCCTCACTTCCCTCTGTCTGTTCCGCTCTGTCCAGTGCGGCGATTTTTTCCTCCGCCACTTTCTTCAAGTCGTCACCCTCATAATTGTCGAGGATGCTCTGGTAAGTGTAGCGGGCCTGGAAAGCGTTGCCCTTGGCCAAATACAAATCACCATATAGAATAAAGGTTGATGCATACCAGTATTCAGAGGTGTAATTGGAGGCCAATATCTCTTTGATCTGTTTCTCGCAGAGGTCTAAGTTGTTGTCGTTGAAGTGAATCAGCGCTACCAAATAAGCGGCTTCAGCACATTGGTCGTTGTCGCCATTCTTAGAAAGACGGGTCAGATACTTGAGCGCATTATTGTTGTCACTCAATGCAATAGCCGATTTTCCGGCAATCAGCAAGGCCTCGTTCTGGAGGTCGTTGTCGCTCTGTCCTGCCAGGATGATATTGGTGGCGGCATTATAAGCGTCGCGGTATTGGCGCAGCTCGTAGGCGCAGTGCATGCAGCCGTTGTTGCCATATATCATATTGTTGTCGTTGGAGGCGAATTCCACCAACTTGGTGAAATATGCCATGGCACGGGCATATTCCTTCTTGCCGTAAAGAATGCTGGCAGCCTTGCGATAAGCGGTCTCGTTATATTCTGTATGATAGTTGTTGACCAATTTCTCGAAGGAACTCAAAGCATTGTCGTAGTCACCAGTGGCGTATTCACAGTCGCCTTTGCAGTACAATGCCTTGGCAGTGAACAGACCATTGGGGAACTGTCGTAGATAGTCGTTGTATGCCTTGATGGCGGCATCGCAGTCGCCACGCATATATTTGTTCTCCGCAGCCTTGTAACTGATGGAATCCTGCTTGTCGGCGGAGATATTCATGTTGCGGGTTTTGATATAGGCAAAGAACTCGCTGGTATTGCCGTTCTCGGTATAAATGTTTTCCAAGTTGGCCATTGCATCTTTGGCTTCTTGCGAACCAGGATAGGTCTCGAAGACATATTTGAAGGTAGAGATGGCCATATCGACATCCTGGGTGTTCAAGTAGGATTGGGCCAATTTGTTGTGTGCCTGTCTGATATAGGGGCTCTTCGGATACTTGAGGATGAAATTCTTGTAGGCGGCAATGGCGGCTCCGTATTCATTTTGTGCATGATAAGTGGAAGCCAACTCGAATTCGGCATCATCACTGTATGTTGACTTTGGATAGGTGCTCATCATTCTCTCCAATGTCTCGATTTTCTTGTCATACTCATTGAGATAGCTGTAGCATTTAGCTTCCTGATACAGGGCATAGTCGGCGTTCTTGCGACCCAGCTGTTGGCATTGGTCGTAATATTTGATGGCGCTCTTCAGGTCTTTCTGCATGTAATAGCAGTCGGCCAAGCGTACCGTGGCGTCGGCTTCCATGTCAGGATTGTCTTTGGAAGTGCTCTGTTGCAAATATTTACGGAATGACTGGGCGGCATCGCTGTATTTGCTGAGTTTCATGGCAGCGTAGCCGTAGGAGTAATGTGCGTTGGCATAGTTCACGTCTTTGGTGACATTGGCGGCTTTGAAATAGTTTTGGAAAGAATAATAGCTGTCTTTGTATTTCTCGTTGCGGTATTCGCATTCGGCTTTCCAGTATAGATTTTCGGTGTTGATAGTCTTGTCCATGGGGTAGGTCATCGACTTGTTCAGCATTTTGACCGCTTCCTTGTAGTTGCGATTGTTGATCATCTCCAAAGCGCGGAAATGAGTGCAACGCTGGTAAGCTCGCAGCAAGGAGGGACTCTTGATGTCAATCTTTTCCAGCGAATTGATGGCGCTTTGGTAGTTCTTGGTGGACATATAGATGGAGGCCAAATAGCTGTTGGCTTCCTGTGAGCGAGTAGAGTAGGGATATTTGTTGATGTATTCTTCCAAAGCCTTGATGGCGCTGTTGAAGGGACTGTTGGAGGTCTCGTACTGCAATTTGGCATAGTTATACATGGCATCTTCCTGGATCTCAGTGTTGAAGTCGTATTTCGAAGCCTGATGGAAGTTTTGCGAGGCGGCCTGATAGTCTTTCTGCTGCAAGTAACAGTCGGCGATCAGGTAGTAGCTGTCCTGGGTCATATCGTCGCTGGGCTTTTGGGTGGTGGTCTTCGACAAGTATTTTACCGCTTCGGAATATTTTTTGTTTTGGTAGAAAGTATAGCCGACAGCGAAATAGTCGTTGCGGTCGAGTTGCACTTTGTCGTTGTTGAGAATGGGTCGGAAAGCGGCTTCGGCATTGTCGAAATCCTTGAGGTTGTAGTAGGATAATGCCAAGGTGCGGTATAGTTCAGGCTGGTTTTTCAGTGTGTTTCCATCCATCACCGAAGGGGCCATGGCAACAACCTTGTCATACTGTTCCTGAATGAAATAGATTTGCATCATATACTGCTTTACCTCGTCTTTGTATTCGGGCACATTCTGTAGTTTTTGGAAATCTTCCAAGGCGGCCTCGTACTGTTTGTCCGTATAGGCCATGTGGGCAAGGTAATACAGCGCGCGGTAGTGGTATGGTCCATTTTCTTCGCTGCTTTGTTTCATCAAAGCCTTGGCTTCCGTGTAGTTACCTGTGGCGAAATAGCTATAGCCTTTCTTGAAGCGGAACTCCGCGAGGTCGTCCTTGTTGACTACTCGTTCATCAATTTCGTCAAATTGTTCCAGCACTTTTTTGTACTGTTTTTTCGAGAAATAGTACATGCCGAGATGGTAGTGGGCTTGGGGTACAAAGGCATGGACAGGATATTGGCGCATGAAGTCGCTGAGCAGGAATGCGGCGTCCTGGTTGCCCAATTTGGCGGCGCAGATGCCCATATAGAAATAGGAGTCAGCCTTTAGGTCTTGCTGTTTGTCCTCGCTGAATTCGTAAACTTGCTTGAAATATTGCTGTGCAGAACCGTATTTCTGCTTTTGGAACATTTCCTTGGCCAGCTGGTATTCGTAGCGGGGCGAGTCATAGGCGGCAGGCTTCTGTGCCAGCACTGGCGCGGAAAACAGAACGATGGCAGCGATGAGTATTTTTCCGAAAAGAGATTTCATATATGCTCGTTTTTTATAATCCATACTAAAGATAATTAACGAACAAAAATATGAAAATGGTATGCAGTAATCTTTTATTTCTGCATAAAATTGTGAACAGATGATTTTTAATAAAAGTGACAAGTGATTAGGGGTTA
>JAGBPS010000034.1 GCA_017633255.1 Bacteroidales bacterium
ATCCGAAATAATTCCGAAAACCATGGGAGCTAACTATTGGCGCAGACTTTGTATTCCTGTGGCCAATTTGCTGAGAGTGCTGATTGTCATCATGTATCCTTTTGTGCTGCTATCCAAGTTGTTGGTGCGTGCTATGGGCAAGAAGAACCATGAGGCCGCGGTCAGCCGCGAGGAGGTTTCCGCAATGGTGGAGATGGCTGCCGAAGAGGGTGAGCTCGAAGTGTCTGAGAATAAGATTATTCAAAATATCGTCAAGCTCGAATCGGTGAAAGTGGAAGATGTGATGACCCCGCAGACGGTGGTCTCTATCGCCCCCGAAGAAATGACCGTGGCGGAGTTCTACAAAAACAAGGATTACCTGCATTATGCCCGTATCCCTGTGTATGCCGACGATGATGAGGACCATATCACAGGTTATGTTCTGCGTCAGAAAGTGCTCGAAAACGTGGCCAACGATAAGTTCGATACGCGTTTGTCGGATATCAAGCGTCTGATAGTGGTGGCGGAAGAAGGGCAGACCCTGACCAAATTGTGGGAGATTTTGCTGAAGGAAAAAGAGCATATCGCCCTGATTGTGGATGAATATGGCTCGTTTACGGGTATTGTGACTTTGGAGGATATTATCGAATCCATCTTCGGATTGGAGATTGTGGATGAGACCGACAGTTTTGAGGATATGCAGCAATATGCCCGAAACAAGTGGAAAGAGCGTAAAGATGAATTCAAGCACGTTATAGAAGCTCCTGATGATGAGGAGACGGAAAACGATAACAAGTAATTTCGCAATTTAATAATCAGAAAAACAATATAGGACATGACTTTACAAGAATTTCAAAACGATTTAAGACAGGGCATCCCTACCACATTGCCCGCTCCGAAACCATATGACACAACGGTTAACCATGCGCCCAAACGCAAGGATATCCTGACCAAAAAGGAGAAGAAGCTGGCGCTGAAGAACGCGCTCCGTTATTTCGATCCTTCTTTGCATGCCACTTTGGCTCCCGAGTTTCTGAAGGAATTGCACGATTACGGCCGTATCTACATGTACCGTCTTCGTCCGGATTACGAGATGTATGCCCGTCCGATTGAGGATTATCCCGCCAAATGCCGTCAGGCTGCCGCTATCATGCTGATGATTCAGAACAACCTGGATCCGGCAGTGGCCCAGCATCCCCATGAACTGATTACCTACGGTGGCAATGGCGCCGTTTTCCAGAACTGGGCTCAGTATCGTTTGGTGATGAAGTATTTGTCGGAAATGACCGACGAACAGACCTTGGTGATGTATTCAGGTCATCCCATGGGCTTGTTCCCCTCTCATAAAGATGCCCCCAGAGTGGTGGTGACCAATGGTATGGTGATTCCGAACTACTCAAAACCCGACCACTGGGAGAAATTCAACGCACTGGGTGTCAGCCAGTACGGACAGATGACCGCCGGTTCTTATATGTACATCGGACCTCAGGGTATTGTACATGGTACCACCATTACAGTGCTGAATGCCTGCCGTAAAATCGGTGGCGGTGCTGCCGGTAAATTGTTTGTGACTGCTGGTCTCGGTGGCATGTCAGGTGCCCAGCCCAAGGCTGGTGATATCGCCGGTGTGGTGTCTATCACCGCTGAAATCAACCCCGCCGCTACGCAGAAGCGTTATGCCCAAGGCTGGGTGGATGAGGTATGCGACGACCTTGAAGTGCTGATGGCCAAGGTGAACGAGGCCCGTCAGCAAAAGATTGCAAAATCCTTTGCTTATCAAGGCAATATCGTGGATTTGTGGGAGTATTGCGCTGAACACCATATCAAGGTTGACTTGGGTTCCGACCAGACTTCCCTGCACAATCCGTGGGCAGGTGGCTATTATCCGGTAGGATACTCATTTGAGGAATCCAAACGCATGATGGCTGATGAGCCCGACAAGTTCAAAGAGGCTGTTCAGGCCAGTTTGCGTCGCCATGTGGCCGCTGTCAACAAATTGGCTGCCGAGGGTATGTATTTCTTCGACTATGGCAATGCCTTCCTCTTGGAGTCCAGCCGCGCTGGTGCCGACATCATGAAAGAAGATGGAACTTTCCGTTATCCTTCTTACGTTCAGGATATTATGGGACCCATGTGCTTCGACTATGGTTTCGGTCCTTTCCGTTGGGTGTGTACTTCCGGCAAGGCAGAAGACTTGGAGGTGACCGACCATCTGGCTATGGAAGTGTTGGATGAAATCATGAAGAATTCTCCTGTTGAAATCCAGCAGCAGATGAGCGACAATATCACTTGGATCAGAGGCGCCAAAGCCAACAAACTGGTGGTGGGCTCTCAGGCTCGTATCCTCTATGCCGACGCCGAAGGCCGTATCAAGATTGCCAAGGCTTTCAACGACGCTATCAAGTCGGGCAAGCTGACCGCTCCCGTAGTGCTGGGCCGCGACCATCACGATGTTTCCGGTACTGACTCTCCGTTCAGAGAAACTTCCAATATTTACGACGGTTCGTCTTTCACGGCAGATATGGCAGTGCAGAATGTCATTGGCGACTCTTTCCGTGGTGCCACCTGGGTATCTATCCACAATGGTGGTGGTGTCGGCTGGGGCGAAGTTATCAATGGCGGTTTCGGTATGCTGCTTGATGGTAGCGAGGATGCTGAACGTCGCTTGAAGAACATGCTCTATTGGGATGTCAACAATGGTATTGCCCGTCGCGCATGGGCCCGCAACGATGGCGCTATGTTCGCTATCAAGCGTGCCATGAGTCTGAATCCGAATCTGAAAGTGACCATCGCCAATATCGCTGATGATCAGATGATTGACGAACTTGTGAAATAATTATAGGATGAAGCAACGGTTTCTTTTCCTGACTGTTCTCGTGCCGGCTCTTTTGATACCGGCACTGCTTCTTTTGTCGGGATGCAAGCGCAAGCCTGCGGAAATCGTTATTATTCCCGATGTCCAGAAAAACCATCTGCAAAGAAACCATATCTTCGGTCAGGTGAAGGAGTTGTATACCTATACATTGGCGCCGGAAAATTCTGTCGCACAGAATGATACTTTGGCATTGGACTCCTTGCGCTTCGACACGGTAAGTGTGATGGTGCAGCATTACAGTCCCGACGGCTATTTGCTGGATTATTGCAAAATGACTCCGCAAGGTGATACTTTGGCGGTGCGGATTTTCGGCTATCATGCTGATGCCCGTGCCGATTACTGGAAGGAGTTTTATCCGGGAGAGCCCGACACGGTGGTGTGCCATTACGAATACGACATGAATGATTTTCTTTCCGCTGAAAAAATCTGTGTGCGAGATTCTGTATTGAGTACTGTCAGCTATAAGACTGATGGTGAGGGAAATGTGGTGGAGATGGTGCGCCATTATGATGGTTATTCGGTGCGCAACACGTCCAAGTACAATGCTCAGGGCTTGCTAATCCGTATCGACGAATTCGAGCCGTCAGGCAAGTTGTACAAGTATGTGACCATCGAGTATGACAACTATGGCGATGAGGTCAACCGCAGGGCTTTCAAAGGCGAGAATGACCTGATTGAGTACACCTACACCCAATATCAGGACAATGGCGCTTTGCTGAAAGTGCTGTTTGAGGACCGTCTGCACAATGACAAAGAGCAGTATTTCTATGCGGGGCATGATCAGCAGAAAAACTGGACATCAGAAACAAGATACAAAAACAAAAAATTACAATACAAAAGAATAAGAACGTATATCTATTATTAATCATCAAAAAAATTAAACAATGGATTTGTCGAAAATTTTATCTGTGACAGGAAAAAGTGGACTTTTCAAACTTCTCTCACACAACAAAAGCAGTTTTATTGTTGAATCTTTGACCGATGGCAAACGTCTGCCGGTATTCCCCAACGACGGTGTTGCCACTTTGGACAATATATCTATTTTCACTGAAGATGATGATGTTCCCTTGCAGGAAGTCCTTTTGTCGATTTACAAGAAAGAAAATGGCGCCCAGGCAAGTGTGAATGTGGCGGACAGCAAGGCTTTGAAGGCTTACTTCGCCGAAGTACTGCCCAACTACGACAAAGAGAGAGTATATGTTTCTAACATGAAGAAGGTAGTGATGTGGTACAACCAGCTGATAGAGAAGGGATTGATTGACGATAAGGAAGAAAAAACTGAAAACTGATAAATAGGGGTTAGGGATTAGGTTTTAGGTTTTAGAATTCAAAATCCAAAATCCCGTAATCCCGTAATCCTGTAATCCTATAATCTTCTCACCTTCTCACCTTCTCACCTCCTCACCTTTTCACCTTCTCACCTCCTCACCGTGTAACCCCCGAACTAAATCCCCCAAAGCAAAAATTCTAACTTATGACCGCAACCAACAACACCAAGGCATGGATAATCACCACGGCATCAGTCGGTATAGTGCTGATACTGGCGGCGATATTCTTTTACAACAATTTTTTCAGACAGACCAACGGACCGCTGATAGAAACGGTGCCTCCAGATGCGGCTTTTGTCTTCGAAATTAATGATAATGAGCAATTTGTGAAGACTTCCGCTTCGCTGATGCCCTATCTGACGGAATTGTTTGCCTTGGATGGTTTGGCTGGTTATGAGTCTTTTCTGGAAAAGATGAACAATAGGGAAGGGGCTATTTTGGTGTCCGGTTATGTGATTGACAACAAAATCGTTCCTCTGTTTTCGACCCGTATGGATGAGCATTATTTCAAAAACCTGCTGAAGCTGTTACAGATTGACCCGCGTAACAATATCACTTTCGAGGGTTATGAAATTTATACATACGGTACTCATTACAAGGATTTTAAGTTTGTTTTCCACAACAATGTCTTTTCCGCTTCCGAGGATGTTGAGTTGCTCAAAAAGTCAATTGTGCAGCTGAAATTCCCCAAAGGATTGGCTCATGACAAATCGTTCAAACAGTTGTACAAACTGGTGGAGAAGAACCAGAAGCAGAACTGGCTGCTGGTGAATCCGAAAAACTATGCTGAATACTTTAAAGGCAAGACCAACGAAGCGTATGGGTCTTTTCTTGATGAATGGACTAATCTCACCTCTTGGTGTGCTTATCAGGTACGCTTTTCGGATGTGGAAATCTTTCTGTCGGGATATATTGACACTGAAAATTCTGCTATGCGGCAGTTCGAGTCGGCAATGCCTGATGGAGAGTTCCCGCAGCGGGTAGTGCCTATCACGGCCAACAATTTGGTGGTGGTGGATGATGCCAAACCTCTGTCGCTGGTGAAATACTGGGATACAGAGGGTACGGTGGATCTTTACCAGCAAGAATGTTATCAACGGATTGCTCCGGTTCATACGGTTTATTTCACGCTGCCGGCAGACACTTGCAGCTATCATTATTGTGCGTTGAAAATAGATACGACCAAGGCAACTTTCGCTTCGTTTTTTGCGGACAGCTTGAATGTGGATTCCATTCAGAATAACACTCCCAAGTCGGTGTTCACTTGTATTTCCTTTGATTTTGCTAGTCAGTTTTCGACTTTGTATCAGGGCGATGCATATAAATGCATGATGCAGGTGAAAGACTATTATGTGTTGGCGGATACATCCACAACACTCGACTATTACAAAAAAACGGTGAAGAGCAACAATTATATCGAAACCGGTAATGCATTCAAGTTTGCCTCTTCCAACACCCCTTCCGATGCGGTGCGGTCTTTCACTTTCTTTAATCAGGATGGACAGCTGAAAAAGCTTATGAATACTGATGTTGCCAGGAAGAGCGCATTGAATGACCTGAAAATATTCTCTTTCTCTCATGCGGTTCCCGTCCAAAATTTGGTAGGAAGCAATATCTATCTGAAATTTTAGATAGTTGAATCGCTCATCGCTCATCGCTCATCGCAGAAACATTCCCCCTCATCACTTTAACCACCTAATCCCATAAATTTATGATTCCCGGCAAATTATATCTCATACCCTCCTCTTTAGGCGAAAAGGACTTTGACTTCCTCTTTCCTCGTTTCAATGCTGAAATTATCAACAGCATAGATGTATATATTGTGGAGGATCTGCGCACAGGCCGCCGTTTTCTGAAGAAATTAGGCTTGCAAAAGGCTATCGATGATTTGGAGTTTTTCCTCTTGAATGAGCATACCCAGGGCGTGGATTTGAATGAGTACCTGCGTTGCTGTGGGGAAGGGAAGAATGTGGGCTTGATGTCGGATGCGGGAACACCCTGTATCGCTGACCCCGGCAATGTGGTGGTGGCGAAAGCTCACCAGCTGGGCATTGAGGTGGTGCCGCTCGTCGGTCCTAACTCCATCGTGCTGGCGCTGATGGGTTCCGGTTTTAACGGGCAAAATTTTGCCTTCAATGGCTATTTGCCAGTGGAGCAGGATAGACGGGAAGAACGCCTGAAAACCTTGGAAAATTTGGTCGTCAAATACAACCAGACCCAGCTGTTTATCGAGACGCCTTATCGCAACAATCACCTGTTCCAGTCCATTCTGCGGGTATGCAAACCCGACACACGTCTCTGTATCGCCTGCAATATGGCCACTGACGAGCAGTTCCTGAAATCACAGTCCGTAGCCCGCTGGCGCAAAGAACAGCTTGACTTGCACAAGAAGCCGACAGTCTTTGTTTTAGGCCGGTGAGAGGATTCGAATAGCTGTGAGCCATGAGCTGTGAGCCATGAGCTACGAGCCATGAGCTATGAGCTTTCAACTGTCAATTGTTAACTATTAACTATTAACTATTGATGACCATCATTGCGCTCAAGTAGGCCATCCAGCAGGAAAAGGCGAGGAAGAGCAACGCCCAGAAGAACGCTGGAATATGGGTGAACTTGGCAAGGTTGGTGGCGTCACCGGCAGAATGTCCGTCCTTGATGCTGAGCACCAGCAGGATAAAGGAGGACGAGACGGCTTCAATCATTACCACGATGGCGTAAAACAAAGCGGCAATATTGATATATTGTTGATTGTCAGTGTATAATAGCCAAGCGTTAAGGGCGCAAAAAAGGATAATCCATATCAAACCGTACCAGTTCCGAATCCAGAATATCAGCATCACCACCATCAGGATGGAGAGGCCGATGACCAGTCCTTTTTGATATCCCACTTCGTTGAAGTAGCAGCAGAGCCATCCGGCAAAAGCGGCGAAGGGATAGCCAGCAAGGGACACCAGTATGTTGCCGATTGTGGTGGGACACTGGGTTACTGTGCTGCCGGAGGTATCGCGCATCAGTTCAATCTTGTGCACTTTTCCCTGCATAATCAGGGCCATCACCGCATGACCGCATTCATGGATGGCGGTATTGATGATATTGAAGAACTTGCCTATAACAGGAATTCTCGGTAAAATCAAGGCTATCGGTATGAAGATATAGATAGCCGGAATACCGAAAAGGGTCAGCGATTTCATGAGGGCTCAGTTTTGGAGTAATGCCTTTGGGCTGGTTTTAGTCGAAGCTGATTTGCTTGCGTTTTTCCTGGGCGGCGGCATCCTCACAGCCTGTGGCCGGGTCGCCTCTGAAGGCGTCGGGAACGGTGAAGCTGTAGCCATTGCCTTGGGTCTCCACAATTCTCTTATACGGCAGATTGGGGTCGTTGTAGCACTTCTGCATGAAGAGACCGAAAACGGGCAGGGCAGTGCGGGCACCCTGTCCCAAGGCGGTGGAGCGGAAATGAGCGGCACGGTCCTCGCAACCCACCCAGATACCGCAGGTCAGCACGGGAGTGTAGCCCACAAACCAACCGTCGGACTGGTTGTCGGTGGTGCCGGTTTTGCCTCCCAGCGGGAAGGACAGCTCATACTGTCCGCGCAAACGGCGACCGGTACCGAAGTCCACCACACCTTGCATCAAACGTACGGTCTTAAACGCGGTCACCTGGTCGATGGCCTCGTTGGTCTTGGGTACGTAGGTGAAGATGACGTTGCCCTCTTTGTCGCATATTTTGGTGATGAATGTAGGTTCTACGTAAACCCCTTGGTTGGGGAAGCAGTTGATGGCCCCCACCTGCTCATACAACGAAAGCTCACAGGCTCCCAAGCAGATAGCGGGCACGGCGGGAATGTCGGAAGTCATGCCCATGCGGCGTACCAGCTCGATGACAGCGTTGGGGCCGTATTGTTTCATGATGTATGCGGATACTTGGTTCAGTGACTGGGCCAAAGCCTCGCGCAGCGGCATCATCTGGCCTTCTTTGTAATGTCCTGAGTTTCGTGGGGTCCAGGTGCGTCCGTCAGGCAGATGGATGGTGACGGGGATATTGGGCACCATGGTGCAAGGCGAGTAGTCGCCGGTGGACATGGCCACGGTATAGACGTAAGGTTTGAAGGTGGAGCCCACCTGACGGCGTGACAGCTTGACGTGGTCGTACTGGAAGTATTTGTAGTTGGTACCGCCCACATAGGCTTTCACATGGCCGCTGTTCACATCCACGGCCATCAGTCCGCAGTGCAGGAACGATTTGATATAGCGAATAGAATCCATGGGGGTCATTACGGTATCTTTCATGCCGTTCCATGAGAAAACTTTCATTTTCACTTTGGTGTTGAAGGCCTTTCTGATCTCTTCTTCCGAAGCACCGGCGTCTTTCATGCGCTGGTAGCGTTCGGAGCGGCGCATGGCGGAGGTGAGAATGCGGTCGGTCTCTTCTTTGCTCAGGTTAGCGAAAGGAGCGTTTTCTTTGCCGCGCCAGTGTTCGAAGAACATGGGCTGCAGATACTGGCAAACGTGTTCATAGACAGCTTCCTCGGCGTGTTTCTGCATTCTGGAGTCGATGGTGGTATAGATACGGAGACCGTCGCTGTAAATGTCATAATGCGAACCGTCGGGTTTGGGATTGTTTTTGCACCATTCGTTCATGTACAGACGCAGATATTCGCGGAAATAGGTGGCGCTGCCGGCGGTGTGGTCCTGAACGGAGAAGTTGGACATGTCGATAGGCACTTGCTGGAGTGAATCGCATTCAGCATCCGTAAGATATTTGTATTTGTTCATCTGTGCCAACACGGTATTGCGTCGCTCGGTGGCGGCGTTGGGATGACGGGTGGGACTGTATTTGCTCGGGGCTTTCAGCATACCGACCAGCAGGGCGGCCTCTTCTGTGTTCAGCTCCAAGGGAGTCTTGTTGAAATAGGTTTTGGCAGCCGATTTGATACCCATAGAGTTGTTGCCGAAATCCACGGTGTTGAGGTACAAGGCCATGATTTCGTTCTTTGAGAACTCGTGCTCCAACTTGACGGCCACTACCCATTCTTTGAATTTGGTGAGCACCAATTTGGCCTTGCTGGCATGGGGATCACGGGGAAAAAGGTTCTTGGCCAGCTGCTGGGTAATAGTACTGCCGCCGCCCTTGTGGTTGTGGGTCAGCACACCGAAACCTACACGGAACAATGCCCTTAGGTCAATGCCGGAATGCTTGTAGAAGCGGGCGTCCTCGGTGGCAATCAGGGCGTTGACCATATATGGTGAAATCTCGTCAAACTTGCAGTTCGAACGGTTCTCGAAATAATATTTCCCTAATAACTCACCGTCACAGGAATATACCTCTGTGGCCTGGTTGGTTTCAGGGTTTTCCAGTTCGGCCAGCGAGGGCATGAAACCCAGCCATCCCAGGGATATGAAGGTGAAAAGCAGTACAAGGATCAGTAAACCAGTGGCATAGAGAATCCAAAAAGGCTTGATCCACTTGCTGTAGCTGCCTTTTGACTTTTTTTCTTTCTTTGTTTTTTCTGTTTTTCCGCTGCTGTACATAATTATCGCTAATTATTGTAATTTAATCAGCAAAGATAAGTATAATTTTTGACACAGAATGAATTACACTGCATTTTTGTCAACAGAAAAAGGTGTATAGCCAAAGTTTCGGATTGTTGGTAAATTCCTATGAAACATCCTGTTGAACTTCAAGAAAAATATGTTATCTTTGCAAACTTGTTTTCTGAGTAAGAGATAAATATAACTATTTTATTATCAATAAATTGATTGAATTATGTTGACTAAAAGTGTAATTAAGGGTGTGAAACATATCATTGTGGTGGCTTCCGGTAAAGGCGGCGTGGGTAAATCCACAGTCTCCGCAAACCTTGCCATCATGCTTGCCAAAAAAGGATATAAAACCGCTTTGCTGGATGCGGATGTCTATGGCCCCTCCATTCCCAAGATGTTTGACTTGGAAGACCAAATGGTGGAGGTAACCATGGGTGAGGATGGTAAGGAATACATGCAGCCTATGGAGAAATACGGTGTGAAAATCAACTCCATCGGTTTCTTGGTACCCAGCGACAGAGCGGTCATCTGGAGAGGACCTCTGGCCGGTGGCGCGCTGACCCAGCTGTTCACCCAGACCAAATGGGGCGACATTGACTATATGATTGTGGACTTCCCTCCGGGAACTGGCGATGTTCAGATTTCTGCTATTCAGCAGTTCAGGATTGCCGGAGCTATCATTGTGACCACCCCTCAGGTGATTGCCGTGAACGATGCCCGCAAGGGTGCCGAGATGTTTGCTCCCGACAATATGAATGTACCCCTCTTTGGTGTGGTAGAGAATATGGCTTGGTTCACTCCGAAGCAGCATCCTGAAGAGAAATATTTCCTGTTTGGACAGGGCGGTGGACTGACTTTGGCTCGCGAGTTCAATACAACTTTGTTGGCTCAGATTCCTTTGGTTCAGGAAGTTGGCGAAGCCGCTGAAAAGGGTGGCAACCTGATGGACCAGGACAATGCTCTCATCAACCAAGCATTCGAAAGCTTGGCTGACGAGGTGGTTTACCAGCTGGAGAACGCTCCTATCGAGGAAGTAGAACATGAGCATGAGCATTGCGATCGCGAAGATTGTGACCAATCAGCTTCCTGTACCCACGACTGTTCCACCTGCGGTCATGCCTGCCATCACTAATACGCTCTTTTGATACTTTTGTTGCATGAAGAGCTATAAGATTCTGATTTTCATCTTTTCGGTCATTGCTATTTTGGCTGTGGTGGCTATGATTTTCCCTAAAGACGGGGTTAAAATCGGGGACACAGAGTTGCGTTTTCCTTCGATAGAGGAAGTGCTGGTGCGTGAGCCTTTGGAAACAGAGATTGTCGATCCGTTGGTCGCGTTGCAGGATTCCATTAAAATGGAGGAACTTCGTTCCCTGAAAGATACTTTGGCGCATTACAAAGAGGTGTTTATTGGGGATGCGGGACAGTTTTATTTCCCGAACGACGATGTCGCTTTCTTTGACAAAGTGTTTGATGAGATGCACAAGGCGAAGGCTAATCATCGGATTATCAGAATTATGCATTATGGCGATTCGCAAATAGAGATGGACCGTCTGTCGGCCAATATACGTGAATGGTTCCAGTCGGTGTTTGGAGGCGGTGGCCCGGGTATGTTGCCGGCGATACAGACCATCCCGTCGGCGGTGGTGTCGCAGCGTGCCACAGGTGATTTGACAGCCTATGCACCCTACGGAGATGCGGGTGAGAGAACCTCTTCAGGAAATTATGGCATCATGGCCAAGAGTTACCGTATGGGCAGCTCTGCCGTGGTCAATATTTACGCTTCCAAGCATAATGCCGCCCGTGAGCGGGTGAAGCATTTCTCTTCCGTGAAAATATTGGTGAACGACCGTACTGGCAATTTCAATGCCATTGTGTCGGCCCGCGGTCAGCAGCAGAAGTATGAACTGGAGAGTCCGGGCAAGGGCATCCAGCTTTTGCAGTGCCAACTGGATACGGTAGCCACTACCTTGACTGTCAAAATGTCGGGTTCGTCGGATATTTACGGTATCATGGTGGATGACGGTTACGGCGTGAATGTGGACAATATCCCCTTGCGAGGCTGCTCAGGCACGATTTTTACCCAACTGAAAGACACCATGCTGCAGCGTTGCTATGAGCTGTCGGATGTGGGTATCATTCTGCTTCAGTTCGGCGGTAATTCGGTGCCGGCTCTCTACAATGACGCCAGTATTCAGAAGTTCAAAGAGTCTACTTCCAAGCAAATCAGGTATATCCATTCGTTATATCCCAAAGCCAAGATTGTCTATATCGGTCCGTCGGATATGTCTACCCGCAAAGGAGGAGGCAATTTGCGTACCTATCCTTGCCTGCCGGGGTTGATTACCGCCCTGAAAGAGGCCGCCCATGAGAATGGGGCCGCCTATTGGGACCTGTATGCCGCCATGGGAGGCGAGAATTCCATGATTCAGTGGGTGAAATCAGGTTGGGCAGGTCCCGACTATATCCATTTTACCCCCAAGGGAGCCGAGATTATGGGTGATATTATGGCTAAATCTTTTGAAGAAGTCTATAATTTCTACAAATTACGTAAGAATACTGACCCGTCTCAACTGGATTCTCTATGGACCGCAAAATAGTTTTCTTTTTTTGCCTGTTGATGAGTCTGGCCATCTGTCCGCTGTCCGCACAAATGGAAAAGCGGCTGTTGGATACTTTGGAATTTGCTAATTTTGAAGCGGATACTTTTGCTTTTGACTTACAGAATTCGAGGTTGCTTCCTTTTTTTCAGAAGTTTGAAGAGGTGGTCAATACTGGCGAAGGCAATGTGAATATCTTGCATTTGGGCTCTTCGCATGTGCAGGCGGGCACGCTTTCCCATACCATCCGTCGCAATCTTTTGCTGTCCTATCCGCATTTGACTGCTCGCAGGGGCATGATTTTCCCGTATTCGGCGGCCAATAAGTGCAACAATCCTGCCGATTATAAGGTAAAGCGCTCTTGCGAGTTCCAGCTGATCCGCAATGTGTATCAGGAACACCCGACGCCGCTGGGTGCCACAGGTATTGCGGTGTATGTGCAGGGCCAGCCGGCCGAGATCAAAATCACCCTGAACGACGAGGATTTGGAGTTCTGCACCAACAGAATCATTGTATTGGGCGAGTCCAACGATGGCAAGGTGGTGCCGTGGATCCGTGTGGATACCACCTATTACTATCCTGTGATTAAAGATCCGGATTTGAGACGCTTTGTCTTTGATGTTAAGGATTTTACAGACTCGTTTGTCGTAGTCATGCCCTGTGATTCTTCCCAAAGGTTTACCTTGACGGGTGTCTTTTTGGACAATGACAGTCCGGGACTTACGTTTCATTCCATCGGGGTGAACGGGGCCGATTTGGATGACTATCTGCGTTGTCCGTATTTCGAGATGGATATGGAACTGTTGCAACCTGATATGGTCATTTTCGGTATAGGAATCAATGATGCAAATAGCGATAATTTCGATTCTTTGACTTTCAAAAACAGGTATCTGCAACTGATTCAGCGCATTCAGAAAGTGAATCCCGAATGTGCCTTTGTGTTCATTACCAATAATGATTCTTATAAGAAGCTTTCCAGACGCAATTACGCGGTGAATAAAAACAATCTCCAGGTGCGGGAAGTGTTTTATCGTCTGGCCGACCTGACCCAAGGTGCGGTATGGGATCAGTTTGACATCATGGGAGGCTTGAAATCAATGGACAAATGGCGTCAGCACGGCTATGCTCAAACCGACCGTATTCATTTCACGGTAAAAGGATACAAATTGCTTGGCGACCTGTTTTTCAATGCTTTTGTCGATGCCCACGACAAAGCGCTTCAGTAGTGTTGAAGTCTTGTTATAATCCGCGTCGTTATTTCAGATTTTTGAAGTCGGTCTGCATCATTTCCGCCAGTTCCTCGTCCGTCATTCCATAGTTTTTCTTGGCTGTTTCAAGGCAGCGGTAGAATCCGTCCATGTCGTTCAGGGCGTGGAAGCACTCCAACTGGCCATACCATAAGTCCCACAATGGAGGCAAGTATTGATTGGCGGTTTCATAGCATCCCAGGGCGGTTTCATAATTTTTGGCATAATAGTTGGCCTTTCCGAAAATCAGCAGAAAAATGGGGTCGTCTCCGGCATCCTCAATCAGTGTGTTGATGGTGCCCTCACAGTCTTCTGTCATTCCTTCGTTGAGGTAAAACATCAGCTGGTGCAATAAGAGCATGCGCTGGTCTAATCCTTTGCTCTTTAATGCATTGAGCGAGTCGATGTATTGTGTCTTCGGACAGGTTTTGTACTGGTTGGCGATATACAGTTGCCAGTAGTACGACAGGTCCTTGAGTTCTGTTTCGTGTTCATTCAGCAGCTGCAGCGCTTCCTTGCTCTTGCCTTGGTCGCTGAGGCCTTTGATTTGGCTGAAGATAGATGTAATTCCTTCAGGATTAGTCTTATAGAGCACATTCAGCAGGATGTTTTCCCTGATGTTGTCCGACAGAAGATTTCCAGTGTTATAGATAAAGCCGTCCTTGATGACAATATGGCCTCCCAATGTGTCCACCTCGTAGTCGTAAAAGTTGAGAATGAAGTCGTTATACGTTCTGAAAACCACATGGTGACTGCTGTCTTCCGCATTCAAATAATAGCGAACAAACTTGAAATCACCGCCATTGTCCACCAAGGCTACGGCCTCGTCGCCGGCATGGAAGTTGCTCTCAAAGAATTCCTGCCCGAAGTCGGCGTCCAGACTGCTGTTCACGATGGAATTGTCCCGTACAACGGACTTGAGGTAGCTTTTGTCGAAGGCTTTGTTATAGACGTCGGGATTGCCGTTCAGTACGCTTTGCTCAATCTGCATGGCGAAGGCGGTGACGGAATTCTCATCAAGGATAAGGCCTTCCTCAATAGGTGCTTTGGTTTTGCAGGCTCCTGCGAGAAGCAGCAGGGCACAAGCTATGCATAAGATTTTGATGGTTCTCATGGTTTGCCGAATATTAGGGTGGACATTTGGTCGGGAATGAGTATTTCGTTGGCCACATGCAGCAATTCGTCGGCGGTGAGGGCTTCCAGGCGGGCAATGGACTCCTCGGTGCTCTCCACTTCATCGAAAAACAAAGCGGTGCGGCCCAGCGAAATCATCTCGTTGAGTTTGGCCTCGTTGGTGATGGCTATCTGCCCGATGAACTGCTTCTTCGCATAATGCAGTTGCATGGTGCCTAACTTGTTTTGACACAGCTTCTTAAATTCTTTATAGCTGAGGTTGACGCATTGCTCGATGGTGTCGTGCTCGCAGCCGATATAGACGGTGAACAAGCCGGTGTCGGAGAAGGGCGAATAAACGGCCTCCACGCTGTACGCCAGTCCTTTGTTCTCGCGGATAGCCATGTTCAGTCGGGTGTTCATGCCTTGTCCTCCCAGCAGGTTGGTGAGCAGTTGGAAGGCGGTGCGCTCGTCACGGGTGATGGCGTATGCTGGCGTGCCGATCATGATGTGTGATTGGTTGCTGTGCTTGTTCACCCGCTGGTGTCGGGGCTGGTAGTTGTCAAACGGAGTTCTGGGTGAGGGCGACTCCACCAATTGCTCGTTGGCAAAATAACGCTCGCTGAGTCTCAGCAACTGTTTCTCGCTGATATTGCCGGCGGAAGCCAGCACGATATTGTTGCGGGCATAGTTGCGGTGGATGAAGTTCAGGATGTCCTCACGCTTGAAATGCTTTACATCCTTGCGGGTGCCCAAAATGTTGCGTCCCATGGGATGCCCTTGGTACACCATGGTCTCGAAGTCGTCGATAATCAGCTCCGAAGGGGTGTCCTTGTAGTAGTTGATTTCCTCAATCACCACATCTTTCTCCTTCTCCAATTCCTGTTCGGGGAAGGTGGAGTGGAAAAGGATGTCGGCCAGCAGTTCCACCGCCCGTGGGTAGTCGGCGGACAGGAAAGAGGCATGGAAATAGGTCTCTTCCTTGGAGGTGCTGGCATTCAGCTCTCCGCCCACGTCTTCCAAACGGCGGATGACCTGGTGGGCGCTGCGTTTCTGGGTGCCTTTGAAGATGGTATGTTCCACAAAGTGGGCAATACCCATTTTATTCTCATCCTCATCGCGGGTACCTGCGTTCACCAATATGCCGAAATGGGATATCGGTGAGTTTATCTCCTTATGAATGAGTCTGATGCCGTTTTTTAACTGCAGGATAGGTTGCGGCATAATGGCTGATGAAAATTAAGATATAATGTCAAAATGCAGTGTTTAACAGCTGTATATGTGGCGGCTTGAAATCAACTGGACTTTAGAAAACGATGTCAGAAAGCAGTTCTTTGATGGGCACACGTTTCTGCTCCATGCTGTCGCGCTCGCGGATGGTGACGGTATTGTTCTCCATCGTTTGGTTGTCGATGGTGATACAATAAGGCGTTCCAATAGCATCCTGACGGCGATAGCGACGGCCGATGGCGTCTTTCTCATCGTACTGGCACATCATGTAAGGTTTCAGCATGTCCATGACCTCGCGGGCTTTTTCTGGCAGACCGTCTTTCTTCACCAGCGGCAGCACAGCGGCCTTGATAGGTGCCAATTTGGCGGGCAGGCGCAGTACCACGCGGGTAGAGCCGTCCTCCAGCTTCTCTTCGGTATAAGCATGGCTGAACACAGCCAGGAACATACGATCAACACCAATAGAGGTCTCGATGACGTAAGGCACATAGCTTTCGTTGGTCTCGGGGTCGAAGAAACGGAGTTTCTTGCCAGAGTATTTCTCGTGCTGGCTGAGGTCGAAGTCGGTACGAGAGTGGATGCCTTCCAGCTCTTTGAAACCGAAGGGGAACTTGAACTCGATGTCAGTGGCGGCATTGGCATAGTGAGCCAGCTTCTCGTGGTCGTGGAAGCGGTAGTTCTCGGGTGCGATACCCAAGTCCTGATGCCATTTGATACGGGTCTGTTTCCAGTAGTCAAACCACTTGAGTTCCTCGCCGGGACGGACGAAGAATTGCATTTCCATCTGCTCGAACTCTCTCATTCTGAAGATGAACTGGCGGGCTACAATCTCGTTACGGAAAGCTTTGCCAATCTGGGCGATGCCAAACGGAATCTTCATTCTGCCGGTCTTATAGACATTAAGGAAGTTGACAAAGATACCTTGGGCGGTCTCGGGACGCAAATAGATGGTGTCGGCACCCTCGGCTACGGAGCCCATCTGGGTGGCGAACATCAGGTTGAACTGGCGCACGTCGGTCCAGTTTTTGGTGCCTGAAATCGGGCAAACAATGCCTAACTCCTCAATCAGTGCCTTCAAGCCAGCCAGGTCGGTACGGTTCATCAGGTCAGCATAGCGGGCGGTGATGTCGTCTATCTTCTGCTGGTATTCCACTACACGCTGGTTGGTCTTGCGGTACAGGTCCTCGTCGAAGTTCTCGAAGCGTTTCTTAGCTTTTTCGACTTCTTTATTGATTTTATCCTCAATTTTCTGGATATGGTCCTCAATCAGTACATCGGCGCGGTATCTCTTTTTGGAGTCCTTGTTGTCGATGAGCGGGTCGTTGAAAGCGTCCACGTGACCGGAGGCCTTCCAGATGGTGGGGTGCATGAAAATGGCACTGTCAATACCCACAATGTTCTCGTGATATTGTACCATGGCCTTCCACCAGTACTGTTTGATGTTGTTTTTCAGTTCAACACCATATTCTCCGTAGTCATAAACGGCACTCAGACCGTCATATATTTCGCTTGAGGGGAAAATGAATCCGTATTCTTTCGCGTGAGAGATGATTTGTTTGAAAAGTTCTTCGTTGTTTGCCATAATTATTCGAATATTACTGATACTTGTAATGTTTTTGATTTCACAGAGCTGATATTGCTGGTATAAAGATGTTGCTCGGGGACCAAAAGGTTAATCATGCCGAACGACATTTTCACTTCGGTGGTGAGTTTGAAATAGGTGCAGTAGAAGTCCAGACCGAAGCCTACTTGTCCCTGGAAGTCGTTCTGGTTGAGTTTCACCAGCATTTCGTTGGGACGCTTGGACTGTTTCTTTTGGTTGGAAATCAGGTCTAAGCTATATTGCACCCCTCCGATGACATAAATACGCACGTTGTGCATTCTGGAGGATTTGATCTTGAATAGCAGGGGAAGGTCCAGGTACACGGACTCGACTCGTTTTTGCTTGTCATCTTCTTTTACACGGTTGGCGAATTCGTAGGTGAGCACTCTTTCGCCAAATGACAGACCCGGGATGAAACGCAGGTCGAAGTATTTCCAGATTCGCAGATCGGTGACGATACCTAAACTAAAACCGCTGACCGCTTTGGTATTGATGACCAGCAGCGAGTCGCTCATCGGGTAATAAGCATTGTTTTTCAGGTTGAAGTCGAAAAGATTATAACCGATGCTGAAACCAAAATGGAAGAGTTTCTTGTCGTATTTCTGCAGGTTGGGCACGCCGAAGCCTCCTTTTTGCGGGAAAGCGGTGGTGCTGATAGTTATCAGCATGAGCAGGGGCAGTATTATCTTGTATAATTTTTTTCTTTGTGGCATGTTTCTGTTTAAATCTATATCAAAGGCTAAACGAAAACCCTTGATAAATATTGTATAAGTGCCAAAATTTTGCGGCTGCAAAGGTACAGAAAATTCTTGAATTACAAACAGGATGGCAGAGACGCAAAAATTTGCGTCTCTGCCATCGTCATTATAAAAGAATTTTTGTATTTTTGCAGAACAATTCATAGAGTATTCACCAAAAACCAACCCTTATCGAAACATAAAACTAATATTATAACATATTGACATAAAAGCGTTTTCGCTTTTCTTATGAGTATCTGAAATCTCGACAATTTCAACATTGACTCCCAGTAAGAAAAACGGAAATGTTCACGCATAAATCGTGGACTTTCCTTTATTTGGAGTCAGGGCTGTCGAGAGCCTCAGATACGGATAAATGGAGTTCACGATTTTTTTTATGTTTGATATGAGAAAACCGGGTTTGATAAAAATGCTGATTTTCAATAAGTTATACCCAAATAAACATTGTTAATTATTTTTCCAACCTTAAAAATTTATAATTATGAAAAAATTCTATCTTTTAATGGTGTGTATGGTAGCCATGTTCACCTTTGCCCAAAACAGCGGATTGGGCTTTAATTATCAAGCTGTAGTAAGAGATGTTAACGGCATTTTATTGGCTAATTCAGATATCTCATTACGAATTTCCCTTTATCCGGGACAGCAAGCCAGTACCCCCACATGGGTGGAAACACATACCCCTCATACAGACATGTCTGGTAGCTTTGGTATTACTGTCGGACAAGGTGTTCGTGATGCGAACAGCACTGTGGCCAATTATTCAGATATAAATTTCTCTACTTCTTACTACTGGATGAAAATAGAAATCTTGGAAGGAAGTACCTATAGGGAAGTGAGCTATGCCCAATTACCAAGTTCCCCATACTCAGAGGTTGCATACAACGCCGCCTTGTTTCCATTTCCTCCTGGAATGATCATGGCTTTTGCCGGACCTGCTGAAAATATACCCGCTGGTTGGCTGCTTTGTGATGGTTCGGAAGTAAGTCGGACTACATACAGCAATTTATATAATGCTATTGGTGTAAGTTGGGGAACGGGCAATAACAGCACGACATTCAATCTTCCGGATTTGAGAGGCATGTTCTTAAGAGGTGTAGCAGGTTCAGACCTAACTGGTGATCCAGACGCTAACAATAGAGTTTCTCGCTATGACAATGGGGGCAACACTGGTAATAATGTGGGAAGCTACCAGGGGGATGCAATTAGGAATATTACAGGTGCAGCGCATAATAATATTCAAGGTCATACAGAATGGGGGGCTCAATCAGAAGGAGCTTTAGAATGGATGGAAGGTCGTGGAGACGCTTCATGGGAGGATAATGCGCATGGTTATTCGGGCTTTTCTTTTGATGCATCCCGAGTTGTTCCTATCGGAAGTGACAACCGTCCCAAAAATGTTTATGTTACCTATATCATTAAATTTTAGGACGTTATGAAAAGAATTCTATTAACCCTATTATTAATGGTGATTGGTTTTTCCGTTTTTTCTCAATCACCAACAAAATTTGTTCAATTACGTCCTGCTTATCCTATATTAATTGGGGAAACAACTGTTGACAGTTTGGTGTATTCCAATAATGGATTGTATATGTATGATATCCTGCAAGACAGTCTCCCTAAATATGAAATTGGGCATATCTTTGCTCAAACCGTAAGATATACTGAAGAAGGCCATGGTTTCTATGTTAAAGCAGACTCCTTGCATTCTAACAATGTTGTTTATAGCATGGAGGTAGACTCTCTTCCTGCGGGACCGATTGAGTTTAATCAGACCACTGGCCGATTCAAGTATTATCCAGCAGCAGAGGATTACCGCACATTCTTCGTCACCTTCCGTGCTACAAATGGAACCGACACCATTATGGAAGTGGTCGAGTTCAACTTAACGCCACAGGTAGTTCCAGAAGAGTTTGCGTTCCAATCGCAAGGTGTCATGCCCGATGGAATGGACTATACGCTTATTGCAGAAACATCTATTAACATGTTCTTGAATAACTTGAACAGAACAGCTTATAGCTATAGCATTTCAGGAAAAGATGTTATTTTCGATAATAATGTGCAGAACAAAGTCTGGGGTTTAAGTGGTCGTGAGGATATCTATGAATTGAATATTTATGCTGAAAAACTGTATATCCGCTCTGCACTATATTTTCCACAGACAGATGTCACTATTTATGCTAAAGAAATTATTTTTGAAGATTCTGGGAACGAAACGGCATTAATAAATGTGACCCCTACATCTTATAACACATTAACCAATGCTCAAGGAGCAAATGGTGCTGATGCGGGCAATATCTCTTTGTATGTAAAAACTTTCAAGGGTAATATTACAAAGAGGTTCATTCTAAATGGTGCAAAAGGGCAATGTTGTAATAGGAATGGCAATCCTGGCAATGGCGGCAATGGCGGTATTTTAACATCTACCATTGATGTTCGAAACTACTGCGACTTTGCAAGAGGAAGCAGTGGCCTTAAATATGATATCGCCACTGATGGTTCCCTTGAAAATGGTGCTATAATAGGTGCCGGTTTAATGGGACAGGAGGGACATTTTGAATTGCTAAATGAACCATACGCTTATTTACACCCGTATTATCTTTCAGCTGTCTTACGACATGTAAATGACGCTTTTATAAATAATTACACAGACTATGTATTACAAACTTGTAAAAATTATAATGCTGAAATTGAGGAATGTATAAACGCATATGATTGCGACACATGTTATACAGAGAACACCATTGAATTTCAGAAAGATTTAGTGGAAATAAACAGCATGTTGTATAAAATTAATCAAGGGTTAGATTATTTTGGAAATTCTTCTGGATGGGTACCACTATTATCATTTGAAGTCATGCTCGCCAACTATGACAATGAAATAGACCGTGCTATCCCTACTTTATATATGTATTATTGGTTAAACAGAATTGACCATACTTTACAGGAAAAAGCTGCTGTTGCACAATTATCTGCCCATTATACAGAACAAGAAATACAGGACATCCAGATCTTGATTAATAATTTAATATCAGAGATTCCTATAATGCAAAATCAAGCAATAGAAATCGATGAAATGGTGGATTCTGTAAAACTAAGAATCGAAATATTAAGAGATAAATTAATGGCAAAAGCACGGCATAATGTAAAAAAAAGAAACCGAATTTTAAAGGCTGTTGGAGTATGCAAAGCAATTGCTAATATCATGCCTGTTTTTGGCCCTGTTGGTATTTCTATTAGTGCTGGTATTAACACTGTATTATCATCTAAATTTACACCCACAGTGCTTAATTTTCTAACAGGAGACAACATTAATTATTCTGATATCGTAAACGACTTGAGTTCAGATACACTCGGAACAAATTTCTTTAGCAACATAAATTCCGCACTTTCAGATATAAATACGGCTGCTCTTGGTCTTAACTTGAGTGAATTAGGCAGTGCTTTTAACTCGGCTTATAGCACAGTAAAACCCTTAATTAATAACATTACCAATGTCGGCAAATTATTATCTACGAGTTCCGCACCTAAAGATCAGGTGGAAGCTGAATTCAATAAGTTAGCAGCTGAATCAGCAGAATGGCAATCTTTAAAAGAAAGTTTTAATGTATTAAACCAGAAAAAAAACGAATTGCTCTTAAAGATCAACGAAAACATTATAAATGTAGCATCTTCCATGACTGAAATCAGCAACGACATTATCGCATTAGACGCTTTTCGTCGCGATGTCTTTGTAGGCAACAGCAAGAGGGACCTTAATGCGATGCAGTATTTGGAAAAGATGCAACAACAGGCAAAAAGCAGACTCCTTAAATATCATTATTATTTACGAAAAGCATACGAATACCGATTACTTAAACCATATCAAGGAGAGTTCAATTTGGTTAGTATGTTTGAGCGTTTCGAAACTTTGGGAATGGTTTTGGATTCTGTGGTTGACCCCAACGCATACACATCGCTTAAGTCCGTTTTCAGAGAGGTCGTTTCCGAAATGGCTGAAGAAATAATAGACGAGTATTCCACCAACATGCCTGAACAATCCGCTCCCATCACTATTGTTATTCCCCGAGAACAATTAGATAATCTGAACGCAGATGAGAATTTTACCTTAAATTTTTATGAAATGGGAATCTTCTCTCCAGACGAGGAAAATGTCAGGATTGTAGATTTGAGTATTCATCATATTGAAACCCATGTGAATGGAAATGTTGGTTATTCAGGTTACATGGATCTAAACATGACCCACCAGGGAATTTCAAGATTCCGTAAAGATGGACAAATCTACTGGTTCGACCACATGTCAAGAACAACAACAAATCCACACACATGGGGACTTCGTTATGATGCTGTTTCAAATATTACAACTAATATTCAACCTTCTTTCGCAAGTACATCCTTGCTGTATTCCATTCTCAATAGCAGCACTAATATGATGCTATTTTCCAGACCATCCGCATGGGGTGACATTACACTGTCAAAAAAAGTACACTCTTCGGGTGGCGCAGACATAGTGATAGACTCTTTGGTACTGAGGCTGCAATATGACTTTACTCATAGACCGACAAATATTCGCAATATTGACATTACTACCAATGAAGGCTTGTTACCCTATATTGCATGTTCCGAAGTGGACCGTAATGGCAGGAGCAATGGTAATGGTAATCTGAACAGATCATACAATGTCAGCAATCAGACTGTGATTTTCTCAGCAATTGAGAAATATGGAACATGGCACTTTGTAAATTGGACCAATAGAGCTGGAACTGTGGTATCAGATAGTTTGAATCTAATAGTGAGCAGGTCCACTGACCAATTCTATAGAGCTAATTATGAACGACGTGTTCCTATTCTTAGCGTCCCCGATACTATTGAGGTATACTATGGAGGTGGCATCCAAACCGTCCATGTGGCTAATATTGGTTCTGGCGATCTTGAAATGGATTGGTATGTGTCGGATTCTTTAAGTACTTGGGTACACCTGAATAGTGTAGCAGAAGGAATAGACGATGGTGTATTCTCTTTTATTTTTGATGCGAATGAAAGTGGAGCATACCGTATAGATTCTCTTGAAATCTTTGCGCCAGAAACCGACATCATGTCGAAAATGATCTATATTGTTCAGGTGGACAGCACTGTATATAACGTATCTGCCGATGTGGTGCCAGAAGGTGCTGGAACTGTCTATGGAACTGGTTTTTATGAGCCTGGTGAAATAGCAACTTTAATAGCAACACCTGTTGATGAATGCAGTTTTGTGTCATGGGAATTAAATGGACAAGTAGTCTCTACGGATTCAATTTATTCGTTTGTGGTAAACAGCAATGTTCAGTTGACAGCCAATTTCACTTGTGACGAAATGATATCTGTTACGGCAGAAGTTTCGCCAGAAAACTCTGGCCAAGTGTTTGGAACAGGATTATATCACCCCAATGATGTGGTCACATTACATGCAATTCCATTTGATGGATATGCCTTTGCCAATTGGACTTATAGTGATATGCTATTGTCTGACAACCAAGATTACACGTTTGTAGCAGTAAGCGATGTCCATTATGTTGCTCACTTCCAAGAAGAAGTAGGTATAGACATGTATGATAAGGATATGTTGATAATATATCCAAACCCAGCAAAAGAATCTGTAAATATAGAAGGGGTTGATATTAGGTCTATTACAATTTATTCATCTGTCGGTAAAGAAATATACCACCAAACTTTGAATGGGGAAAATATGATTACGATAGATTTATGCAATATCCCCAATGGATTGTACATGATTGTCATAAAGAGAGGTAATGATTTGGTCTATAAAAAGTTGGTGAAGTCCAAGTGATAAAATCCAACAAGTACAGGTAAAAACAAACGGCAGACTCTAAAGAATCTGCCGTTTTTATTATGCCCAAGGTGTCTATTTCATCAAAGCCGTGGCGGAGGGCAATGTGCTGGCGGTAAGGAAGGTGGTGAAGAACCGGTAAATAAGAATAAATGATATGCAATTGAATGTGGAGACGGTGCATGCGCCGTCTCCACATCCATAAAAATCACTTCATGCTGAATTCACAGCCGCAATATTGCTGGTTGTAGAAATTGTTCTCTTTCAGCAGCTGGTTTCTGCGTTCCTGCAAGCCGTCCTTGCGCCAGTTCTTGTCCCAGAATTGGGTGCCTTCCACCTGCTTGGCAGCCCAAAAACCGGCTTCATTGATTTGTTTTAGGTCTTTCCATCTTGAGGACGCTAAAGTGGTGGTGAATAAGTTGATATTCAGTTTTTTGGCTATTTTTGCGCTCTCCAAAAGTCTCGTTTTGAAGCATTGCAGGCAGCGCTGGCCACGTTCGGGCTGGTCTTCCAAACCTTTCATTTCCACGCACCATTGCTGATGATTATAATCGCCGTCGATCATGCGTACTCCCAATTGCCGGGTGTAGCGGCTGCATTCTTTTTTTCGGATTTCATATTCTTCCGAAGGAAAAATATTGGGATTGTAATAATAGACCACAGGAGAGTAGTCATTATTCAACATCCATTCCAGAATAGCGGATGAGCACGGGGCACAACAGGAATGCAGCAGGACTTCGGTCATGAAAGATTAGAATTTGGGCTTCATGCCGAGGTTGTACATGATAAAGGCGTAGATGTCGGTGTATTCGTCAATCACCTTGCTGAGGGGCATGCCGCCACCATGGCCGGCCTTGGTCTCGATGCGGATGAGCTTCGGGGCATTGCCCGTGTTGGATGCTTGCAATGCGGCGGTGTATTTGAACGAATGGGCGGGCACCACACGGTCGTCATGGTCGGCGGTAGTCACCATGATGGCAGGGTAGGGGGTGCCGTCATTTTTGATGTTGTGCAGCGGTGAGTATTTGTACAGGTACTCGAACATCTCTTTGCTGTCGGCACTGGTGCCGTAGTCGGGAGCCCAGTTCCAGCCGATGGTGAAGAGGTGATAGCGCAGCATGTCCATCACACCCACTTGCGGAATGGCCACGCGGAACAGGTCGGGACGCTGGTTGACACAGGCACCCACCAGCAAACCGCCGTTAGAGCCGCCCATGATGGCCACTTTTTGCGGATTGGTGTAATTCTCGTTGATGAGGTATTCGGCAGCAGCAATGAAGTCGTCAAACACATTCTGTTTGTTCATCTTGGTACCTGCCTGATGCCAGTCCTCACCATATTCGCCGCCACCGCGCAAGTTCACCTGTGCGTAAATGCCGCCATTCTCCAGGAACGGGATGCGCATGGTGGAGAACGAGGGGTTCAGGCTGATGTTGAAACCACCGTAGCCGTAAATCAGCACGGGGTTGTTACCTCTCAGGTTCAAACCTCGTTTGTAGGTGATGAACATGGGGATTTTGCTGCCGTCTTTGCTGGTGAAGAAAATCTGCTCGGTCAAGTAGTCATCGCTCTTGAAGTCCACCTTCGGAGCCATATACAGCTCTGACTTGTTATTGTCAATATCATATTTATAAATGCAGGACGGGAAGGTGAAAGAGGAGAAGCCGTAGAATACTTCTTTCTCGTCTTTGTCGCCGCTGAACCAGACGGTTCCCAGGGTGGGCAGTTCCACCTCGTGCATTTGTTTGCCGTCCAGCGTATAGACGTAGGCATGCTGCGAGCAGTCCTGGTTGTATGTCAGCACCAGCTTGCCGTCAATAATCGCTGCGGAGCTCATCACATTCTCGCCTTCCGGAATCACCTCGGTCCAGTTGTCAATGCTCGGGTGGTCGATGTCGGCCTTCATCAGACGATATTTCGGAGCCTGGTAGTTGGTGTAGAAATAAATGGTGTTACCCATCACTTCCATGGGAGAGTAGATGTAGTCGGCGTTGGTGGTGAGGGCCACAACCGGAGCATTGGGTTTTCTCAAATCTTTCATCATCAAGTTGTTGCCTGCTCCGAATCCGTCTTCGGAAATGAACATCACTGTTTCATCCTCGTTGACGCTTGCGGTATAGAAGCGCTGCGGATATTTCGGGTTC
Organism: Bacteroidales bacterium; assembly: GCA_017633255.1. GTDB lineage: Bacteria > Bacteroidota > Bacteroidia > Bacteroidales > WCHB1-69 > RUG11690. The sequence continues at coordinate 26,243 of JAGBPS010000034.1, forward strand.
TCATAGGTCAGCACATCTTCTTCCTGGGTGGTGCCCATCTTGTGATAGAAAATCTTGTGGTTTTCGTTTTTGTTCGAATATTCCTTGCCGGCCTCAGGGCGGTCGTAGCAGCTGTAATAGAAGCCGTCGCCATGCCAAGCGGCATCGGTGAACTTGGCCCATTCAATGTGGTCGGGGGTCAGCTGGCGGGTAGCCAAATCCATCACATAAATCTCCACCCAGTCGCTACCGCTGCGTGAGATGGTGTAGGCTAGGTATTTGCCGTCGTTCGAGAAGCTGATGCCGTTGAGGGCCACGGTGCCATCGTCCGACAGGGTGTTGGGGTCTAACAGCACTTCGGCTTCGCCGTCCAAGGTCTCCTTGACATACAAAACACTTTGGTTTTGCAGACCGTCGTTGCGGTAGAAATAGTATTTGCCGTGTTTTTTGAAAGGTGTGCCTATTTTCTCGTAGTTGGAAAGGTCGGTCAGGCGTTTGTTGAGGGCTTCGCGGAAAGGAATCTTTTGCAGATAAGTCTGCGTGATTTCGTTCTGCTGCTTTACCCATTCCTCCACTTCGGGGGCGGTGTCATTTTCCAGCCAACGATAGGGGTCGGCCACTTTCACACCGAAATACACGTCGGTGTCGCTGCCCATAGCGGCCTCGGGATACTGGATGGGCGCATTCTTGTTAGTGCAATGGGTAAACATAAGACCTGCGGCTATCATAAACAGAATTGAACTTACTCTTTTCATAATTATAAATGTTAAACTCTAAACTATCAATTGTCAACTGTCAACTATCAACTATCAACTATCAACTTTCAGTTTTCACCTTCCCAAAGTCTCTCCAATTGAACTTCCCTTTCACAACGCCTCCTTGGATAATCATTAGTCCGGGGTTGGCGCTAATGGCGTCACGCACCATGAAGGGACCTTTCACGGGGTCGATATGGTTCTCGTAGATCGGGAAAGGAATGTTGTTCTCTTTGATGAATCTCTTGATAGTTGTCAGGTCGGAGTTGGTGAGGCCCACCACGGTGATGCCATTCTCGAGGCAGTGGTTCACAATGCGGGTGAATTCCTCGTTCTGAATACCTTTCAGTTTGGTCTCGTTCAGGTTGTGCATAAAGAAAATATAGACAGGCTCTTCGCTGTAGAAGAACTCCATGGCCATGTCCGAGCCGGTGGAATCCAGCATGTTGAAGCCCTCGTGCTTGGCGGGTTTGAACTCGCTGATAATGCTGTCTTTGCGGTCCACATACTCGTAGGTGTCATAGAAGTCGGGCTGTTCATCGCCGATGGTCATCAATTCGGCTTCCGACAGGGTCATGAGACTTCCGTCGACAGGATTTTTATAAACGAACATGATTTTTTGCACTGCTGGGGTATCAATGAAGCTTTGTGCCACATTCTCGCCCACTTTCCAGTTGCTGTAATCGATGACGGGCAGGTGGCGGAAACAGTAGGCTTGGAAGCCGAAAACTATGAGGGCTCCGATGGCGGCGAAACACCACTGTCCCAGTTCCGTCAAGCGGATATCGGGGATGGTTTTGCGCTTGAAGAAGACAATCAGGGTGGGAATCATGATGACCACATTCTTCAGGAAGGTCTCTTTGTTGCTGAGTTTCACGGCTTTGCCGAAGCAACCGCAGTCACGCACCACACCGAAATTATAGCCGTAGTTCACTTCCAGATGCTCTGCAATGGCGAGCCATAAGGTCAGGAAGAAGAAGAAGACCATAAAGAGCAGGTAGCAGGTGGCGGTGAAGCGCATTTTGATGCGGAAGAGCATCATAAAACCAAGGGTGAATTCGGCGGCGGTCATGCAGAAAGCGAAAAACATCGACAGCGGGTGCATGAAGCCCATGCCGAAAGAGGTGAAGTAGTCGTCGAAGGTGATGCTGGTGGCCACGGGGTCGATGGCTTTGGTGAAGCCGGAGTATAAAAACACGCAGGCCAGCGCTATACGGACTATTTTCAGCCAGATGGGTTCTTTTTGTTTGGTCATATTTATTCTATTATTTTATTACTTTTCTTCTTCAATCACCAAGCGTATCAGGGCGAACATCGCGTAGTTAATCATATCGTAATAGTTGGCATCCAAGCCCTCTGAAACGATGGTTTTGCCTTGGTTGTCTTCAATCTGCTTGATTCTCAACAGTTTCATCAGGATGATGTCGGTGAGGGAGCTGATACGCATTTTGCGCCAGGCCTCGCCGTAGTCGTGGTTCTTGTTCATCATCAGTTCTTTGGCTTTGCCTAAATAGAGACTGTAAAGGCGGATGGCTTCTTCCGCGGGCAGCATCTCGTCCATGGTCTCGGCCACGCCCACCTCCAGCTGGATGAGGGCCATCACCGAATAGTTGACGATGCCGATAAATTCGGGAATGATGCCTTCGCCCACTTTGTTTACACCGGTCTCTTGCAGGCTGCGGATACGCTGCGCTTTGATGTAGATCTGGTCGGTGAGAGAGGGGAGCCTGAGTATGTGCCACGCAGTGCCATAGTCAATGGCTTTCTTGGTGAACAGGTCGGTACACTGCCGGGCGATTTCGTCAAATTGAGCTGAGGTATCTGCCATGATGCTTATTTTTTGATGATTTTGCTGATCAACGGACGGTCGTTCTCATCTATCACTCTGATGAAATAGATGGCTGGCGACAGACTGTTGATATTCAGACTGTGAGAGTTCTGGTTAACATTGAATGCATGTCTTACACAACGTCCGGTCATATCGATGAGTTCGATTTCTTTGATGACAGAGCTGCACTGGATGTGGACTTGGTCGCTGCTGGGGTTGGGGTAAACGAGAAGTGTGGCGTTTTGAGTAGCGGCCGATCCGATGCCGAGGGGGCCTGGATTGTTGCCCTTGATGTAGGTAAGCATGATAGAACAGCTGGTAGAGGTTGTGCCACAGGCAAGGGTGAAGTTGAACGGTATAGTCTGGGTTTCGTTGATGGAGTTCAAATACCCGATGTTGTAGGTGGCTGTTTTGGAGGAGCCGATAGCCATGGAGTTGTAGCTGACCACATCGCTGCCGCTATTGCCGTTGATGCTGATATTGCTGTTGTCGGTGCTGAGGGTAGCCTGGATGTTGCTGGCTACGGTGTTGCCTTCGTTGTTGAACACCACCTTGATTGCTGGCTGGTCGCCATCCAACACAATGTTGCCGGCGTGGGAACCCTCAATATCGTAATGGTCAATGACCAAAATCGGAGATGTGGGGGTTAAAGTTTCTCCGGCGATGGGGAAAATGATGTTGTCAATCCAGGCGCAGTCACTACCGCCAGTAGCACTTCGATCTTTCGCATATCTGAATCGGAAAGTGTGGGTGCCGGGGGTGACGTCAAAGCTTGATTGAGCCCAATCAACCTCGCCACTCAGTTCTTCCATCACTTCGCCGTCAATGGCGAAGGTGAAAAAGTCATAATTTGCTTCAGAGGAAACTTTGCGGAAATAAGAGATAGGACTTGCTTCGGTGACATTGAGGGTGATGGTAAGGTCGGAGTTGCTGGTATTGGACCCAGTGCCGTTGCTGAGGTTGGTTTTGCTTCGGGCACTGTAACTGCCAGCATATACATTGGAGGTCGTTATTTCCCATGGTTTGTTGCCATTCGACCAGTTGAAGGAGGAGAAACTGTTGCTCTCAAAATCTTCCATAGCTTTGCCCACCATCAGCGAGTAGAGCTGATTCAGCTCATATTCCTCATTGTTGATGGTGAACAGGATAGGATACATGCTGCCAATAGTAGCCTGCGCGTCAATATTGATGTTAAAACTTACCTCAGTGGTGCCGTTGGGGGCAATGGTGCCAACGGTAACTGTGCCGTTGTTGACGGTGATGTCGGTGTGGTGAGATGTCAGTGTGCCAACAAGGTTGTCGATGCCGTTCATACCCGCGTTTTTCACCACAAAGGTCAGCGTGCCGCTCTCTCCGGGGTTGATTTCCCCTACACTGGCTGTACCCGCATTGATGATGATGTTGGTGATTTGAAGTTCAGGTGCTTCGGCATGGAAAGTGAAATTGCGCTCGAAGTTGCCATTATCGGAGTAAACAGTAACATGTAAAGAGACTTCTTCGCCGTTGCTTATCGCCGTACATGTCCTTGACACGAAAGCGTTGTTCAGGTTTAATGTTTGGCCACCTGTCATGTTGCCGATATACACCGAGTCAGTGGTGAAAAAGATATTATTGGTGTTGGGTTGGATTTTTACCCACACATTGTTGCCGGAGACTTGACTGACGTTCTCCACCCTAAGATTCCAGTTGTTGACATTATTGTTGACAAGAGTGCCATAATTGCTCAGGTTGATGTTGCTGAGGGCGTAAAAGGTGTTGGGAGAGGCGAAGGTGATGGTCTGGAAGAATTGGACGTAATTCTGGGCAGAGATCGCGATTTCGTATTGGCCGGGAATCATGTCGGATGGCAGAGAGAGATTGGCGCTTCCGCTAGCATCTGCAAAGGCGGCTGCTATCAGTTCGTTACCTTGGGTCAGCGCCACGTATGCGTAAGGTACAGCGTTGATTTGAAGGCTGCTTATGCCAATCACAGTTCCAGCGGGGATGTTGGGACTCATCACAGAAGGCTCTGACAAATATGGTTTGATGGAAGGGTCGCCAAATACATGGTAAATCTCCCAATAATACAATTTACTTGAAGAACTGGAGGATTGAACAGCCAGGTTGCCTGCCATAACGATGCCGCCTGTAGTAGTGTACCATTGGCTGTGAGCCTCGTTGTGGGTATGGAAGATACGGTCATAGAATCCCAGTTTTGAGGCGTCGTAGGTGGGATTGGCAGTGACGTTGCTGCGCACACCAACTGCCCAGTAAAAGTCTTCATTCCAGTAGGTGCTGTTGGAGGCGCCGATATAAATCACGGCACCTTTTTTCGCCGTGCGAAGAAGGGTCTCGCCAAAGCAGGTCTGTTCAAATCTTCCTGATTCGCAGCAGTTTCCAATTATGATGCCATATTTGTTGGTGTTATTCATGGAACTGACATGGCTGTTCTGGAAAGCAGGGTCAGCCCAGCCTTGGAAGGAGCAGTGGGCGGTATAATTGGCTAAACCTACTCCTGAGCCGATTTCGCTACGGATGGCAGCTGCCTGGGAACTGCAGTTGTACAGGTGGGTGTAAACGTTAGTGTAACCGTTGGCGGTATTTACGTAGTTGTTCGCAGTGTAGTTTATCTGGCCATTGGCATGTGTGGAAGACCAACTGGCATCAGTACCGGCAACTAAAACAGCATCATCCAAATAGGCGGGGTCGGGCATGGTGTATTGCTCATACATCAGCGTCTTCTCAATCTGTGGGCTCAACTGGCTTACATTCTGAGCGGAGAAGCGTCCGTAATAGCAGTCTGGAATATTGTCACCGGAGGTCCATGTGGCATAATACAGGTCGGTAATATGGTCGGAATTGCCTGAGAACGCGGGAATCTGTTCTTTGTCACCCACAATCAGAAGGAAGGTGGGGGCGGGATTCTCCGCGGTGGCATTGTCGTATTTCGCTTTGATGAAATTCTTGATGCTGGTAGTGGTGGTACCCACATTACTGTCGTCGGTATAGGCGATTTCCACCAAATAACCTATGCGTTTTTTCCAATTGATGAAATCAGTGAGTTCCTGATTGTCTCTGAACATAGAATGTGCTATAATCAGGTACTTTATGGGTGCATTGTCAATTTCGTCTCTGAATCCAGAGGTGTTCATGGGGTTGATAACACCGCAGTTTTGCCCATCAAACAGTCCGTTGCCGTGCAGGGTCTTCATTTCCATGGTCTGGGGGATGTTGGCATTGGTGAAACTGATTTCCACGTCAAGATGCGTGCATACTCTGAGTTGACCGGTCACGGGATTGTACTCAAAGGGAGAAATGCTTATGCTGCCCATGTTGATGTTACGGAGCATACCCACTTTTTCACATTGTGCCAGCGTTGTGCCATAAAAACTGTTGCTGGCGTATGTGGCCTCGTCCATCACGAAGGGGAAAGGACCGTCTTCTGATTTGGGGTGTTTGGGCTGTGTCGGGATAATGGGGTAGGTGATACCTAGCTCAGCAAGGTCATATTCCTCGTAGGTGCTATTGACCACAGTCACTTCCATGTCTTCGCACAAAGGGATTTCCAGCAGGTTGGTGATAACGGGGAGTTCTGGTTTCCCTTCATTCTGCATGGGGGTCATTCCTTCGTAGGAAATACGGCAAAACGTACCCTGATCGGTCTTGATATTTTGTGTTTGCAGAAGCTGAACATCAACAGTATATGAGATTTTGAGATCATTGTAGTTGTTGTCTATCACATTGTAATAGCTGTAACGCTGAGCCATGACGAAATTAGAGGCCATAAGGCTCAGAATGCACATTAGGATGACAGTTTTTTTCATATTTTTTTGTTTGATGATTATTTACTTTGAAAATTTTTGTGTTAATATAAAATGCCGAATTTCACCCCTCCGAAGTGGTAGTGGTGATTTTTCTCGCTATTGGTGAAATATTCGGAATTGTCAGGTTCGTCGGGATTCATCACGCTGTACTTGATACTGGAGTGCTGCATCTTGTAGGTGGCCAATATCAGCAGTGACACTTTCTCGCTGACTTTGATATTGATACCTAGACCTGTTTCCACCACAGGACCTGGTTTGGCTCCCTGTATCACCCGGGTGGTGAGTTCCGGTTTCTGATTCATGTACCATTTGAAAGAATAACCCATGTTGGCGTACCAATGGGGACTGATTCGGGTTTTGGTGAAATTGACGCTGAGGTTGAAAGTCAACGGAATAAAAGCGGTGTATTGCCAGAAATCAATGCCCAAGTTCACCCCCATAAAAAAATTGGGGTTGAATTGATAGGCTAACAACTGGTTGACCGAGATGGCGAAAAGCCGGTTCTTAATCTCTCGATTAGGTATTTGGATGCTTCCCGCACCTCCGGCGGCGCCAATGGTGGTCATGAAGACGAATTTGCTGTCTTTTCGGTCATGGAATTTTGTCCTTTCCTGGGCGAAAGAACAGAACAGACAGCTCAAACAAAGTATGGTGATTAGGATTTTTTTCATAGTAATTAATTGTTTTTCAATTCTTTCGCTGTCTTAAGGGCAGCTTCGCTGAGATGTTCCCCACTGATCATGGTGGCTATCTCACGGATGCTCTCATCCTCATTAAGACTCTTGATTTGCGTGAAAGTTTTATCTTCAGTTGTGTTTTTATATACAAAATAGTGTAGTTTGCCTTTGGCGGCGATTTGGGGCAGGTGGGTGATGACAATCAGCTGGTGCTTGTTCGATAGCTCCTGCATGAGGCTGGCAACCTTGCCGGCCACTTCACCCGAAATGCCCGAGTCAATCTCGTCGAAGATGACGGTGGGCAGCAGACTGTTGTCGCTGATGATGCTCTTGAGAGCCAGCATCAGTCTTGAGATTTCACCTCCCGAGGCGGTCTTCTCTATTTCTTGCAACTCACTGCCGCGATTGGCGGAAAACAGGAATTGTACCGTGTCGATGCCGTTGTTGCCAACCTGCTCCTGCTGTGTGATGTTAATTCTGAAATCTCCGTGCTCCATCCCCAACAGCTGTAACTTGCTTTTCATTTCTTTCTCGAAGTGGCCAATGCTCTTTTTGCGGCTGTCAGACAGATTCTGGGCGGCTTTCAGTGTTTGGGCCATCAGTTCCTCGCATTGTCTATGGCATAGCTCCAGCTCCTCGTCGTTGGCGCTCATCGACTGCAGCTTCTCTTCCGAAGAGGACAGCAGCGCTATCAATTCCTCATTGTTATCCACATGGTGTTTGTGCTGCAGATTCAGTAGTAGGTCCAAACGCTCGTTCAGTCGCTCCAACTCCTGTGGGTTCACTTCAATACGGTTTTCTTTCTGACTTAGTTCGCGGGCTATGTCTTTCAGTTCCAGCAAACTGCTGTCAATACGCTGGCTCAGTTCCGCTATGTCTTTGTCGTATGCGCTGATACTGTGGCAGTTGTCCTGTATGATTTGCAGTCGGTGCAGAAGATTGTCCTCTTCTTCCTCTTCCAGCATCCTGACACTCTGGTATAATTTCGACTTGATGGTTTCGGCATGGGTAAGCAGGGCAATTTGTTGCTCAATGCTTTCCTGTTCTCCGCTATTGAGTTGGGCATCAGTGAGTTCCTGAACCACATAGCTAAGGTAGCTCTGCTCTTGCGCTTGTTGTTGCTGTAGCGACAGCAGTTCCTGATAGCGTTTCTCTGTTCTTTTGTATGAGGAATAAAGCTCTTTGTATTGAGCTAAAAGTGTTGCGTTTTGGGCGTATTGGTCCAGCAGGTCGATTCTGAAATTGCTGTTGTTGACCAGCAGATTGTTGTGCTGAGAATGGATGTCCACCAGCGTTTCTGCCAGTTCTTTCAGAACAGTCAAGTTGACGGGTGTGTCGTTGACAAAGGCACGAGATTTGCCGTTTTCGGTAACTTCACGGCGGATATAAGTAATATCTTGGTAATCCAGATCGTGTTGCAGGAAGAAATCCTGCAGTTTCAGTTGGGAGATGTCAAAGGTGCCTTCGATGAAGCATTTGCGGCTCTTGTCGTGCAACACCGAGGTGTCGGCACGTTTGCCTAAAATAAGGGAGAGAGCACCGATGATAATGGATTTGCCCGCGCCGGTTTCGCCAGTAATGACAGTGAAGCCCTGGTCAAAAGTGATTTTGAGGGAGCGAATAATCGCATAATTCTCTATTTGCAGGGCTTGTAGCATACTGTTTGTTTACTTGGTGGTGGCGGTGATGGCGTCGTATTTTGAGGAGTTGGCGGGGTCTAACTGCTTCATGATATTGACCACCTGGGTCTTCTCATTGGCAAGGCCTTCTTTGAAGATATTGATGATTTCGTCGGATTTGGCAGAAACCAAGTACTGCACAATCACCAGATTTGACTTCTGGCGGGATGCCTGTTGCAGGGCTTTTATAGCCTCAAAGATGACCGCTCTGCCTGCATCGGGATTGTCCACCATGGCGTCCAAACCCAGACGGTGGTACTGATACAGGAACTCGTGGATTTTGCTGTAGGTGCCATTGGTGAGATTCTCGATGAGCCAGTAACGGTTATTTTGTCCCGATTCAAATGATTGCCAGCCTGGTTCAGCTACATTCTGGCAGAGATTCACAATGTTTTGGCATTTGTCGAAATAGGGAGCTCCTCCATTCATCGAGAAAGTGTCGAAATCAAGTCCCAGGAACAGATTCAGGTAAAAAGCGATGAGTGAGGTGAATTGGTTGAGGTTGGAGTTTCCGTCATATTCCAGTGGCTGCCCTTCTTCGTAAGTGAACTGAATTTTCTTGTCCTGAAAATTCAGTACGGTGGTCTTGTAATTGGTCTTATACACGGGGCGGCTCAGCTGAACGGTCATCGTGCCTTTCAGCACGTCACCGGAAACCTCGGTCAGGTTGATCATCAAGCCGCATTCAATACGTTCATTGGTTTTTAAGGTGTATTGGCACCATTTTCTGTCGTTGATAAACTTGTACAGCTCCTGCTGCAGCGTATTGTAACGCTCGCGGTTGGAACCGCTGATTTTCGAGGAGTTGATGGACACCTGGCACTGGAAGTCCTGGGCAAACAGGCCTGCGCTGGTCAGAGTCAGAAGGAATAAAACCAATAAACGTTTCATGTTCTATTTGTTTAATTTTCTGATAATAAACTGAATAATCTCCTTGGCGACTTCCGTTTTGCTCTTGGCCTCTCCCTGAATCATTTGCCCTTCACGGTCTATCATTGTCACCTGGTTGGTAGGCTTGTTGAAGCCGGCCTTGGGGTTATTCATAGAGTTTAAAACGATAATATCTATGTTTTTATTTTGCAGTTTGCCTTTGGCATTCTCCAATTCGTTTTCAGTTTCCAAAGCGAAACCTGTAATCAGCTGACCCTCATGTCTTTGATGTCCCAATGTGGACAGAATATCTTTGGTTTTCACCAATTCCAGCTGTAGTCCCTCCTCATGTTTTTTGATTTTCTGGGGAGCAACTTCCTTTGGAGTGTAGTCGGCGACGGCGGCGGCCATGATGATGATGTCGGCCTCGGGACCATAGTGCATGCACTGCTCGTACATGTCCTGGGCGCTTTTCACGTCCACTCGGTGGATGTCGGGGTTGCTGCATGTCAGGTGGGTGGGACCGCTTACGAGGGTAACTTCGGCTCCTTGGCGGGCCAGTTCTTCTGCCAACTCAAATCCCATCAGTCCGGAGGAGTGGTTGCCGATGAAGCGCACAGGGTCGATGGGCTCGTAGGTAGGTCCGGCGGAAACCATGGCTTTCATGCCTTTGAGGAGGTCGCTGCCTTCAAGAAAACGGGTCACGGTCTCGAAAATGCGCTCGGGTTCTTCCATGCGTCCTTTGCCTTCGGTGCCGCAGGCCAGAAAGCCGGATTGTGCCTCGATAAACCGGATACCCCGTTCTTTCAGGGTTTGCAGGTTGGCTTGCACGGCTGGATGCTCGTACATGTTGCAGTTCATGGCAGGGGCCATGAAGACGGGTTTTGTTGTGGCCAGCAGCAATGTCAACAAAGCGTCGTCGGCGATGCCGGAAGCCAACTTGCCGATGCAATTGGCGGTGGCGGGTGCCACAATGACACAGTCGGCCCACTCGGCCAGAGCGATGTGTTGCACATCGATTTCGTGGCCTCGCTCGAACATATCCGTGTAGAGTTTGTTCTGCGACAAGGTCTCGACAGTGAGGGGTGTCACAAACTCCAAAGCATGCTGTGTGGCGGCGACTTTCACCTCGTAACCGGCGCGCTTAAACAAGCGGATAAGGGATAGCGACTTGTAAGCAGCTATCCCTCCCGTAATGCCAATGACAATATGTTTATTGTTCGAATTAGTCATTTGCTCTGCTCGGACTTTCCACGTCGTTGAAGTAAATCTGTTTGTTCTCGTACTCGTTGATGGCTAACAGAGTCGGCTTGGGCAGCTGTTCGAAATATTTGGCCAACTCAATCTGTCCGAGGTTCTCGTGATATTCTTCCAGATTATCGGAAGCACTGACAAATTCCTGTGATCTTTCGTGGAATTCCTCTTTCAGGTCGGAGGCAATCTGGTTGGCTCTTTTCGAAAGGACAACAACGGTTTTGTAGATGTTGCCTGTCTGGTCGTCCATTCTCACGATGTCGCGGGTGATGGCAAAAGGATTAACTTTTAACTTTTTGTAATCTGCTGATTTCATTGATTGTTATTTTGATTTTTGATTTTATTGATCTGATTCAGGGCATCGTCTGCCAACTTCTTGGCATCCATGTAAAAGCCGGAATTGGGATATTGCGCTTGCATGATTTTGAACGCGTCCACACAGGCCTGGTATCTTTCTTTTTTCTTGCTGGCCACACTTTTCTTTGCATATTCATGGTTGTTTTTAACCAGAATATAAACGGCTTCGTGGGCATATTTCGAGCTCGGATATTCCTTAAGGAAGTTTTTCACGGCAATTTGTGCGGCCTGGTAGTTGTCGGTGTTGTAGTACAGCTTGGCAATCTCAAAATCCTTTTTCGCCAGTTTCTCGCGCAGCAGGTCCAGCATTTGGTTGCATTCCTCCACATGCGGGCTGTACGGATAAGTCTTGATAAACAGGTCCATCTCGTCAATGGCATAGAGGGTGGAGGATTGGTCCAGACTGTATATCGGCGAAACTTCGAACACGGATTTGACACACATGAAATGCGCTTCTTCCGCTTTTTCAGTGCCGGGATAGTGGCGGGCGTAATCCTTGAAATGGAAGGCCGCCAGTTCATAGTCCTTGTTTCTGTAATAGCAGTCGGCGAAAAGATACAGCAAGGTGTCTGCAATAGGGGTACCCAGCGACAGAGGATAAAGCTCTTCAAACAGTCGTGCTGCCGACAGATACTGTCCGTTTTCGTAATACTTGAGTGCTTTGGCGTAGTTTATGTCGAAAGTCTCGAAGGAAACTTTGTTGCTTTTGACGCCTTTCTTTTTTGTCTTTTTCTGCTTATCATTATTGGACGACACAGCGCTTGTGTCAGCAGTTTGGGAGGACACAGACTGCCCATTTTCCGCGGAATTGGAAGAAACTACCTGCGAAAAACCCCTTGCGGGTATTGCTAACGCAATGATTGTCAATATGATGAATATTCTTTTTGCCATTTTTTTCAATCTTGCAAATATAGTGAAATATTTGATATATATGACTTGCAAAAAAATAAGGGGATGGCCAAGCGTTTTGACCATCCCCTCAATGGTTGTCATTGAATAGTTTTTTTATCTCACAATCAACTTCTTCGTGACGATATTGTCAGGGGTCATCATGCGGACGAAGTAGATGCCTGGGGTGAGGCTCTCCACATTCACTTGGCCGCTGTAGTCGTAGATATTCTGTTGCAATACCGCTCTGCCGTTGTTGTCATAAATCGTCAGCTCGCGGATGATGTCAAGGGTTGAGCTTACGGTGAAGACATTGTCGGTCGGGTTCGGGAAGAGAGTGATGTGTTTGTCGAGGTAATGCATGTCAATGCCAGTGCCTTCAACCACGACGAGGGTGACGTGAATAGTACTGTCACATCCGTCAACAGTGGTTCTGGGCACGTCGATGTTCAGGATGCCCGGATTCTGCGGAGTGAAGTTCAGACCGTGGTTGTGATAAGGTGTTCCGGCGATGGCGGTGTCGGTTACCTCCACTTCATAACTCGGGTAAACGGTCAGGAAGAGGATATAGACACTGTCGCATCCATGCACAGTCTCGTAGTTTTTGTAATAGATGCCTGTGGTGTCGCAATGGATACCATGCCATACGAAATCGTCATTGTCGCAGGTGCTGGCGGAATCCACATACATGTAGCCTCTATGGACGGTGAGGACAAGGTTGATGATGCTGTCGCAACCGGCCTGGTTCTCATCGATACGCTGGAGGGTAATGGTGCCAACTTGTATAAGCAAGGTGTCAAAGCCATATTCCTGATATCTGTGAGCTTGGCAAGTGGTGTCGTACAAGGTTACTTCGGTCACATGGTTGATGGTCAGGATCATGACTGCGATACTGTCGCAACCTACTGTTTGAGGATAAACTTTGGTGAACACACCGGACTGGGTATAGGTGGTGCCGTCCCATTCGTAGCTTTCGCAAGCCACCACCTCAATGGTGTCTGTTGAAGGCGTATCGATGGTCAGGTTCATGGTCACAATACTGTCACAGCCATTGGTGGCGGTGAAGCTCTGCTGGTAAGAGCCGCTTTCCATATACCATTGGTTGTTCCATTGGAATGCTCCGCATACGATGGTGTCGAAAGCGAAGGTGGCCAGCGGTTTCACATACAGATTGACGGTGATGGTGCTGTCGCAACCTGCCATATTCTCTGTTACACGTACCAAAGTGGTATCGCCAGAGAGGGTAGGCGTAACTTCAAAGCCATATCCCTGATACAATGCGTTGGCGCAAGTGGTATCGGCAAAGATGGCGGCTGTGGGCTCTAACAGGGTGAAGTGTAACTCGCACACACTGTCGCAGGACAAAGCGGTGGACAGGGTGTCGTAATAAATACCCGTTGCGGTGATGTCGCGGTGATGCCAGCTGTAAACGGCCTCGTTGCTGCAAGCGGAAGCGGTTTCCACACTGTGCTGGGTCGGGTTGACGGTCAGCGTGAGCTTGTAAACACTGTCGCAGCCGTAGGTGGTCGTGTTCAGACTATCCCAGATGGTGTAGGTACCAGCTTGCAGGATGCCGATATCCACATTGTGGCCTTCCCAAACATAGGCTTCGTTGTCGCAGGTGATACCTGTGCTTTCAGCATAGAAGGTCGGGGTAACGGTCAGCGTGAGTTTATAGACACTGTCGCAGCCGTAGGTAGTGGTGGTCAGGCTGTCCCAGATGGTGTAGGTGCCAGCTTGCAGGATGCCGATTTCCACGTTGTGGCCTTCCCAAACGTAAGCTTCGTTGTCGCAGGTGACACCGGTGTTCTCCGCGTAGAAGGTCGGGGTGACGGTCAGCGTGAGTTTATAGACGCTGTCGCATTCATAGGTGGTAGTGGTCAGGCTGTCCCAGATGGTGTAGGTGCCAGCTTGCAGGATGCCGATTTCCACATCGTGGCCTTCCCATACATATTCTTCGTTGTCGCATACGGTAGCTTCCTCTTCTTCATAGAATGTGGGGGTGACGGTGAGCGTGAGTTTGTAGACGCTGTCACAGCCGTAGGTGGCAGTGGTCAGGCTGTCCCAGATGGTGTAAGTGCCGGCTTGCAGGGTGCCGATTTCCACGTTGTGGCCTTCCCAAACGTAGGCTTCATTGTCGCAGGTGATACCTGTGCTTTCAGCATAGAAGGTCGGGGTGACGGTCAGCGTGAGTTTATAGACACTGTCGCAGCCGTAGGTAGTGGTATTCAGGCTATCCCAGATGGTGTAGGTGCCAGTGGGCAGAATGCCGATCTCCACGTTGTGGCCTTCCCAAACGTAGGCTTCGTTGTTGCAGGTGATGCCTGTGTTCTCCGCATAGAAGGTCGGGGTGACGATCAGGGTAAGTTGATAAACGCTGTCGCAACCATTGATGGTTTGCAGGCTGTCCCAAATGGTGTAAGTGCCTTCAGACAGAATGCCGATTTCCACATTGTGGCCTTCCCAGACATATTCCTCATTGTCGCAAACTGTGGCGGTTTCAGGAATGAGATATATCGGGTTGACAGTCAGTGTCAGCGTATAGATACTGTCGCATCCGGTGGCAGTGTGATAGTCGGCCGTATGAGTGCCGCCTTGGCCAATGGTTCTTCCTTGCCATACAATAGGCAACTCGTTGGCGCAAACGGTATCGTATTCAGTGAAGGAGTATACCGGATTCACGGTGACTTCCACTTTGTACACATCGTAGCAGCCATAATCATTGTCCACAGTGTCGGTATAAAGACCTGACTCGGTGATGGTCTGGCCATTCCAAATGTAAGAGCCGCCTTCGCAGAATGTTACAGGATTGTCATAGTATTCGTTGTTGGGGTTGACGGTCAGATGCAATGTTACCGTACTGTCGCAGCCGTTTACAGTGCTTCTGTTAAATACATAGTCACCGCTAACCGTTCCTTCTGCGAAAACGGTGTCGCGCCAAGTGTAAGGCAACTCAACCTGACAAATGGTCTCGTTTTCGCTTTGAGTGTAGCTTGGATTCACTGTCAATGTCAGGGTAACGATGCTGTCGCAACCGTTCACAGTGCTCTTGTTAAACACATAGTCACCGCTGACAGTACCTTCTGCGAAAATGGTATCACGCCAGGTGTAGGGCAATTCGTTTTGACAGATGGTTGCACTTTCACTCTGGTTGAAAATTGGGTTTACAGTCAATGTCAGGGTTACAGTGCTGTCGCATCCATTCACAGTGTTTCTGTTGAATACATATTCTCCGCTTACAGTTCCTTCGGCAAAAACAGTGTCACGCCAAGTGAAAGGCAATTCATTAGCACAAATCACTTCGCTTTCAGTCTGGTTGTAAACCGGATTCACTGTTAAATTCAGGGTAACGGTACTATCGCATCCATTTATGGTGCTTCTGTTGAATACATACTCACCACTGACAGTTCCTTCAGCAAAAACAGTGTCGCGCCAGGTATATGGCAATTCATTAGTGCAAATATCCTCGTTTTCAGTCTGATTGTATATCGGATTCACCGTCAGTGTCAAGGTCACGATGCTATCGCAGCCGTTTACAGTGCTTCTGTTGAATACATATTCGCCACTGATGGTTCCTTCTGCGAAAACAGTGTCACGCCAAGTGAAAGGCAATTCATTAGCGCAAATCACCTCGTCCTCAGTTTGTTCGTAAACCGGATTTACGGTCAATGTCAGGGTGACGATACTGTCGCAACCGTTCACGGTACTTCTGTTGAATACATAATCACCGCTGCTTGATCCCACTGCAAATACAGTGTCACGCCAAGTATAGGGCAACTCATTCTGGCAAATAGTTTCTGTTTCAGTCAGATTATAAGAAGGATTGACGGTCAGTTCCAGATAAACCGTGCTGTCGCAACCCGTGCCCACACATTGCAGATGTAAGGTGTCATACACAATGCCTGCATTTTCAGGATTCCGGTTGAAACCGTTTTCAGTATAACTTTCACCTTCGCAGATAACCGGTGTCAGAAGCGTGTCTTGCGAATAGTTGACGGTCAAGTTGTAAGTGACGGTGCTGTCGCAATCTTTGATTGTTCTGAAATATTGAGTGTAAATACCACTTTCTGTATAAATCTCGTTATTCCATACAAATCTGTCGCACACGGTGGCTTCAAGGGTGTCGTTGTAGGTCGGATTGACATTCAAGGTCAGGGTGATGATTTCGTTACATCCATCATTGTGGCTAACGGTTACTTCATAAATACCGGCCTGGTAGAAGGTTGAGTCTTCTAAGCTGTATGGGAGTTCATTGTCGCAAATGGCAACAGTACGGGAAGAGGTGATGAACGGGGTCACGGTCAGGTTGACATGATAGATGCTGTCGCAACCGTGTTGGGTGTGCAAGAGAATGTCTTTGCGGCCGCTGCCGTAGAAAACAGTGTCGGCAAAGGTATAAGGCAGCAAACCTTGGCAAATATTGATATTCGTATCAATATTATATACAGGATTAACGGTCAGGTGCAGCGTCACGGTGCTGTCGCAGCCCAAAATGGTCTGGAATGTGAAGTTGTAGTCGTTCTGTACATCGTAAGGTCTGTTGTTGTATTCATATACATCGCCTTCGCAGATTTCTGCGTAAAGGTCGGTGTGTTTGCTCGGATTGACGGTCAGAGTCAGTGTGACAATGCTGTCACAACCGTTTACAGAGCTTCTGTTGAATACGTAGTTGCCGCTAACGGATCCCACTTCGAATACGGTGTCACGCCAGGTGTATGGCAGTTCATTCTGACAAATGATGACGTTCTCATTCTGTGTGTAAGATGGGTTAACGGTCAAGGTCAGTGTGACGATACTGTCACAACCGTTTACAGTGCTTCTGTTGAATACATAGTCGCCGCTTACAGTTTCCTCTTCAAAGACTGTGTCACGCCAGATATAAGGCAGCTCGTTCTGACAAATAATGGCGCTTTCGCTTTGTGTGAATGACGGGTTGACGGTCAGGGTCAGGGTAACAATACTGTCACAGCCGTATACAGTGCTTCTGTTGAATACGTAGTCACCGCTTACAGTTCCCACTTCGAATACGGTGTCACGCCAGGTATAAGGCAAGTCGTTCTGGCAGATAGTTTCACTTTCGGTCTGGTCGTAAACGGGATTTACTGTCAAGGTCAGTGTTACGATGCTGTCGCAGCCATTCACGGTACTTCTGTTGAACACATATTCGCCGCTGATGGTTCCTTCTGCAAAGACAGTGTCTCTCCAGCTGTATGGCAACTGATTTTGGCAGATGGCTTCGTTTTCTGTCAGGTTATATGTAGGATTGACTGTCAAATACAGCGTGATAATACTGTCGCAACCATTAATGGTTTGATGATTGGCTGTATATGTTCCTTCCTGGTTGATTTGCTGTGCCTGCCAAGCATAAGGAAGCTCGTCGGCGCAAATAGTGTCATATTCAGTAACGCTATATACGGGATTGACTGTCAAGGTCAGATTGATGGTGCTGTCGCAGCCGAAAGAGGTCTCTACAATTTGCTGATAATTGAAAGTGCCGGAAGTTGCAGGTGTTTCGTTGAAACCATATTCATTATAGGTTTCACCTAAACAGATGTCGGCTTCCAGATTGGTGGTGTGCAATTCATGAACCGTCAGCGTCAATTTGATAATACTGTCGCAGAGGTTGGTGGCCTGCAGGGTGTCATAGTAGATGCCGCTCTGGCTCAAAATTTGACCATCGAAAGGATAGGTCTCGCCTTCGCAAATGTCTGCGGTCAGCGGGGTGATATATTGATGGCTAATGGTCAGATGCAGGGTCACAATGCTGTCGCAACCAGCTGCGGTGTGCGTGCTGAAAGTGTGTTCGTAATCACCGCTGGCAGAGCCTCCCGGATAAGTGATGTCGTTCCAGGTATAAGGCAGGGCGGTCTCACAGATGGTGAGGGTGACATCACGGTTGTAGATCGGGTTGACGGTCAATGTCAACGTGGTGGTGCTGTCACAACCGGCTTGATTGAGGTCGTGACGGACCAAAGTGTAGCTGCCTGACACATTGAAAGTGGTATCAAAGCCATTGGCATTGTATCTTGTGCCAGCGCATACAACATCCGTCAAGGTGGCGGCATTGCTGTAATTGATGGTCAGATGCAAAGTAACGGTACTGTCGCAGCCTTTGCTGGTGTTGAAATGCTGAACATAGTCACCGCTGGTGGTATAAGTTTCATTATTCCATTGATAGCTGTCACAGGCGATATCTGAGAACTGGGTTTCTACAGAGTTGTTGATGGTCAGATGCAGTGTGACCATGCTGTCGCAGCCGTTCACTGTGTTGAAATGCTGTACGTAGTCACCGCTGGCGTTATAAGTTGTGTTGTTCCAGGTGTATTCGTCACAATCGGTAGCTTCAAATGAGGTTTGAACCGATTTGTTGACCGTCAGATTCACTGTAACCACGCTGTCACAGCCGATGGATGAGGTAAAATGACGGATGATGTTCTCGCTTTCGGTGAAGGTTTCGTTATTCCAACTGTAGGAGTCGCAAACGGTGGTGTCAAAGGTGTAGCTTCTGATTTCTTTGACATAGAGTTTCAAAGTGACCAAACTATCGCAGTTAGTGGAGGAAACTGTGTTGAGGACTCTGTCGAAAGAACCTGCCTGGTTGAAGGTCTCGTTCAAACCGTGCTGAGTGTAAGTTTGACCTTGGCAAAGTGTGTCGTACAGGGTCTGGGCTTCATAAACAGGATAGATGGTCAAAGCCAATTCGCTCTTGCCGCTTTCGCAGCTAATGCCAGCGTAATCCATGGCGTGGCTGATGAAGTAGCTACGAGAACTGTTCACCATCGGTGTGGTATTGTTGTTGATGTCCAAAACGGTGGTGCTTTCCGCATTGTCGTACCATTTGTAGTAGCCACTGGCGGGGGCGTTGATGCTGAACTGCTGAGGTCCGCAGTTGCTCATGGCGCTCAAAACAGGTGCTGCAGGAATAGCGAAGGCCTCGGCCTTGACTTCTTTTCTGCTGCTCTTACATCCGGTGTTCTCGTTGTAGCTTTCCACAAAGAAGGAGGTGCTGCCAATGTTGACACTGACATTGGGAGTATAGGTCAGAGCTGTGGCACTGATATTGGTGGTGTTCAGTGTCAGATACCAGCGGCAAGTAGTGGCGTTTTCATCAATAGTGGCTGTGAATTCCACACTGCCATCACCGCATCTCACTTGGTCAGCTACTGCGGGCACGTCAGGAATGGTATTGATAGTGGCGGTAATGGCTTGTCTACCACTTTCGCAAGGATGTCCGTTATAGTCATTATAGGAAGATACATAGTAAGTGGTAGTGGTGCTCAAGTTGCTAATGGTATATTGTGTGCCGGTGGCAAGGACATCGGTAGCGTCTTCGGAAGCGTACCAACGGCATGTGTTTCCGTTCTGGCCGGCATGAGCGGTAAGGCTTACGTTTCCTTCACCGCAACGGGCCGCGTCAGTCAGGTTGATGGCGGGAGAGGGTTGAGTGTTCACGGTCACTGTCAATGTGATGGTGCTGTCGCAACCAGCTGCATTGTCAGTATGAATGGTGAAGGTGCCGGCTCCGTTAACTGTAAACAAGTTGTTGTAATTATAGGGTATTTCATTGCTGCAGAGGTAGATGTGGTCAGAACCTGTTGTGCTCTTCTTGACGGTCAGGTGTACATACACGGTGCTGTCGCAGTGATGAATTGTAGTGAATGATTGCTGATAATAACCGCTGTTCTCGTAGGTTTGGCCATTCCATACGAAGGCATCGCAAACGGTGGTGTCAATATTTGTCACTTTGCTTTGGTTGATGGTGAGTTGCAGGGTGACCACACTGTCGCATCCATGGATAGTCTGCAATGTTCTTTCATAGTTGTTGCTTTCGGTGAAGAGCTCGTTGTTCCATCTGAAGGAGTCGCAAGCGGTTACCGGGTAATTTACTGCGTAGGTGGGATAAACGGTGGCCACCACAGCAGTTCTGGGACCTTCGCAATAGGTCTGATTGTTACGTTGGCTTACATAGAAGCTTGTGTTGCCCACGTTCAGATCAGAAGGACTGTAGCTATCGCCACTGCTGATGGAGGTGGTAGCGTCTTCGGAAGCATACCAGTAGCAAGTGTTGCCGCTTTCTGCCACTGCGCTCAAAACAGCTGTTTCGTTCTGGCAAAGGGTGACAGGGCTGGCTTCGGGAGCTTCAGGATTCTGGTTCACCACGACGGTGAAGCTTACTTCTTCGCTTTCGCAGTGCGTATCGGCATTGTAAGCCTTCACAGTATAATTGGTGTTGGTATAAAGGATAGGAGTGGTGAAGCTGGGTCCTTCGCTGCTGAGCTGTCCGTCGGACCAAACAAAGTTAGTGGCGGCGGCATCAGAGCTGGCGCTTACGGTCAGTGTTTGTCCGGCGCAGATGGCTTCATTTCCGTTGACGGTCGGGTTGGCAGGGATGTTGTTGATGGTGACAGTCACCTCCTTGCGTCCGCTTTCGCAGTCATAGTTGGCCACAGCAGCGGATACATAATAATGTGTGGTGCTGCTTAATTCATTCGTAGTGAATGTAGTGCCTACATGAGCAGCTTCTCCGCCTTGGGCCACGGTGTACCACTTGTAGGTGGTGTTGTTTTGCGGGTTGATGATGCTCAAGGTGAAAGCCGCGGGACCGCAGTGGGCGGTGTCGGCAACGTCCGGGGTGGAGGGAGCGTCAATCATGGTGGCGGTGGCCATCGTTCTTTCAGCGCTGCTGCACTGGGTCAGGGTGTCGTATGCGGAAGCGTAGAAGTTGTTTTCTCCAACCACTAAGTTGGCAGGATGGAATTCGCTTCCTTCATATAGTATATTGTTGTCTTGTGCTGATGCGTACCAACGGACAATGCTGTGCTCAGCGGCAGTGGCTGTCAAAGTTACTTCTGTGCCTAAACACTGGCTGTCGTTGCCGGTTTGAGGAGCAGTGGGCAGACTGTTCACCACTACGGAAACGGTAATGTTATCGCTGGCGCAACGGGTGTTGGCATTGTATGATTGTACCAGATAATCTGTGCTCTGGCTGATGTTACCTGTGCTGAAGCTGTTGTTGGTAGTGGTATCATTGCCGTTGATCCAGCGGCAGACAGTAGCATTGGTGCCAGGAACACCGGTCATTTGGATAGCGCCACTACCGCAAATCGGGTTGTTGCCGTTCACTGTCGGTACATCGGGTATCGGATTGATGGTGGCGATGACAGAACGAGAATTGCTGCTTTCGCAACCTGTTTCGCTATTGTAGGATTTACAAGTAAAGGTCGTGGTTTCTTCCAAATTGGCAATTTCGAAAGAAGTGCCTTCGTAAACAAGTTCGCTTTCGGCATTGTACCAGCGACAGGTGTTGGCAGTGTTGGGAGTTGCTGTCAAGGTGATGGCGCCTGCACCGCAACGGGCAACGTTAGCGGTAGATGGGAAGCCTGGAACAGAGGCTATGATAACCTGAACTGTGGTGTTGGCACTGTTACAGCTGGTAATCGGGTCGATAGAACGAACGTAAAAAATGGTATTGCCGGACAGATTGCCAGTAGTCAGTGTTTTGCTATCGGCACTAACGCCATTGGTAATTTCAGCACTGTTGGCGTTAAACCACTGGCAAGTGCATTTCTCTGCGGGAACGGCAGTCAGGGTAGCCACACCGGGACCGCAAAGGGTGGCGTCTTCAGCGACAGGAACGGCAGGAATGCTGTTGATGGTGGCTACCACTTCCTGACGTGCACCGAAACACTGGGTGTTGCTGTTATAGGAGGCCACATAATAAGAGGTCGTAGTGTTGATAGAAGGGGTGGTGAAGTTGTTTTCTGTGCTGAGGGCTTCACCGCCTTCAGCAGCGGCATACCAGCGAACTTGGTTGCCGTTTTCTCCGGCAGTGGCGGACAAGTTGACCTCGCCTGCACCACAACGTGCACCTGCTGTTACAGCGGGCAATGCCGGAATGCTGTGAATGGTGGCGGTTACAGAGGCAGAAGCTCCTGTACAACCGTCAGCGGTGGCTGTGACGTAGTAGCTGGTGGTGCTGGCTAAATTCTGAATGGTGTATTCAGTGCCAATGTTTACTTGCTCGTCATTGACATTGTACCAAGTATAGGTAACGTCATTAAGGACGTTAAGGACGTTAAGGGTTACATCGCCAGTGCCGCAGTGGCTGTCTCCTGCCAAGGAGGGGGCGTCCGGAATAGCTTTGATGTGGGCTGTGGCAGCCGTACGGTTGCTTTCGCAGTTGCCCATGGAAACAGAAACGTAATAAGTTACATCTTGTTGCAGATTATTGATTTCGTAGCTGTTACCGGTATGGAAGACAACGCCGCCTTCTGCTGCATTGTACCACTTGTAGGTGTATGCGTTGTTGGGATTCGAAACATTGATGGTGATGTTGCCACTCCCGCAACGTGACACGTTGGGAACAATGGGTGCTGAAGGATTACCGCTGATGGTAGCTGTCACTTCGGTGCGCTGTGCACTGGTACAACCTTCTGTTGAAATGGACTCCACATAATAGTTGCTGGGGCTATTGCTGATGGTTACATTGAAGCTTTCGCCAGTATGTAAAGCCTCGCCGCCAGCGGCTGCATTATACCATTTGTAATTGTATCCGGAAACTGGATTGCTAACACTCAATATGGTTGCACCTGCCTCGCACAGTTCCACATCCTGAGCCTCTGGAGAGGCGGGTACGGAATTGATGGTTGCCGTTACAGTGGCTGAAGCTCCGGTACAGCCATCGGTGGTGGCCGTAACAGAGTAGGTGCTGGTGCTGGCCAGATTCTGGGCAGTATAGCTGCTGCCAGTGCCTACTTGTGTGTTATTGGCATCGTACCAAGTATAGGTGGTGCTGGTCAATGGGTTGCTGACGGTCAGGGTTACATCGCCACTGCCACAACGACTGTTGTCCACCAATGTTGGAGCATCTGGAACGCTTTTTACGTTCACCGTAACCTCTGTTCTGTCGCTCTCACAACCTGTGGCAGTGTTGACTGTACTCACAAAGCGTGAGGTGTTTTGTGTCAGGTTGTTCACAGTCAGTGAGGTGGCAGTGCCTATAACCGTTGAAGAATTACTGGTTTCGTACCAATTGCATTGCAGGTTGTTCCCTGAAGGCAAAGTGGCGGTGAAAATTCCATCTTCCCCGGGGCAAACAGCGGCGGTGTTGCCAGCGGTTGGTGCTGTGGGGATATCGTTGATGGTGGCGGTGACCAATTGACGGGCACTGCTACATCCAGTGCTTTCATTATAGGAAGCCACATAATAGTTGGTGGTGCTTGCAATGGACGGGGTGGTGAAGCTGTTACCACTGCCCAAAGCGTTGCCACCTGTTTCAGCGGCAAACCATTGGCAGATAGTACCAGTGGCAGGGCTTGCGCTTAAGCTTACAGTGCCTGTTCCGCAATGACTGCCTCCCTCAAGGTTGTTAGGTACAGCGGGTATGCTGTTCACAGTGACCGTGACGGCAGTTCTGTTGATGCTGTAGCAGCCCGTCGAGCTATTGTATGTTTCAGCGTAGCGGGTGGTGGTTTGGGTGAGGTTGTTCACTTCCAAGGAAGTGCCCGTGCCTATTACTTCTGAAGAGTTGTTGGTGGCATACCAACGGCAAACAAGGTTGTCGCCAGCAGGCAGTGTGGCAGTGAAAATGCCAGTGCCACCAGAGCACACAGGAGTAGTGTTGCCAGCTATGGGAGCATTAGGATTGGCCGCTACGATGGCGGTGGCGGGAGTTCTGCCACTCTCGCAACCTATGCTGTTCAAGGCACTGACATAGTAGGTGGCTGTTCCGAGAAGATTGTATACTGTAAAGGAACTTCCTTCAGTATAACTTGACCCACTTTCTGTGGTGTACCAGCGGTAATTTGTGGCACCTTCTGAATAAGCGCTCATGGTCACATTCTGTGCTGCAGGGGCGCATACTGGAGTAGAGGTGATTGAAGGAGCAGCTGGAGCGGAAACAATGGTATAATAAATAGTGTAATCTTTGTATACGGTGTTTTCTTGACCCCAGTGCTTTACTCTGATAGTGGTGTAGGGTTCTGCCACAGTGGGATTATGCATGATTTGTGTGGAAGCGTGTGCTGATTGACAAGTGCCGGCTACGTTCGGAACAACTCCCTCGCAAATAGGTGTAGGGTAGTTATAGCTGGTTACATCCGCATTAAAACCTGCAAGTAAGTCGCCATTAACTGTTAATGTGGCTAAACGTGTGTTGTAAATGAGCACAACATCGTCAAACCATAATTTGTCTCCGCCGGTTCCCGTACCTGCCGATGCATTTGTGGAAAAAGTTGCTAAAATATAAGAGGGTGTTGTGTTATTGCTTGCGTACGTGTTATAGTCGAACGCGATTTTTTGCTGTGTCCATGTGTTTTGAGATCTGAAATTTAGTTCTGCTTTTGCTACAACCTTTTGTTCATTTACTGTCCCAGTCGTTTTTACTACTCCACCATTGCTGTTTCCAGGAGCTGGATCCTGATAAATAGCTCTAATTGAAGAGTTGTTTCCTTCGGGTCTACTGCTGGTGGCAATTGTATTGTTGTGAAGAACAATATTGATTCTGGCATTGTGACTACTATTGGAAATACTGGTTTTTGTCCATACATAGACAGAATCTGGATATGCTGTTAAAACTTGTTGGTAATCAGTGTTTGTGCTAGTGTATGTACAATTCTCAGGATCGCTTGCGCTCATAGAACCTGCATTAAATCTACCATTAGAGAGACCTCCATTCGCATGTACGGTTGTGATTAATAAGTTGATATCTACACATTGTAATTGAACACAATATGATCCCGTTCCCCCTGGATTACCAGAAGATTGTGAGACAAAATTTTTAGCAGCTGTACTTTGATAAGTTCCTGTGCCACTATTCAGAGAATTCCAGCCATTGGGAGCTACACGTGCATTATTCCCGGACCCCGATTCAGTACGCCAACTTTCAAAATTGTTGTTTTGCATTTGTTGTCCCACACCTAACTGTGCCCAACCCAGGGTACAGTATGCGGTGAAGGCGATTAGTAATAGTAAAACTTTCTTCATAGTAATATTGTTTTTATTGTTTTTGTCCTGTTTTTAATGTTTTTGTTTTTATAGTTCTCCAAAAAAAGTTTGCAAAAATACGGCTTTTACTTCGAATAATCGTAATTTTGATTTGTTAAATCATTTAATCACTTTATTTAGAATGAATTATAAATGTTAACAAATGTTAATATTAACAACAAGGGGTTCAAAGTGTTGATAAAGTGGTGCGAGGATAGGGGATGGGTATTATCCCGATAATTTGCTAAATTACGAATTGACTAATTTGCCAATTGAAAAATTTTGTATTTTTGCAGATTCTAATGTATTGATATGAAAAGGAAATTAATAGTCCTCTTTTTGGTAGTGGCAACGTGTTTCTCCGCGTTTGCACAGGAAAGTCAGGATACAGTCGCTCAGAAAAAAAACAAAAAACTGAAGGAAACGACGGATAAGGTGTTCAATCCGAAGGGGGAAGATAAACCCGAGATTGTGCGTGACCGCCTGAATATTGACATCTATCATTCTTTTTGGATGGGGATGCCCGAGGGTGTGAAGCACATGAAATTTGACCCGGGTTTTTCTGTGTCCGCTCTGTGGGATTTCAAGTTGCCGAACAACAGCCCTGTTTCTTTTGGCGTGGGACTCGGCTTCTCCTATTTCTCCCAGTTTACCAATTCTTTGCTGAAAATCAGCGACGGATGGGTGATGAAGTACTATGTTCTGGATGACGGTATTAAATACAAGTTGAACAGAATCAACTATATGAATTGCAATCTGCCCATCGAATTCAGATATCGCCACAAAAAAAGCGGCTTCAAGTTCTCTGTCGGCGTGCGTGTGGGATTGATTGCCGAGGTGTCACAGAACTACAAGGGAGCGGATCCCGAAGGCGGTTCAATGGACAGATGGTACAAAAGTCGTGAGATTTATAATACCCAGAATATCAGCGTGGAAGCCTATACGCGCATCGGCTGGAAAGCGTTTGCGGTTTTCTATGGTGTGCATATCAACAAGTTGTTCGACAATGGCGAAGGTCCGGCCATCTTCCCCATGTCTCTGGGTCTTTCCATTAGCCTGTTTTAAGTTTTTTTAAGTGCATTCATTACAGTTCACGATATTGATTTAACTAATTTTAAATTGTTATGTCAGCGTATCTTTATAGCGATGTGAATAAGGTGACTACCAATATTTTGCAGCGTATGCGCAATGAGGGGGAGAAAATCGCCATGCTTACCGCCTACGACTATTCCACGGCGAAGCTGTTGGATATGGCCAAAATCGATGTGATTCTGGTGGGCGATTCCGCTGCCAACGTGATGGCAGGCTATACCACAACCTTGCCTATCACCCTCGACAATATGATTTACCATGCCTCTTCTGTGGTTCGTGCCGTGACGCGCGCTTTGGTGGTGGTGGATATGCCTTTCGGTACCTATCAGGGCAACTCCAAGGAAGCTCTGCATTCCGCTATCCGTATCATGAAGGAATCGGGCGCTGATGCGGTAAAAATGGAAGGTGGTGTCGAAATTACCGACTCCATCGACCGTATCTTGACCGCAGGTATTCCTGTGATGGGGCATCTTGGACTTACTCCTCAGTCAATCAATAAGTTCGGCACCTATGCCGTTCGTGCCACCGAGGAGAAGGAAGCCGAAAAGTTGATTTCCGATGCCAAAGTGCTGGAAGAACACGGCTGCTTTGCCATCGTATTAGAAAAGATTCCTGCCGACTTGGCCAAACGTGTCACCGAAAGCGTTTCTGTTCCGACCATCGGTATTGGCGCGGGCTCTGCCACCTCGGGACAGGTGCTGGTGTTCCACGACATGATGGGCATCACCCAACAGTTCTCTCCGCGTTTCTTGCGCCGCTATCATTCTCTGAGTGAAGAGATAATCAATGCTGTCTCCCATTATATCAGTGATGTAAAAGCCGTGGATTTCCCGAATGAGAAAGAGCAGTATTAGCGAGCGGATTCTTTACGAGGACAATCATCTGATTATTGTCGATAAACTGCCTGGTGAGATTGTCCAGGGGGACAAAACCGGCGATGAGCCCTTGCTGGAGGCGGTGCGCGACTACCTGAAAGTAACTTACAACAAGCCCGGCAATGTGTTTTGTGGTTTGGTGCATCGTATCGACCGACCCGTAGGAGGGGCGGTGATTTATGCCAAGACTTCCAAGGCCCTTGCCCGTATGAACGAGTTGGTGAAAAACCACCTGATCCGTAAGATTTATTGGGCTTTGGTGGAAGGCTGCCCCGAACAGGAAGAGGCGGTATTGACCAATTTCCTTCGGAAAAATGAGAAGCTGAACAAGAGTTTCTGCGTGGATGAACATGCCGAAGGCGCCCGCAAAGCGGTCTTGTCATATAAAATTATTGAAAAATATAACAGATACTCATTACTGGAAGTGGAACTACAGACTGGTCGCCACCATCAGATCCGAGTGCAGTTGGCCGCCATGGGACACTGCATCAAGGGTGATCTGAAATATGGTGCAAAACGCTCTAATCCGGATGGCTCCATTAGTTTGCAAGCCCATAGACTTATATTTGAACATCCCGTTTCACATCTTCCCATTGACGTGACCGCGGGTGAACTGACTAAACCAAAACTGACCGAATGACTCCCGACGAACTGATCCAAGCCTTTTGTCCCCAGCAGAAAGCACAGATTGCCGCAACGCTTTTGCAGTCGTCTGACGAGAAGAAGAATATTGCGTTGGAAGGACTGAATGAAACCTCTTTAGCCTTGTTGACGGCTCCTCTGTTCACAGAATTGCATCAGCATCAGTTGTTTGTTTTCCCTGAACGTGAGTCCGCCGCATTTTTCTATCATGATTTGGAATTTTTGTTGCATGATCAGGATAAGGCATTGCAAGATAAGAAGATACACTACTTGCCAGCTTCCTACCGCCGTGCGTCCAAGTACGAGGAGGTGGACAATGCCAATGTGAAGCTGCGTTCGGAAATCATCAATAAGTTGACGCAGGACGAGGGACAATATGTGATTGTTTCCTATCCCGAAGCGCTTTCTGAGAAGATTTTATCAAAAAAATATATCCAAAGTAACTCGTTTACCGTTACAAAAGGCGAAATTTTGCCAGTAGAGACCTTCCTCGACTTCCTGTTTGAATATGGATACAAACAGGAGGAATTTGTCTTTGAACCCGGTCAGTTCGCTTGGCGTGGCGGTATCTTCGATGTCTTTTCATTTTCCGAGGAATTTCCTTACCGTATTGAGTTGGCAGGCGAGCATGTCGATTCCATCCGTCAGTTTGACACCAATACACAATTGTCTGTCAAAGAGACGGATAAACTGCACATTATGCCCTATCTTTCTTCTGTGGAAACCGTGGAGGAGCGCGTGTCCATGATGGCGTTTCTGGGTAAGGATACTGTCTGCTGGTTGAAGAATATCCGCGACATCCGCAGTCAGCTGAACGCCAATTTCCATAAGATGGAAGAGGAATTTGTGGCCGATGACGGCAAAACGACATCCTTAAACCCGTCGGATTTTTACATTGATGGGGATACGCTTTGCCAAGAACTAAATCGGCATACATGTGCGGAAATCAATGGTAATACGCTGGATAATATCGTTTTGGATATTAATTTCGATATCAAACCCCAAAATACTTTTGGCAAGAATTTTGATCTGCTTTTGGATGAATGGATATCGAACTTAGAGCGTGGTTATCAGACACTTTTCTTGTCGGAGAATGAAAATCAGCTGGGTCGTGTGGAGATGGTCATGCATGAGTTGCTGGACAAGTATAATGCGGCTAAGAAAACGGAATATACAATAGGTCAGCTATATACACCATGCGATTTTGTGCTGCATGAGGGCTTTACGGATGTTCATTCCGGACTTTGTGTTTATACAGATCATCAGTTCTTTGAGAAATACCATCGTTTTTCGATTCGCGACCGCTACAAGAAGAGCGAGCAGTTTACCTTGAAGGAAATCTATGACCTGCAACCAGGTGATTATGTGGTACATATCGACCATGGTATCGGTATATACGAGGGCTTGCAGAAGATGGAGGTGAACGGCAAGGAGCAGGAAGTTATCAAGCTGTCGTACAAGGATGGCGACCTGCTTTATATCAGCATCCACTCGCTGCACAAAATCAGCAAGTATGTGGGCAAGGATGGCATGGCCCCCAAGTTGCATCGTCTGGGCTCCGGCACCTGGGACAGGGTGAAGGAACGTACCAAAAAGCGGGTGAAAGAGCTTGCCATCGACCTGATTCAGCTGTATGCCAAGCGAAAGGCAAAGGATGGTTTCGCATTCTCGCCCGACAGCTACCTGCAGAATGAGTTGGAGGCCTCGTTCATTTATGAGGATACTCCCGACCAGGTGAAGTCGCTGAACGAGGTGAAAAACGATATGGAGAGCCAGCATCCCATGGACCGATTGATTTGTGGCGATGTGGGATTTGGCAAAACGGAAATCGCCATTCGTGCGGCATTTAAGGCGGTGGCTGATAGCAAGCAAGTGGCCGTGTTGGTACCGACTACAGTGCTGGCTTTGCAGCATTACACCACCTTCTCCGAACGTTTGTCGGGTATGCCGTGTACGGTCGAGTATGTCAACCGCTTCAAGACCGCCAAGCAAATCAAAGAGACCCTGAAAAAACTGAAAGAAGGGAGTATAGATATCATTATCGGTACGCATCGATTGTTAAGTAAGGATGTGGAATTCAAAGATTTGGGTTTGTTGATTATTGATGAGGAGCAGAAGTTTGGGGTAGCGGCCAAAGAGAAATTACGTGAGATTAAATACGATGTGGACACGCTGACCATGTCGGCCACGCCCATCCCGCGTACCTTGCAGTTCTCGCTGATGGGTGCCCGTGATATTTCGGTCATCACCACACCACCACCCAACCGTTATCCTATCCAGACAGAGGTGCATCTCTTTGATGAAGAGTTGATTAGGGATGCCGTTTCCTACGAGATCAGTCGTGGTGGACAGGTGTTTTTTGTGCACAACAAGATACAGAATATCTACGAAGTGGCGGGCTTGGTGCAACGTTTGGTGCCCGATGCCCGTATCGCCGTGGGTCATGGCCAGATGGATGGCACTCAGTTAGAGGAAATTATGCTGAAGTTCCTGGCGGGCGACTATGATGTGCTGGTATCGACCACCATTGTAGAATCGGGCTTGGATGTGACCAATGCCAACACCATGATTATCAACGATGCCCAGAATTTTGCCCTCAATGTGTTGCATCAGCTGAGGGGCAGGGTGGGGCGTAACAACAAAAAGGCGTTCTGCTATATGCTGGTTCGCTCGTTCGAGGAACTGAATGAGCAGGCTCGCAAGCGTTTGCAGGCCATCGAAGACTTCTCGGACATTGGTAGTGGCTTGCAGATTGCCATGCGTGACTTGGATATCCGAGGGGCTGGTGACATTTTGGGTGCCGACCAGAGCGGCTTTATCAGCGAAATTGGCTTCGAAATGTACCAAAAGATTCTGAATGAGGCTATTCTGGAACTGCACGATACCAATCCCATCGAGTTGGAGATGGCCGACAACTCAGCATTGTTGCTGCGTGACTGTCTCCTGGAAACCGATGTGCGAGCCATGTTGCCCAACGATTATGTCAGCAGTGTGAGCGAGCGTATGAGTTTGTACAAGGAATTGCAGAACATGAAGAAGGAAGAGGAGGTGGAAGCCTTCCGCCAAAAGCTGGCAGACATGTTCGGTCCCCTGCCCGAGGAAGCACAAGAATTGTTGCGTACCATACCTTTGCGCCGCAAGGGTGCGGAAATGCATTTGGAGAAGATTTCTTTGAAGAACAACAAGTTAATGGCTTATTTTGCCCCGTCCATCAATTCACCGTTCTATGAATCGGAGTTGTTTACCAGGGTCTTGACTTTTATGCAGAAAAACCATCCCAAGGTGCAGATTCAAGAGCATAACCAAAAGGCGGTGCTTACCATTCACGGTGTGCCTACTGTCAAGTCCGCCGTGCACTGGCTAAATCAGATATGATTAATACGCTAATTAACATAAGGGGAGTTTCGCACTTCGTGCTCAAGGGGAGTGATGCTTCGCATCAGGGGAGTCTCATGCTACGCATTCGAGGGGAGACGATTAATGTGCTAATTAACAATATGCTATTATTATGGAAAAATGTGTATTTTTGCAAAAAAAATACGCTTATGAAGAGGCTTTTCATACTCATGATTTGTGTTTTTTGTTGTGCGTCTTTGTCATACGCACAAGACACTTATTTCGCTCCGGAAAATATAGCAAAGGATAAGAACAAGTCTGCCGATGCCACACCATGGCATCAAAAAGACAAAGGTTGGTGGTGTGCCATAGAAGTACATGCTGGCTCAGTGTGGTATAAACCAAAAACGTATGAGGGAATGGTGGGTTTTACTTTTGTAAACGGATACCGTTTTTCCCAATTTGCGAAATTGGGTATCGGCACTGGCTTTAATGGCATCCTATATGATTATCAGTTAGTATCAGAATTTCCCTATAAGCTGTTGGGAATAACCCCTCGGTTGCTTCTGAACGCCCGTGGCAATATCATGCGCCAGGATTCCCGAAGATGTGTGCCTTTCTGGAATGTTGATGTGGGTTATGACCTTTTTCAGTTAGTTTGTTATTTTGATGCCGGTGTTGGTGTGAGGGTAGCACTTACTAAGAAAAACTTTAACCGACATGCTTTTGTGTTGAGCGCCAACTATATAGGCCGTATGGTGGATGATATGTACCGAGGACAGTCATACATTTCGGAAAGAGATGGCAATATGTACAAAGTTGGAAACTTCAGCAATGGCATTTTGTTCAAAGTTGGTTATGAGTTCTAATACGAAAATGCTAAAAAAAAAACTATGATGAGCAAATTGAAATTTTTGTTGCTTTTTGCTACTGTATCAGGGGTTAGCTCTTTCTTTAATGTGTCATTTGGTCAAAGCCTTACGGAGAGAGTTCTATGGGCTGATACGTCTGACACGCTTGATACATTTGAGTTAAAGAAGATTGCGACAGACTTTTCTTTTGACCAAGATGGGAATTTCTCTTTCTTTCTGAAAAAAGGGAAAGATGAAACTGCCATTACAAATAAGGAATTGCCTGGCAATCTGTGCTATGCTGGAGGCGGATCCAGAAATAATGGTGCAATTCAATTTTTGCGTTTGTGCTCTAAGAAGGATGCGGATTTTCTCTATGTTAAAAATTGGTATGGTCCTGATATATATGGTCCAATTGCTGGAGATGTGCTGGGCTATCGTTCGGGAAACACTCATCGGCATATTGCCGTCACATCGTTACTTGGTGATACCGTATTCTTTTATATTGATGGGCAAAAGATTTATTCATCTCAGCTTGATGATTTTAAACAGTTCAAGTTGAGCGATGAGAAATGGATCGATTTCAGCCATAATGGTAATGTGATTTATTATCTGGAGCAGGATTCCCGTTTTGTGCTCTATGTCAACGGTCAGCCTATAGACAGTTCGAGTTTTCGTTATGAAGCTTTGTCTATCAATGACAAAGGGGAGTATGTTTATGCCAAAGGTTTAAGACCGGAAATGCCTGTCGGGAAGTATGACTATATGTTTTTTGTCCATACCAAAGACACTGTATTCGATTATGTGAGAACTGCATGGCAATATGCACTGACGGAAAACGGGGCATACTTTTACAGCGGCGATGATTGTGGACCAGACTATATTGTGGTCAATGGAAGAATAAAAAAAGGCATAGAGTCAATAAGAAACATCATATTGGTTGACAGCAAAAATGCTTTGTTTACTTTCGAAAAAGGTAATGGTAATTATTTGGATGTGAATGGTGTGGAGTATCCGCTTGATTTTGATGAGATTTTTTGTCCTACCATGGATACAAATGGTCATTTCGCTTATTATGGGCTCAAAAAA
Source organism: Bacteroidales bacterium (assembly GCA_017633255.1). GTDB lineage: Bacteria > Bacteroidota > Bacteroidia > Bacteroidales > WCHB1-69 > RUG11690. The sequence goes on from JAGBPS010000034.1 coordinate 59,202, forward strand.
TACTATTTGTATAAAGTGATTGATGGTAAAATGGTTAAAGAACCGCTGTCAAAATATGGGGTAAGAGCTATGCCGTTGTACCTCAATGTGCAAGGTAATTCCTTGCATTGTTTCAAAACGGATGACTCAATCTATGTCTATCAGGATAATTGCCTGCTATTCAATCCAATAAGTAGTGAAAAACCATTTGAGGTCCTATCCCGAAGAGATGTGTTCCCATCAAATTTTTATGAGATAACCGGTCGGTTTGAAAATGGCCATTCGCTGTTTTGTCTTAATTATGGTGATTCTGGTTATTTTGTGTATGATGGTCTTTTTTCGGAGGCAATGTCCCCCATTCGCAACAAATGGAGTTGTAGTATCTCTGGCCATACAGTAGGTGCTGTAGAAGAGGGCGTTTTTAATGAGCATGGCTTTTTTGCAGTCCAATATACTGGTGATAAGTCCTATAGGGTTGTGGTTAATAATCAGGTTTACCAAGATTTATATGATGTTGACGAGATATTTTCCCAAAGCGGGTTCTTTGACGGAAAACAGGTGATTTTTTACGGAAGGAAGAAGAATGCCATCTATCAATTTATTATATCATTATGAAAATTAAGTTGATACTATTGCTGATGCTGTTTGGTGTTTTCGCCTTCGGGCAGAAAATGCCTTCCGACTATTTTGATGAGGCTGGGGATTATTTTGAGGAAGGCCAATTGGATAAGGCTCTGGCAGGTTATATGTATATCGTGAAAAAACATCCTGGCAATAAACTGTATCCCAGAGCAGTGCATAATGTGGGTTATATTTATTTCCTTCAGAAGAAATATAAGAAGTCAATAGATTTCTACACGATACTGCTGAATGGTGGACAAAATGAGCGTGAAGCATTGGGTGGCGGCATTATGGATGATCCATACACCAATTATAAACATAGGGCCGCGGAACAAATCAGTGAATGCTATTACGAGTTGCATAAATACGACTCCGCACTATACTATTTGGCTCTTTCCGACACAGTTTATCCTTTCATAAGTGATTGTGGCAATGCATACGCTTCCAACGATATTCAAACAGCCTTGCGCTATGCCGATATTTATCTGAAACTTGGACAAAAATATAAGGCTATAGAGAAGCTCCTCCCTGAAATCTTCAATACAGAATTGGCTAACAATTCCGAAATTATTTCCAAACTGGAATGGCTGTTGGCAGGTAAGACGAATCTGCTCAAGGAATTGGATAAATCCATTGACAATGTATATTTGAAAACAGTCACTTCTACTTATAGAAGTTATCAGCGTTATTGTATCGAATATATGGGCGTAGAGGTGGTTTATCCAGAAGGATTTAATTCGCAAGAATATAATGAGGAGGGGGTGAAAAATCGGATGCGCCAGAGTGAGTTCTACAAAATGATAGAGAGGATAAATTAGTCTTTTATAATAAAGAAATCCTTTGCAGGGATTCTGAGAATTTTTGCAATCCGTTTTGAATCCTTTTCAAGCTTCGTTCTGTAGGTCGGGTCTCATTCTGCATATATTGTACAAGTCGTTTTTGGGGAAGTCCAGTGAGCTTGTGCATGGTAGTAACATCAATCAGACTGCTGTAATATTTTAGGAGGCTTTCTTTATCATATACAATTTCAAATTCGATTTCAGGAGTGGATTTCCCATTTTCTGCCCGAATTGCTTTAATGTCATTGTATGCTTCGTAAAAGTCTTCTATGGCTTCATTTTCATTAGCTCCGAATCCAGCAATCCCAAATTCATAGTTATCGCTATCCAGGTACGCGGAAAACAAACCATCGTTACTTACTTCTACTATTACTTTTTCTTTTTTCATGTTGTTAAAATTTTACTCCGGATTGTTTTTCGATTTTGCTTAATGTTCCCGTTGCTACTTCCTTCGCCTGGTGTCGAGGTAATGTGAACTCGTGATTGGTCAGTGGACTATACCATACTTCATGACGAGTGCCATTCCGAATGAATTTGCATCCGGCATCTATTAGCTTTCTGGTTAATTCTGACTTTTTCATTGTCCATCTTTACCTCGTTACATTTACAGGTGTTTTATTGTTGCAAAAATACAAAATAAATAGATATGGCAAAACCGAAAAATTTATTATCCTGTTTGTAATTCGACAAATTTATGTAACTTTGCATTTTAAAAGATAATGCAAAAAGAAAAATGAAGAAACTTGTTGCTTTTTTCTGCGTGATGCTATTTTCGCTCTCCGTATTCGCTCAAGCGGATTATACCGAGGAGTTTGCGGTGAAGGATACCAACCATTTGCTGTTGGATGTATATATGCCAAAAATCGCACCGCCAGATACGGGTTTTCCATGCTTTGTGTATGTTTTTGGTGGAGGCTTTATTGGCGGCCGTCGCGATGAACCCATGATGGTCAAGGCCTTCGAGAAAATTGCCGAAAGAGGTTATGTGGTGGTGGCTATTGACTATCGCCTTGGCCTGAAAGGGGTGACCAAGATGGGGGTGTCCATGGTTAATACGCTTGAATATGCCATCCGCTTGGCCGTGGAGGATTTGTATTCGGCCACGAACTATCTTTGTAAAAACGCTTCCCGTTTTCATATCAATACCAAAGAAATCATGATTTCGGGCGGCAGTGCGGGGGCTATCACCGTTTTACAAGCGGACTACTGGCTGCATAACCAGCATGAGACCGCCAAAGTCTTGCCTGCCAATTTCCGATATGCCGCGGTTATATCATACGCAGGCGCTATCCTCTCCCGCAACGGTAAAGTGAAATACGCTGATGGCAATCCCGCTCCAACGCTGTTCTATCATGGTACCGAAGATCGCTTGGTGAACTATAATCAGATTGCCTTTGCCAATATCGGTTTCTTCGGAAGTAATAAAATTGTCCCGCAATTCGAAAAGTTCGGATATCCATACCGAATCAGACGTATGAAGAATTTCGGTCATGAGGTCGCTGCTATTCTGCCATTTACCATGGATGAAATCGATGAATTTTATAATGAATGGGTGAAGGCCAAACATAAATATCAGGTGGACGAGACCTGGTATGATCCCGATTACAAGCCGATAGCCTGGGGAAGGACTAAGGTTTCAGGTTTGTATAATAAGAATAATAAAAAATAGGTAATAAAGGTATCAAAAAAACAGCTGTTAGTTGAAACAGAAAGACTTTATTTTCAATGTTATACTGCTGATTTTCCTGAATCTGCTCATCAAGCCGTTCTGGATTTTGGGTATTGATGTGGGGGTGCAGAATCGTGTGGGGGCAGAGGATTATGGCCTTTATTTTGCGGTTTTCAATTTCACTTTCTTGTTCAACATGTTGTTGGATATGGGTATCACCAATTTCAACAACAGGAATATTGCCCGTCATCAGCAACTGCTGCACAAGCATTTGTCTGGAATTATTACGCTGAAACTGTTGCTGGGAGCCGTCTATATGGCGGTGGTGTTTGTGGTGGCGCTGATAATCGGCTACCGGGGTTTTCAGTTGTGGTTGCTGTTCTGGATGGCCATCAACCAGTTCCTGAATGCGTTTATCCTTTATCTGCGCTCGAATATCTCTGCCTTGCTGATGTTCAAGACCGACAGCTGCCTGTCGGTGCTCGACCGCCTGCTGATGGTGCTTCTCTGTGGCATATTGTTGTGGGGCGGGATTATGGACGAGCCTTTCCGCATTGAGTGGTTTGTGTATTGCCAGACTGCGGCTTACACCGTGGCGGCGCTGACCGCTTTGGCGATTGTGGTCGCCAAGGGCAAGGTGACGCGCCTGAACTGGAATCCGACTTTCTTCCTGATGATTTTGAAAAAAAGTCTGCCGTTCGCTATTTTGTTTCTGCTGATGTCGTTCTACAATCGCATTGATTCGGTGATGCTGGAGCGTATGTTGCCGGAGGGTGTCGGTGCTTCCGAAGCGGGTATCTATGCCTCGGCGTTCCGCCTGTTGGATGCGTTGGTGATGATTGCTTATCTGTTCTCGGTGATTCTGTTGCCGCTGTTCTCCAAAATGCTGAAAAACAAGGAGAACATCACGCCTATCGTGAAATCCTCCTTCTCCCTGCTGTTCCTCTTTTCAGTCACTTCGGTGGTGCTGCTGGAGCTGTTCCGGATGCCGGTTTTAGACCTGCTGTATCGTGAGCATGTGGCGGAGAGTGCAGCGGTGTTCCGTTTCCTCATTGCGTGTATCATCCCGATTTCGTTCACCTATATTTTCGGCACTATGCTGACGGCTAACGGAAATATGAAGTTGTTGAATATCACAGCGATAGCAGGCATAGTGGTCAATTTGGCGGTCAATCTGCTGCTGATTCCCCGTTTGCAGGCGGTGGGAGCGGCTGTCGCCAGTCTCTCCACCCAGTCGGTGGTGGCGGTGTTGCAGGTGACCATCGCTTTCCGTCTGCTGAAAGTGCCGGTGAGGGCTTTGCCCATTTTGCCATCTGTTATTTTTACCGCAGTGCTGGTGCCAGCGGTGTGGTTTTTCTCGCGGCATTTCAATGGACATGTATTGTGGGCCTTGCTGATCAGTGGCGCATTTGCCTTGCTCCTCGGTTTCGCCACCCGCCTGTTGACTTTCGATTTTGTGAAACAGGTGCGGGAATAGTAGAGACATGACTGGCTTCGTCTTTGTGGAACATTTGTTGCGTCAACTACTAATTCTGGTGTGATTCATCCTGAAAAAATTGTATTTTTGCAGAAAATATTTCTTATGAGTCGGATTGTTTATTTTTTTTGTGCATTTGCTTTATTGCTGATGTCCTGTCAAATGGAAACAGAGCCTCAGCTGCGCGAAAAGGAAACCCGTACTTGTGTTTATCATTTTGATTTTCAAAATTTTGAAATGTGGACCCTTCGGGATGTGAAGTCTCGTATGTCGGTGGACCTGTTCCCGGATGTGGACAGCAGCCTGCTTCACAGACTAATGCCCAATGGGGATGTGGAATCCGCCATTAATGTTTTCCTGATCCATAAGAATGACAGGTATTTCCTTTTTGACACGGGACTGGGAAGCTATTCTGGGGGTGCGTTGTTAGACAATCTGGCAGCTATTGGTGTCTCTCCGGCTGATATTGATGTGATATGCATTACCCATGCCCATCAGGATCATATAGGAGGACTGCTGTCCCATGACACGGCTGTTTTCCCTAAGGCAAGGGTGTATTTCCCTGAAAAGGAGATTGAGGGTCCGTATAAAAATGAAACGATGCGTCAAATAGGGAAGGCCTACGCTTCCCGTATTTATGCTTTTATGATTGGTGGTACCGTTGAGGGCTGTATTCAGACCATTGACGCATCAGGACACACCCCGGGACATGCTGTGTATAAGGTGGATGAGTTGTATATTATCGGTGATTTGATTCATGCCGCGGACTTGCAGATACCACATCCGGAATGTTGTGCTATCTATGACGAAAACCCTGAAAGAGCGGTAGCGACAAGAAAAAGGATATATCACTTGCTCGAAGAGCCTGGCTCTTGGGCAGCGGGAATGCACTTGCCATACTCAGGGGTAATGCATCAATTCAAAGTCATTCGTTACAATAAAATGGATTTTAACAAAAACTGCAAAAACTAACACTATAACTTTTTTTAGTAAATCATGCCTAAAAAGAAAAGTAAAGCAAAACAGAGCAAAAACCCGATGAAACGTTTTTTTGTGGGATTGGGTAAGGTCTTATTGATACTGTTTGTCATCAGTATAGTGCTTCCTCTCGCTTATCGTTGGATCAATCCGCCGGTTACGCCGCTGATGCTGATACGGAAAGTGAAGAACGATGCGCCTATCGAGAAGGAATGGCGTGACATCGAGGAAATTTCGCACCACATGGTAGATTGTGCTGTGGCATCAGAGGATAATAATTTCTTGTCACACAGAGGCTTCGATTGGGGTGCGGTGCAGAAAGCCATCGATGAGAAGAAGAAGGGCAAGCGTGAGCGCGGAGCCAGTACCATCTCGCAGCAGACTGCCAAGAATGTCTTCCTCTGGCCAGGTCATTCCTGGGTGCGCAAGGCGGGAGAGGTGTATTTTACCTTCTGGATTGAGACTTTCTGGAGTAAGGAGCGTATTATGGAGGTGTATCTGAACGTGATAGAGATGGGTAATGGCATCTATGGGGCTGAGGCCGCCGCTCAGCATTATTTCCATAAGCCGGCCTCCAAGCTGAGTTTGCGCGAGTCGGCGTTGATTACCGCTTGCTATCCGGCACCCCTGCGCTGGAATCCGGCCAAGCCGACGGGTTACCTGAACAAGAGGGCAGGGCAGATTAGCTCGCTGACCACCAAAATCGGGCGCATCAAGTTCGACGAAGAGTCCATCGCCAAGGCCAAGGAGCGTTACGCCAAGCGGAAAACCGAATGGTATGAACTGGATTTGAAGTAGTTGCCAGAAGGTTTTCACTGCTTTTTCCGCTTGCTTTTATTTCAAAAAAAATCCGTAATTTTGCATTTTAATATTTTAATCAGATAAATATCATGGAAAATCTGGAAAGAGTTATTCTTTTTAATACCAAAGGTCGTAGATTACAAGAGTTTAAGTCTATTAAAGAAGGTGAAGTAGGGATGTATTCCTGCGGTCCTACTGTCTATGGAAGAGCGCATATCGGCAACATGCGCGCATACGTTTTCGCTGATACGCTGAAGCGCGTGCTGATGTATGCCGGCTACAAGGTGAATCATGTGATGAACATCACCGATGTGGGCCACCTGACCAGCGATGCCGACGAAGGCGAGGACAAACTGGCCAAAGCTGCTCGCGAAAGCCACGAAACCGCTTGGGAAATCTCCAAACGCTGGACGGAGCAGTTTTTCAAGGACACCAAATCGCTGAATGTGCTGCCGGTGACAATTGCATGTAAGGCTACCGAGCATATCGCCGACCAGATTGCTTTGGTGCAAAAATTGGAAGAAAAAGGTTACACCTACCGCACTTCCGATGGTATTTATTTTGATACCGCCAAGTTCCCGCATTACGGCGATTTCGCCCATCTAGATATCGAGGGTCTGCAAGCCGGTATCCGTGTGGATATGTCCGAGAAACGTAACAAAACCGACTTCGCTTTGTGGAAATTCTCCAAACCGACTGAGAAGCGCGACATGGAATGGGATTCTCCCTGGGGTGTGGGTTTTCCGGGCTGGCATATCGAATGTTCCGCCATGTCCATGAAGTATTTGGGTGAGAAGTTCGATATCCACACAGGAGGTATTGACCATGTGACCATCCACCATACCAACGAAATTGCCCAGTCGGAATGCGCTACGGGTCATACTTTCGTCAATTATTGGATTCACTGCGAGTTCCTGACCATGAGCAATGCCGAGAAGATGAGCAAGTCGTTGGGCAATGTGGTGAATATTGACACTTTGCGTGAATATGGTATCAAACCATTGGCTTTCAGATATTTGTGTTTGAATGCGCATTATCGCAAACAGTTGCTTTACAGCAAGGAAATCTTGATGGGTGCCAACAATGCCTACAACAAATGGTGCGCTTTCATGGACAAGCTGAAAGGGGAGAACCCGAAGATGCTGCCACTGAACCAGTTGAGCGAAGCATCCGCCAAGTATCTCGATGAGTTCAAACAGGGCATTTTCTATAACCTGAACACGCCGCAGGCCTTGGCTACCATGTGGAACCTCATTCATGACAAGAATATCAATAATGATGAAAAATATACCTTGCTGATGGAGTTCGACAAGGTGTTCGGTCTGACGGAAGTTGAAACAGAAAAGCCCGCCGAAGTGGAGATTCCCGCAGAGGTTCTGGACTTGCTGGATCAGCGTAACCGTTACCGTGCCGAGAAGAACTGGGCACAAGCCGATGCCGCCCGCGATGCCATCAAGGCAAAGGGTTACACCATTGTGGATACCAAGGAAGGTTCCAAATTGCAGAAAATCTGATTTCATTCTGACATGATGAAAAAACTGTTGAATGTCTGGCTGTTTTCGGCCTCAGTCTTGCTATGTGCTTGTTCGCAAACCTCGCAGCCGTCACAAGATGAGGCGCTTGCCTCACAAGAAACCGAAGTGGTGGCTGCCGATACGATAGAGACGGTGAACGCCGACAGCCCTGTCGAAGCCCGTTTGCGTGCCATGGGACTGGTGGATATCGCCGAGATGGACTCCTCGATTGCCGTGCATCTGGTGTATGCCACTCCGTACAATTTTCTGGGCAAACAGTTGTATCATGGCTTGAGCAAGGCTTTTATGCTTCCCGAAATGGCCGAAAAGGTGTTGAAAGCGCAACAAGCGTTGAAGAAAATCCGTCCGGATCTGAATTTGCTGATTTACGATGCTTCCCGTCCTGTGAGTGTGCAGTACGAGATGTGGGATATGGTGAAAGGGACGAGCATGACGAGGTATATCAGTAATCCGAACAAAGGCCATGGAATGCACAGTTATGGAGCCGCAGTGGATGTTACCCTGATGGACTGTGCTGGTCACCCGCTACCCATGGGCTCAGAGTATGACTATTTTGGCGAGGAGGCCCACACTACCAATGAACAACAGCTGTTACAGGACGGCCGCATCACCAAAAGGGAGTTGGAAAATCGCTTGCTCCTACGCAAAGTCATGACCGAAGCAGGCATGCATACCATCCAGTCCGAGTGGTGGCACTTTAATCTGACCACTTCCGAAACGGAACGTCAGAAGCTGCAATTGATTGATTTCTAATTGTTTTATTGGGCAAATTCTTTCCCTTGCCACACGTCCAGGTTTTCCAGACGTTGGCGTATTCTTTGCAGGATCACGTCGTAGCGTTGCAATTGCCAAGGATTGCTACTCAGGTATTTTGGTGGCACCTCCGCCGCAAAGCGCTCGATGCAAATGTCTGGCCGCAGGCGTTTTATTATTTCCACCATCAGATCAATATAGGTGTCCATGTCCAGATGCTGGAAATCTTCGGGCTGTTCCTCGAATTCCTTTTCCATTGCGGTGCCTTTGATGATTTGCAGCTGGTGGAATTTGAGACTGTTGAGGGGCATCTGGTTGATTGTCTGAATGCTAGATAACCAGTCTGCTGTCGTTTCTCCGGGCAGACCGATGATGAAATGTCCGCCAGTATGGAGACCTCTTGCGGTGGTTTGCGCTACTGCCCGTTGTGCGGTGGCGAAATCATGGCCTCGGTTGATGCATTGCAGGGTGCGGTCATAACAGCTTTCGATGCCGTATTCCACACTGATAAAATGCTTTTGGCTCAGGGCTTGCAGGTAGTCCAGTTTTTCCTCGTCAATGCAGTCGGGGCGAGTGCCGATCACCAGTCCTTTCACCTTCGGATGCGATAGGGCTGCCTCATAGCGCTCTCGCAGTTGGTTGAGGGGGGCGTGGGTGTTGGAGAAAGATTGGAAATAAGCCAAATAGATATTGCTTTCGCGGCCTCGTTGACGGTGAAATTCGATGCCCTCGTCGATTTGTCGCAGAATGTCTTTTCCTGAGGAACAGTAGCGTGGAGAGAAGGCCTCGTTGAGGCAGTAGGTGCAGCCTCCTGTCCCCACGGTGCCGTCACGATTCGGACAGCTGAACCCCGCATCCACGGGCAACTTCAGCACCGCTTCCCCGAAGTGCTCCAGTAAGAATTGTTTATATGAATAGTAGCGGTCTGGCATAAATTTTGCCTAATGTTAGATGTTGTAGAGACGTTTCCTGAAACGTCTCCTGATATGTTCCTGAAACGTCTCCAAATCAACAAGGTTATTTGCTTGCAAAAATACGGAAAATATAAATGCGGTGAAATCGTGTTTCATCTTCTCGCGCCACATGGCATGATTACAATGGTGGTATTTGTGGATTTTATTGCGTTTGTTTCGGAATTTATACGTATCTTTGCCGTCATATTGGTGATGTAGAGACGTTTCCTGAAACGTCTCTACCATCTGATGATGAAATTGACAGTATTAATACATTAAAATATTAAGCAGAAATGAAAAAATTACATTTTTTTAGTGTGGTGTGTTTATTGGCACTCTTTGTGGTCTCTCTTGCAGGTTGCAAAAAAGAGGAAAACAACGCAAATAATGGTGGTAACGGTGAATCTGGTACTGGTGGCGGTGGCGGAGCTCAGGCTGAATTTGTTGACCTGGGGTTGCCAAGCGGCACAAAGTGGAAATCTTCCAATGAGATGGGTAACGGTTCAGGTTTTTATACATTCGATGAGGCGGTTAGCGCTTTTGGAAGCCAGTTGCCTACCAAAGAACAATGTGAAGAATTGATAGATAAATGTACTTGGACATGGCAAAGTAATGGCAGCTATAAAGTTACTGGACCCAACGGGAATTCTATAATTCTACCCGCTGCGGGCGGCAACGATTGCGATGGGAATCTTGACAACGTGGGCACTGTTGGCTACTATAGGTCATCCACTCCATATAGCGAAAACTTCGCATGGTACATCTGCTTCTATTCGGACGATAAGTTCATGTTCTACGACAGCCGTTGTTACGGGCTATCTGTTCGCCTTGTCCAAAAATAATTGATTCGTATCTCAAAGTGAAGCATTATTCACGCCTTGCAACGAATTTTCGGAGCAGGGCGTTTTTATATAGAAGGGCTGCTCTTACGGCAGGCTCTTCCCAACTTCAGTGCAAGTGCCTCGTGTGCCACGAGGAGAGGGGAGATCGTCTGCCTACCCCAGACTGCGGCCTGCGGCCTTGTCTGGGGTTATTAGGATGTCGTGTCTTCGACACTTAGAGAGGGATGAGGGTGTCACCGCTGGCCCCCAGACTCATGTCTGGGGTTATTGAGATGTCGTGTCTTCGATGCTAGCGTGCTTAGGGGTGGCAGCATACAAGACAACGGCTTCGCTGTCCGTTGCGTTCGCAATTAGAGAAGACCGTTCGGACGCATTCGATGCGTCCCTACATATTTTAATTTCAGAGCGTGATGGCCTTCAGCATCTCCCACAACAACTTGGTGGGGAGGCCCATCACGTTGTAGAAGGAGCCTTCAAGGGCTTCGATGCCGATGTAGCCGATCCATTCCTGCACACCATAGGCCCCAGCCTTGTCCAGAGGCTTGTACTGCCGCACATAATAGTCAATCTCCTCGTCGCTGAGCTGGCCAAACTTCACTGCGCTTTTGCGGTGTGAGGTAATGCTGCGCTCCGGAGTGCTCACTGTCAGCCCGCTGATGACGGTATGACTTTTACCCGACAATTCGTGGAGCATCTTTACTGCCTCGGCCTCGTCTTTGGGCTTCTCCAGAATTTCATTACCTAATACCACAATGGTGTCGCAGGCAATGAAGATGGTATTCTTCGGATATTCCTCCAGACGGATAGGCGACAACTTGAGCTTTGACAGGTACTCCGCCACCTCTACGGGATTGTCCGTGTCGGGGTGTTTCTCCTCGACATTGGTGGGCAGGTACTCAAAGTCAATACCCATGCCGGCAAGCAGCTCCTGCCGGCGGGGTGATTTCGAACAGAGATAAACCTTATAGTCTTTCAGCGTGTCTAATAACATTATAGGCATATCGTTATCGCTAACATTATAGGTCGTTACAACTAATTTATAGCCACAATATTACAGCCATTTCACCAAGTTGAAGTCCATGTCATGCGGCAACAAGGGGTTGGCGGGGATGATACGGACGGAATAGTCTGTCATGCCGGCATATTTCGGCTGGACGGTACAGCTGAAGCGAGCCATATTGTTTTGGGTGTCCACCAAGGTGAAGGGGATTTTCCGGTAGAATACTCTCTTACCATTGTCCATCTTGGTGCATACCAATTCCACTTTGAGATCCTCCACACGCAGGGCTCCTAATTTGAGCAGTACGGTAGTGGTAATCTGTTCTCCCAAGGTGAAGGTGATTTCTGTAGGCTCTGATTGAGTGAGTTCGACAACTTCCACACTGTCCCATGCGGTGAGGACTTTCTCTTTCCAGCGTACGAGATTGAAAGTGTTTTCTAAATTATTTTCTGATAATAATTTATGCTGTTTCTCCAACTTGTGATAGAACTTCTCATAATAGTCGTCCAGCTGGCGCTTCATGGTGAAATGAGGAGAAGTCTTGTAGAAGCAGTTCTTCATCATCTTGGTCCATTCGTGCGGGATGTTCTTTTCATCACGGTTGTAGAAGCAGGGAGCGATTTGCTCTTCAATCATGGCGTAGATAGTAGTGGCGTCCAACTCGTCCTGCAGGCGGTTGTCGGTATAGGTAATCTGCTCGTTGATGGCCCAGCCGGCTCCTTCGTGGTAGCCTTCTGCCCACCAGCCGTCGAGTACGCTGAAGTTGAGCACACCATTCATCACGGCCTTCTCGCCGCTGGTGCCCGAGGCCTCCAAGGGACGGGTCGGGGTGTTCAGCCATACATCGCAGCCTGAAATCAGCTTCTTGGCCAGGATGATGTCATAATTCTCCAATATGATGATTTTTCCGATGAAATCGGGCTTGCGTGAGAATTCCAGAATGCGTTTGATGAGGTCCTGCCCAGCCTTGTCGTGCGGGTGCGCCTTGCCGGCAAACACGAATTGCACGGGCTGTTCGGGGTTGTTGAGCAGGCGTTTCAGTTTTTCCTCGTTGGTGAAGAGCAGATGGGCACGTTTGTAAGTGGCGAAACGGCGGGCGAAGCCGATGGTCAGCGCGTCCTTGCGAATAGCCTTCAAGGTGTTGACAATGAGGTCTGGAGACTCGTTGCGGCGGCGCATCTGTACCTCCAGCAGTGACTTGATATTATCAATCAGCTCGCCTCTCAAATAGTCCTTGATGGCCCAGATGTCGGCATCTTCCACATCATAGATTTTTTTCCAGAAACTGTCGTCGGACTGATGGCGGAGGAATTTCTCGCCAAAGACCTTCAGATGGAACTGCTGCCATTTCTTGTGCGTCCATGACGGATAATGCACACCATTGGTGACATGTCCGATATGGAGCTCTTCCGGCAGATGACCTTCATAAAGGAAACTGAACATCTCGCGGCTGACACGGCCGTGGATGGCACTTACCCCGTTGATTTCCTGAGACAGCTTGCAGGCCAGGATGCTCATCGAGAATTTGCTGTAAATATCGTCGATGTTTTTTCGGCCCATGCTCATGAAAGCGGCCCACTCCATGTTGCATTTCTCGGTGTAGAAGGAGAAATAGCGGCGCATCAGATCCTCGCTGAAGGAGTCGTGGCCGGCGGGCACAGGGGTATGGGTGGTGAACAGGGATGAACTTCGCACCAGCTCAATGGCCTGGCCGACGGGAAGTTGTTTTTCCTGCATGAGACAGCGCAGTCTTTCCAGATTCAGGAAGGCGGCGTGTCCTTCGTTCAGATGGAACAGAGTAGGATGGATGTCCAGTTTTTCCAACATCCTCATACCTCCGATACCCAGCAGAATTTCCTGTCTGAGGCGGTTTTCAATGTCACCGCCGTAAAGGGTATTGGTGGTTCTGCGGTCTTCCTCGGTATTGTCGCTAAAGTCTGTGTCCAGAAGGAACAGGGGGATGCGTCCCACGTCCACACGCCAGATGCGGGCGTACAGGTTGCGACCCGGCAATGCCAGACTGATGGTGATCCATTTGCCCTCGGCATCTTTGTATGGATGGATGGGCAATTTGGAGAAACTCTGCGGCGGATAGAGGTTGATTTGGTCGCCGATGGCGGAAATCTGCTGGGTGAAATAGCCGTAGCGGTACAGCAGACCGACGCCCACCATGTTGACATTGCAGTCGCTGGCCTCTTTGAGGTAGTCGCCGGCCAGCATGCCTAAACCACCGGAGAAGATCTTCAGCTCGTTACTGATGCCGAACTCCATGCTGAAATAGGCCACCTGCTCTTCTGTGCGGGTACGAGGTTCGTTCATATATTGCTCAAACTGGGCATATACACGGTCCAGTTTGTCCAGAAATAGCTGGTCTTCCATCAGTTTGTCGATGCAGCTGGCGGGTAATTCCTGCAGCAGATAAACGGGATTCTCCTCGTATTGCTGCCAACGCTCTTTGCCTGCCACTTCCTCAAACAGTTCGCGGGCTTCGTAGTTCCAGCTCCACCAGAGGTTCTTGGACAGTTTCTCCAGCTTCATCAGCTGTTCCGGCAGTTTGGATTTGACGGAAATGCGGTGCCATACGGGTTCCGGTTTTTGGAACTTCTCTACCAACAAGCCTACTCTTGAAGTCTTGTTCCGATACAGGTCTGAACGGTTGAAACTCTTTGACAAGGCAATGGTGTAGCAGTCCAAGTAATTGTTATACAGATTTTTCCATAAAGCCTGTTGTGAGATTTCCGTGGCTTTGTTGCGATTCTGCTCGGTCTCTTCCGGACTGCAAGCCGTATGGTATAAGATGGACTGGGCAATGCCTTCCGCCACTTCTTCGTCGTTGTTGTCGGTACGAGTGATGACGGTCACAGCCTTTTGGTTTTGGAAGTTGGCTGCTGCCCACTGACCAAAACCGGCATTGGTAGTGGTGATGGTAGGAATGCCGAAAGCGACACTCTCCAGAGGAGTGTAACCCCATGGTTCATAGTATGATGGGAATACAGACAGGTCGATACCTGGCAGTAATTCGTAATAAGTCAGGTCGAAGATGCCGTCTTCACCATTCAGGTAAACGGGGATGAAAATGACCTTTACCTTTTGGTCCGGAGCGTTGTGTAAATTATTAGCAATTAAATTTTTGACAACAGGGTCATTGTAGCTGTCGTAAAGGGGATGTGTGGTGAAGTCATCAAGGACAGGCTTGTCGCCGACCGGCTGGTTCATCTTCAGCATCAGGTCGGTGCGTTTGCCGCTGGTGCCTGCGGGCACAGCGATGAAAGCCACCACCTCGCGTTGCAGATCCTTGTTTTGGTTCAGCTTGGCCAAACCCTTGATAAACATGTCGATACCCTTGTTGTGGAACTCGTAGCGACCGCTGTTGATGATCAGCAGGGCATCGTCGCTGATGCTTTGCTGGGTAAGGGCAGAGGCCACTTGGATAAGTTTCTGGCGGGCTGCTGTGCGCAAATGCTGGTAGTCTTCGCCTTGCGGCACAAAATTGTTTTCAAAGCCATTGATGGTGACGGTATCGACTTTCTTGCCCAGGAATGCCTCGCATTCGATATCGGTGATGTCACTTACGGTTGTAAAAGCGTCAGCAGTTTGTGCGGACAGGTATTCCAGCGAGAACTTGGATTGCACGCCGAAACGGTGGGCGGTTTCTTGAGGATGATACTGCTTGATGTTGCCATACAGGGGCAGTCCGTTGCCAGCGATGCAGCGACCCAACACGGTGGCGTGGGTGGTGAACACGGTGGCCACTTGCGGTGCTTTCTGGTTCAGGTACAAGATGCCGGTACCTGTCATCCATTCGTGGAACTGCGCCACGATTTTGTCCATGGAGGTGCAGTAGAACTGGTAGAAACTCTCGATTACCCTGCCGGCGGCATAGCCGAAGAGGGCGGGCTCGATGTAGTCCCACTGGCCGGAGATGGAATCGAGTTTATGGCTGAGCCAAAACTGGGTCAGAATATCATTTTTCTTTTCAAAATAGGGGGTGAAGTCCACCAGAATGACCACGGGGTGTCCGCTGACATTCCACCGTCCGATACGGATACGGAGGCCTTCCGCTAGCGCGTTCTGGCGCCAGTTTTTGAAAAGGGTAGGGTCTTCGATAAACTCCTGCCGTTTCTCGTCTTCTTTCGACAGGTCGGGACCGATGCAGATATAGTTGTTTTGGAAATGGTTAACGGCTGTGAAGGCTTTGGTGGAGAGAACGGTATAGATACCGCCAACTTTGTTGCAAATCTCCCAGCTGGTTTCGAATAGATAGTCAGGTTTGCTCATTATATCGTTGTATATAGTTTTAAAAATGCAAATATACAAAATATTTTAATGTGCCAATTTTTTAATGTGCTAATGTGCCAATTTTAATAAGCAAATTAGTTAATTAGTAAGTTAGCAAAGATTTTCACCGACTTTCTTTTTCCGTGATTTTTTCCTGTGATCAAAAAGGAACCCAAAAATCAAGCAGACTTTCTTTTCCATTACTTTTCGCTTGATCGAAAAGTAACCAAAAGATCAAGCCGACGGTAAGTGCAGCCGCACAAGCCCGTACGCCCCAACGTCGGCATTGCCTCCGCACGCGGCATCATAGCCTTATGTGTAGGGACGTATCGAATGCGTCCGAGAATGAAAAGAAGCTGTCTACTTCATTCACCTCGAAGAGGTGCCACGCACGCAGTGCAATTAACACCATACAAGCCGTTAGGCGCAGTGTGGTGGATGAAGGTGCTCGCACCCTACAAGTATCTCGGAGAGATGCGACAGACTGTGCAGGGCAGTGATGATAAGTCGCATATCTCCGATATGCACGATGTGTACTGTCCGATTGTCACCACGCTCTATGTCTGATGTCACCACACAGCGCAGCTGTGCTGCTTGTATGGTGTTAATTGCGCCTGTTGGCGCGTCTCATGCCTCCGGCATGACATCAGGAAAAATGTCGCATCAAGCTTAATTGTACAAGTTTTAACTCTTAACTCTTAACCCCCAACTCTCAACTTTCAACTTTCAGTTTTCAGTTTTCCACTTTTCCATAGTTTCTCGCCCCGAAAATGGCACTGCCTACGCGTACCAGCGTGCTGCCTTCCTCAATGGCGATCGGATAGTCCTCGCTCATGCCCATGGATAGTTCCTTGAAGTCCGGATTGCTGCTGAAATATTTGTCCTTCAGGAGGTTGAAGTATTCGTGCAGGGTGTGGAACTCTCGGTGGATCTGCTCTTGGTTGTCGGTGAGACTGGCCATGCCCATCACACCACAGATCTGCACATTCTTTAACTCCTGAAAGTCCGGGTCGTTGAGCATCGCCTCACATTCATCAAGCAGGAAGCCAAATTTGGTCTCTTCTTGGGCAATGTGGAATTGCAGCAGGCACTTGAGCACTCTGCCGTGTTTGATGGCGTGCTTGTTCACCTCCTTTAGCAGTTCGTAGCTATCGATGCTGTGAATCATGCTGACAAAAGGCGCGATGTATTTGATTTTGTTGGTCTGCAGATGCCCGATCAGATGCCATTCAATATCTTTGGGCAGGTGCTCGTATTTGCCTTTCAGTTCTTGCGCTTTGTTTTCCCCGAAAATGCGTTGCCCCTCGTTGTACAGGGTCATGATGTCCTCTTCGGGTTTTGTCTTCGAAACTGCCACCAGTCGCACGCCTTCCGGCAGACTGTCTTTGATGTTGTGATATGCTTGTAGGTTCATGGTTTTAATGTGCTAATTGTTTTTAGGTTAGAAGGTTAGAAGGTTAGAAGGTGAGGAAGGTTAGGAGGGTTAGGAGGGTTAGAGATTGTGGATTATGGATTTTGAATTCTTAACTTTCAACTTTCAGTTTTCAGTTTTCAACTGTCAATTATCAACTGTCAATTATCAATTGTCAATTGTCAACTGCCCAATCCTGAGTCCTTTCTTCCCTGTCTGCAAAATAATTGTGCCATTGACTACGTCGGGTTTTTCGATGACAGAATGGGAGTGACCACCCACAATTACGTCAATACCCTTCACCTGTGCGGCCAGCATTTTGTCATCGGGGTTGTCTTCAGAGCCAGTATTCCATCCCAGATGCGACAGGCAGATGACATAGTCACATTTCTCCGTCTCACGGAGCTCTTTCACCATGCAGTCGGCCACATCGATGGCGTTGAGGTACTTCAGGTCTTTGTAATTCTGGGGTGAGGTCAGCGCTTTGATGTCTGTCAGCAGTCCGAAGATGCCAATCCGTTTGCCGTCCATTTCGATGACGACATAATTTTTGACAATCTTATTCAGTTTTTTATTGAAAAACAGATAGTTGGCACAGACAATGGGGAACTTGGCCTTGGCTAACTGCTTGGCCAGCATCTTGCTGCCGTTGTCAAATTCGTGGTTGCCTAAAGCGGCTGCCTGGTAGCCCAGCAGATTCATGAATTTGATTTCGCTGGCTCCTTTGAAAAAGTTGAAATAAGGGGTGCCTTGAAAATAGTCGCCGGCATCTACCAACAACACATTTTTGTTTTCTTTCCGCACTTGGTCGATGATGGCGGCGCGGCAGTAGATTCCACCTGCCAATGTGCCATCATTGTTCTGAAGAGGATCTATTTGGCTGTGGGTGTCGTTGGTGTGCAAGATGACGATGGGATTTTGGGCCGTTACCAGTGAACAAACAGCCAGCAAAAACAGTATGTTGATGAAAATGAGATGTTTTTTCATGGTTACCGGTCTTGAGGAATAATGCTTATTCGTTTGTCATATTTTCCCGTTATGACTTTGCCTTCGGCGGTCATCTTTTTGATTTGATTGATGTAAGCGTCGCGTACGGTAATGTTGGTGCTTTCCGATGACAGAATTTCAACTCCTTCAAGGATATTGTCGCCACCGGTGAGGATAAAGTCCAAGGTGACCATGCGGTAGATTTTGTCATTGTCAATCTCTTTCCCGTGGATGAGCGCCTTGCGAAAATAGTCGCCGACATATTGTATGCTGACTTGCTGGGAGTAGGGCTCGCATTTTTTCGCTTTGAAGCGTCGAAAGACCTTGAGCAGCTCGCTGCCTTTGATGTTGGCGATGACCACGTTGTTCTCAAAGGGGGAGATCTCAAAAATGTTGCCAACCGTGACATTTCCCGCCCGTAAAGAGCTGCGGATACCTCCGAAATTCAGGAGGGAGAAATCTACCGCTTCTTTATGGTGCTTCTGGCAGTAGTCGTTGGCAATATCCACCAAAATGTCAGTTAGGAAGTTGGAAAGCGGACTCTGGGGCATTTCGCTGACCATGTCCTCCGGGCAATAGCCGATGACGACACTGGTTTTCTTCTCCAGTTTTTTCTTCTCTTTGTCCAGTTCTTTCCGTAATTGAGGATTGTCGTAGGAGGTGCAGTTGCCGTCAACAGCTTTTAACTTATAATCAAAGCTCTTGTTCTGAGCTTGGCAAAAAAGGAACAGAACAAGAGCAATGAACAGTAATGATATTTTTTTCAGCATTACAGCTTATTTTTTGTCGGTTTTGCCGTTGTTGGCGGCGGAAGTTTGGGGTTTGCTGATGCTTTCGCGCATCTGGGTATCAGCCTTGATGTTTTGCAGACGGTAGTAGTCCATCACCCCCAAGTTGCCGTTTCTGAAGGCGTCGGCGAGGGCGAGGGGCACTTCTGCCTCAGCTAAAATAACCTTGGCGCGGGCATCCTGGGCCTTGGCTTTCATTTCCTGCTCCAAAGCCACAGCCATGGCGCGGCGCTCCTCAGCCTTGGCCTGGGCAATGTTCTTGTCGGCATTGGCCTGGTCCATCTGCAGGATAGCACCGATGTTCTTACCAACATCGATATCAGCGATATCAATAGAAAGAATTTCGAAGGCGGTGCCGGAGTCCAATCCCTTGGTTAATACAACTTTGGAAATTGAATCCGGATTTTCGAGCACCTGTTTGTGGTTGTCTGCGGAACCGATGGCGGTAACAATACCTTCACCTACACGGGCGATGATGGTCTCTTCACCGGCACCACCCACCAACTGTTTGATGTTGGTACGCACGGTTACTCTGGCCTTGGCAATCAGCTGGATGCCGTTCTTGGCTACAGCGGCTACAGGAGGTGTGTTGATGACTTTGGGGTTGACAGAAGTCTGGATAGCTTCCAGAATGTTACGGCCTGCCAGGTCGATGGCGGTGGCAGCCTTGAAATCCAAAGGAATATTGGCTTTCTCTGCGGAGATCAGGGCGTTGACGACGGGACTGATATGACCGCCAGCCAGATAGTGAGCCTCCAACTGGTCGCGGTTCAGCTTGATGCCGGCTTTCGTGCCGGTAATCAGTGCGTTAACGATAGTTCCAGGGGGGACTTTTCTCCAGCGCATCAGAATCAATTGTACTAATGAAACGTGTACACCGTTTACTAAAGCGGTGAACCACAAGCCGATAGGTACCATCCATAAGAAGAAAATCAAAAGGATGACACATGCGACAATAATGATAACGGTTAATGGATCCATAATGTTATTATTTAAGTTTAACGGTAATTTTACTGCCTTCTATTTTTAAGACGATAATCTCGCGGTTCTGGTCAATAAAGTCTTGTGATGAAAACACTTCCGCGATCTCACCATCAAAACTGGCTTTTCCGCCGGGAGCCAGGCGCGATACAGTTGTCCCTACGCTGCCAACCTTGATTTTAGCCTCATCCACCTCGTTTACCTTGCTTTCAATCTTAGTGTTGAGCATGAGTTTTTTCCATGTTCGTGACCTCAAAAGGAAGAAGATGCCGACAAGGATGCCTATCACAGTGACTATCAGGGTGATATTGCCTGCAAGCACTCCGTATTTGTAGTAGGCCAAACCCACACCGCCGGCGATGATAAGTCCGCTGATGACACCGACAATGCCGCCGGGTACAACCAGAAACTCCAGCACCAGGCCAAGAATGCCGATAAGGATAATGGTGATGATGACAGCCCAGTTCATGTTTTATATTATTTTGATATAGAATTAGTTGACTTTTACAATGAAGTAGTTCTTTTTGCCTTTCTGCACCAAAATGTACTTGCCGTTCAGCAGCATGTCATTGTTGACAGTGCAACTGTCATTGACCTTGTTCTTGTTGATACTCACACCATTGTCTTTCAGCATGCGGCGGGCTTCACCTTTGGAGGGGAAGATGTTGGTATGGTCGGTCAAGAAATCGACAACACTCACGCCGTTGGCAATAAGGTCACGGGGAACTTCCACCTGTGGCACACCGTCGAACACGGCGAGGAACATACTTTCGGACAGGTTGGCCAGTCCTTCGGCGGTGCCTTTGCCGAAGAGGATTTCGGAGGCACTGACGGCTGCGTCATAGTCTTCCTGTGAGTGTACACGGACGGTAAGGTCTTTTGCCAGAGCTTTTTGCAGGATGCGCAAATGCGGAGCGGCTTCGTGCTCTTTCTCCATCGCTTCGATTTCTTCTTTGCTGTACAGGGTGAAGATGCGGATATATTTCTTGCTGTCCTCGTCGCTGCAGTTGATCCAGAACTGGTAGAAGGTGTAAGGTGAAGTCTTTTCGGGGTCGAGCCAAATGTTGCCTTTTTCTGTCTTGCCGAATTTGCCGCCGTCGGCCTTGGTGATGAGCGGGCAGGTGAGGGCGAAAGCCTCGCCGTTGGTCTTGCG
Organism: Bacteroidales bacterium; assembly: GCA_017633255.1. GTDB lineage: Bacteria > Bacteroidota > Bacteroidia > Bacteroidales > WCHB1-69 > RUG11690. Next base: position 80,247 of record JAGBPS010000034.1, read on the forward strand.
GCGGATCAGCTCGGTGCCGGTGGTGATGTTGCCCCACTGGTCGCTGCCACCCATCTGTAACTTGCAGTTATAGTGCTGGTTCAGATACAGGAAGTCATAGCCTTGTACCAACTGGTACGAGAATTCGGTGAAGGACATGCCGTCGCCTTCGCCGTTGAAGCGCTTCTTGACAGAATCCTTGGCCATCATGTAGTTGACGGTGATGTGCTTGCCGATGTCACGGATGAAGTCGAGGAAGGAGAACTGGCTCATCCAGTCGTAGTTGTTGACGAGCACTGCGGCATTGCCACCAGTTTTTTCAAAGTCGAGGAATTTCTCCAACTGCTTCCGGATGCAGGCCTGGTTATGACGCAAAGTGTCGGAATCCAGCAGGTTACGCTCCTGTGATTTGCCGGAGGGGTCGCCGATCATGCCGGTGGCGCCACCGAGCAACACGATGGGTCTGTGGCCGCATTCCTGGAAGTGCTTCAGCAGCATCACGCCCACCAAATGTCCGATATGCAGTGAGTCCGCTGTCGGGTCGATGCCGACGTAGGCGGTGGTCATTTCTTTCGCTAATTGTTCTTCTGTGCCGGGCATCATGTCATGAATCATCCCGCGCCATTTCATCTCTTCAATAAAGTTTGCCATTTTTTTATTCGGTTAGTGTTTAGTGTTTAATGTTTGGGGTTTAAGGGTTAGGAGGTTAGGAGGGGGAGTGGGCTGTGAGCTATGAGCTATGAGCTGTGGGTTATGAGTTTTCAGTTTTCAGTTTTCAATTTTCAATTGTCAACTGTTAATTCTGAACTTTCTTAATCTGTTCTTGTATTCTTTCCTTCTTCTCGCTCTCGTTTTCGCGTAGGGTCACGTACCACTTGCCGTCTCTTTTCACCACTTTAGTGCTGCTGTTGCTGTTTTTGCCGTTGCAAAGGGTGAGAATGCACTTGCAGATTGCGGTGGAGTCGCTGATTTCCCGAACGGTGATTTCCCCCATGCCAATATGGTCACAGCCTTTGAAATTTTCGGGTGGGAAAGCCTGCTGGTAGAAGTTGATGATGGGGATGGACTCGGGAGTGACGTATTGCTTGGCTTCCTCGAAATTGCCAGAGTACAGGCTCTCCGCAAAGGCTTTAGTGATGCTTTTGGGAGAATGGTAGGGGTTTTTGCTGTGGTCACAACTTGTTCCCAACAGGAAAAACGCCATGCAGATAAGGGCAAGTTTGATATATTTCTTCATGCGTCTAAAATATTGAATACATTCTGCAAAGATACAAAATATTTTAATATGGTATGCAGATGTCTTTGTTAATTATGAGCAAAATTTCGTGGGGTCTTAAGCCAGTGCAGATAGTCGTTGCCGAGATTGCGTACCGCCGTCTCCCACACTTTGTTGCTGGGCGTGTCGAAAACCAATTCGGGGGTGGCGGCGCCGATAACCCACATCTTGTTCGCCAGTTCTCCTTCCAACTGCCCCGGCGACCAGCCCGAATAGCCTACAAAAAAGCGGTATTTCATGCTGGGAATGGCCTGATGCTCAATCAGGGAAATCAGCACTTCGTCAGAGCCGACATAGATGCCGGGCAGCAACTTGGAGGCAGCTTTGGAGTTCTCAAAATTGTGGATACAGAAGATGCCGTCGGGCATCACGGGACCTCCAATGTACAGCTTGTCATCGACTTTGATTTCACTCACTACCTTGCGCACCGACAGGCGCGAGGCTTTGTTCAGTACCAGCCCGGCACACGATTGCTTGTCGTAGTCCGTCAGCAGCACTACCGTCCGGTTGAAAAACGGGTCGTTGTAAAACGGCACGGAAATCAGAATCCGTCCCGCTGTCAACGAGAATTCGGTGGGCTTCACCTCTAAAAAATTCTCAACCGTATCCATGAAATTTTTTGTATTTGTGTCGGATAATTCAGAAATGCAAAGATACGAAAATTTATCATATTACCAAGGAATGATGAAGAGAAGCTACGAACAATTGCGACAGGAGTTTCCTGTGTTTGAATACCAAGCTTTTGATTTTTCAATAGCGGAGGCGGAAATCAAAATGCAATTCCATTTTGCGACAGGTGGGTATGAGTTCCATCCTAAAATGAAACTTTCCTTAGGGAAATATGCGATTGCGCCGCTTCGGGAAGAGGAGGTCCAGGGAATTGTTTTCCAAATCGGCATGATTGAACTCATCAGTTATTGGAAATGCACCTGCTCGCCAACAGTGCTGGTCAAGCCGTATCAGCTGGACGAGGCCATGCGGTCATGGTGGAAGAAGTTGTATTTCAATGGTTTGGGGGAATTTTTCTATCAGAATAAAATACAGGCGTCTGAAGAGGATTTTATGAGTTTTGGTTTTGCGCAGGATAGTCCGTCCGCTTCCGAATTGAAATATCCTCATGTAGATGATAATCAGCGGGTTATTGTGCCTATCGGTGGTGGCAAGGATTCGGTGGTCACCCTGGAGGCACTGCGCAAAGAACGCCAGGTCATACCTTTCATCATCAATCCTCGTGGTGCCACGGTGGACTGTGCCCGCATAGCAGGCTTCCCTGCCGAAGAGGATAGGGTGGTGCTGAAGCGCGAAATCGATCCGCAGTTGCTGGAGCTCAACAAACAAGGTTTCCTGAATGGCCATACGCCGTTTTCTGCCATGCTCAGTTTCTACACTTTGCTGGTGAGCTACGGCACCGCTACCCGTGACGTGGCCCTCTCCAATGAGTCGAGCGCCAATGAGCCGACCATTCCCGGAACGAAGATTAACCATCAGTATTCCAAGTCGTTGGAGTACGAGGAGGATTTCCGCTGGTATGTTCGCACTTTCCTCAACGACTGCAACCATTACTATAGTTATCTGCGTCCCTATACCGAGTTGCAGATTGCCGAGATGTTCGCCCGTCATCCGCAGTATTTTCCGGTGTTCAAGAGCTGCAATGCCGGTAGCAAGGAGAACAAATGGTGCTGCAACTGCTCCAAGTGTCTTTTTGCGTATATCATTTTATCTCCGTTTATCGATAACGACACAATGGTCGGCATTTTCGGGGAGGACTTGCTGGACAAGGCGGAGCTGATGCAGTATTTCGACGAGCTTTGTGGCATCGCCCCCAACAAGCCTTTCGAGTGTGTGGGCACTATCGACGAGGTGAACAAGGCTTTGCGGATGATCCGTGAGTCGCGCAAAGGGAAGCTGCTGATGCAACATTACGAGGAATTTGCCATACATTGAAATCAGGCTTTTTCGACGCCATTAACATACTGCTTCTGATTAGTCTGAAAAAAGTTTTGTGGAAATTTGAAATGGATAATCCAATTAATAACTAACTAAATATCACAAAATTATGGAATCAAAAGGTTTTATGAGTGTGCAGTCCCTTTGGGATTCGCTGGGTGAATTTACACATGACGTGTTGTTCAAGGAAGTGCCCAAAATCATTATCGCCCTGATTGTTTTATGGATAGGTTTAAAACTTATCAAATTGATTGTCAAGGCGATGAAGAAGATGCTGGATCGTCGTAACGTGGAAGTGTCTCTGCAGTCGTTTTTGTTGTCAATGACGGACATTGCTTTGAAAGTGATGGTGGTGATTGCGGTGCTGGGTATGGTCGGCATTCAAACCACCTCGTTTATCGCAGTACTGGGTGCCGCTGGTCTGGCTGTGGGTATGGCTTTGCAGGGCACTTTGCAGAATTTCGCCGGTGGCGTGATCATTCTTTTGCTTAAACCCTTCAAGGTGGGTGATTACATTGATTCCGCTGGTGTACAGGGCACGGTTAAGCATATCCAGATTTTCAACACAATCGTGGAAACCCCTGACAAGAAAATGGTGATTGCCCCGAATACCGATTTGGCCACCAAGACGCTGGTGAACTATTCCCGCTCCGAAAACCGCCGTGTGGACATCAAGGTGGGTATCGCTTACGGTGAATCCGTTGATAGCGCCCGCGCCGCTCTGCTGGAACTGGCGAAGTCATATTCCAAAGTCATCGAAGAACCCGCTCCGATGGTGGTGGTGACCGCTTTGGCCGACAGCGCAGTCAGCCTCGAATTGCGTGTCTGGGTTAAGAATGCCGATTACTGGGATACTTTCTTCTATCTGAACCAGGCGGTTTATGACAAGCTCAACGCCGTCGGCATCTCCATCCCCTTCAACCAGATGGATGTACATATTATTAATAAATGATAATTCCTTAAATGCCTCGAAGAGGCATCATCTCAATAACCCCAGACGTAAGTCTGGGGTTGTGGACACTCCAGACTCGTCTCTCAGAGCCTCGAAGAGGCGACACCTCGCCAGACTCAAGATAGACGGGTCTCGTGCTGTTAAGACCCATACCCATTCCGTGGGGGGGCTAAGATTTGACCTCTTCGATGTTGTGATTGGAGATGTGAGTCGCCTACATTCTGTTAAAAAATCAAATTTAAATTAATCGGATTGCATATTTTTGTGCAATCCGATTAATTTATTTTGTACTTTTGCCGTCTCAATCATTAAAAAATTGAAAAGACTATGAGAACCAAGTACATTGATCTGATTTCGCAGACTTACGAATTTCCGCAGGAGGAGTTTAAGGTTGAAGATAATGAATTGATATTCAATACTGTTCCTTTGATGGATATTATCAAGCAGTATGGTACGCCGCTGAAAATCACCTACCTTCCCAAGATTTCTCAGAATATCCAGAAAGCCAGAAGATGGTTCAATGTGGCTATCGCGAAGTCCGATTACCAGGGTGATTATCACTATTGCTATTGTACAAAAAGCTCTCATTTTGAGTTTATGTTGTCCGAAGTGTTGAAAAATGATGTGCATTTGGAGACTTCTTCCGCCTTCGATTTGAACTTGGTGGAGACTTTGCACGACATGGGACAGTTCGAGAAGGACAATTATATTATATGTAATGGCTGCAAGAAGATGCAGTATATTGACAACATCTCTATGATGTTGGATAAGGGTTTTACGAATATTATTCCAGTTTTGGATAGTAAACATGAGTTCAATTTGTTGGATGCGAATCTGAATTCCAAGTGCAAATTGGGTATCAGAATCGCTGCTGAAGAGGAACCGAGATTTGAGTTCTATACCTCCCGCTTGGGTATCCGATACAATGATATCATTCCGTTCTATGAAAGCAAAATCAAGAAGAATCCGAAGTTTGAACTGAAGATGTTGCACTTCTTTATCAATACCGGTATTCAGGATACGGCCTATTATTGGAATGAGTTGACGAAGTGTGTGAACCTGTATTGCGATTTGAAGAAGCTGTGCCCTGAGTTGGATTCATTAAATATTGGTGGTGGTTTCCCGATTAAAAACTCTTTGGGTTTTGAATACGATTATGAGTACATGGCCGAAGAGATTGTGTCGCAGATCAAGCAGATTTGTGATCGTGAGGGAGTGCGTGAACCGGATATTTTTACCGAGTTTGGTTCTTATACAGTGGGTGAATCCAGTGCGGTTCTGTTTTCTATTCTGCAGCAGAAGAGACAGAATGACCGTGAGCTGTGGAATATGATTGACAGCTCCTTTATGACCACCTTGCCTGACACTTGGGCTATTAATCAGCAGTTTATCATTCTCGCCATCAATCATTGGGATCGTGAATACGAACGTGTTTTCCTGGGTGGACTGACCTGTGACAGTCACGATTATTATAACTCGGAAGCGCATCTGAATGCGGTGTTCTTGCCGAAGATTCATCAGACAGCCGACTCAAATTTCGAGGGAACAAGCAAACCGACTGAAATTAATTATGATGAAGATCCCCAATATATCGGTCTCTTCCATACGGGTGCTTATCAGGAGGCGGTCGGTGGTTATGGTGGCATCCAGCATTGTATGCTGCCGGCTCCTAAACATATTATTATATATAGGGATGAGGACGGAGAACTCTGCACCAAGCTCTTTGCCAAGGAGCAGAGTTATAAATCCATGTTGAAGATTTTGGGTTACTAAAATAGATTCATTTCATCATTTCTTTTTACGAAGAGAGCCTCATGACAGGTTTGAGATGCGATTTGTCCTGCCAGTGCTTTTTAGTTTTGCCGGAAATGGGCGGGTGAGACACCTTTGAGGCGCTTGAACCATTTGCCGAAGGCGGATTGGTCGTCGAAACCTAATCGGGCAGCGATGGTTTTGACGGACAGCTTTCCCTGTCGCAACATACGGGTGGCGTCACGCATCAGGTAGTGGTCGATCCACCAGCCGGCGGGGTGCCTTGTGGCTCGCTTGACACTCTCACTAAGGTACTTGGGTGCCACGCACAGTTCGCTGGCATACCATGCTACCCGGTGCTGCTGCACGTAACATTCATCCAAAAGGGCGGTGAAACGCATGGTCAGCAGCTCATTGCGTTTGGTGTCCTGCTCGCCTTGGGCATTTTCGCGCAAGCGCAAGGGAGCCAGCAAATGAAAGCCGATATGGAGCAGCATGGCGTTGATGTCCAGTAGTTGCTCCGCTTGCGGATGCCGCAGCACGTCGCACTGCAGCAGCAAGATGTCGTCCAGAATGCGCATTTCGGCGGGAGTGTATTGCAGTACGGGGTTGCTTTGGAGCGCCGCATAAATGGTGAATTCGTTGCTTAAGCGGATTCTCTGCACCAGACGTGTCGATAAGAGATAGACGACACAGTCAGCCTCGGGGTCAAATTCGTTGAAATGCACATGCTGCTTCGGCAAAATGGCAATCGATGCGGGGGCATTTGCCCGGTAGTTTGTTCCGTCCATCGTGCCACACACAAAACCATTACGCACCACAATGAAAGTAAAGTATTCCGGTTGCTGGAAGTCCAGTTTTTTCTTGGGCATTTCCGGATGCAGGAGCAGAATGAATTCGTCACCGTTATGCAGTATTTTGGCGGGTGGGGCATAGTCGGGAAACATACGGATGAAAGGAGGATTCATGGTCTGTGTCGGTCAAAATTATTGGTCAAAATTTCCTGCAAAATTAGCACTTTTTTCCGAGATGGGCAAGCTGTGAATTCTTTTCGTAAAAACGGCTAAATTTTGAGAAAAAACGGCTAATCATTAAGCTATTTTTCCCTTTGATATATGTAATATTAGCTGTATTTTTGCCGCATAAATTTCAGATTTTATTTGTTATGAGAAGGATTTTTATTTTTTCGCTGTTGATCATGATGTGTTTTGGCGCTGTGGCCCAAACCATCAGCTTCACAGGGCGTGATGCCGACAGCCGTTATGCACAGCTGAATCGGGTGGTCATTATCAACCATACCCAGGGCTGGCAGGAAACACTTTACTGGCCTGATACCACCTTGATTCTGAAGAATGGTACTGGCGTTGATGATTTTAGTGAAAACAGTGGTTTTGTGCTGTCGCAAAACATTCCGAATCCCTTCAAGGCCTTCACCAATGTTCGCCTTTCGGTGGCGGAAGCGGGTGATGTTCTGATAGAGATTATTGATATGAACGGCCGTAAAATTGTAGGGATGTCATTTTCTGACGTTTCTGCCGGAACACATAATTATCGTGTCAACTTGTCCAAAACCGGAACGTATGTGATGACCGCCCGCCAGAACGGCAAGCAATCGTCCATTAAGATGGTGTGCGGAGAAGGCGGTGGTGCCAATCAGATTGAATATGCGGGTGTTGCAGGGATGTCTATGGAAACGTCTCTACAGACCAATGACCGTATGGAATATGTGGGTTATGTCATTGTTGATGGCGAGGAGCGGGAGACCAAGCATGTTATGCAGACACTGGACAATTCGAAGACCGTTGTTTTACCGCTTGCAAAAATATATGACGGGAACAATATGGTACAACTGACGAACAAACATAAAGGCGGTGAAAAGGCTTCTCCCGCAGGGGATTCCGAAGGTTTCCGTGTGGCTCTTTCGCTGAGCCCCTTCTCGCTGAACCAGTTCGAGCAGGGTTACACCTTTGTGATTGGAGACAGCATCGCCACGACTCCAGAACAGTTGCAGAGCATCTACCGTAGTCTCGGCTCCACGGAAATGTATGTGAGAATCGCCACCAAACGTCACAAAACCGCAGATAATACCACTGATGGCGAGCCTGACGAAAACGCCAATGTCCATACTTTCGACCAGGGAATACAGTTATGCCAGATTGCGGCAGCGTTGAATATCCCCATTAATCCTGAAATCATGTGCGCCTATACTTACATGGACATGGACCGTGTGCAAAAGCCACGTTTTGAGGAATATCCAGAGATTTATGCCCTGCAAAACGGTAAGGAATGGTCGGAACTGTCCCTCGATGAGATTTGTGTGGTCTTGGAAGCCTACGGTGAGTTCGTCGCCGATGCGATTCTGGCGACTGGATGTACTGTCAACAACTGGAATCTTGGCAATGAGGCCAACTTCGGTTTCGCCGGTGTGGGCATGGGCACGGAAACCGCTGTGGATGCCAAATTGGGGAAGGCATCAGCCATGAAGCGTTATATGGCTTCGGTGTTTTCCGCATGGTGGCTGAAGAAGCATGTGTGGGCATATAATGTCAAAGAGTTTGCGGCTATCAAAAGCGGTATCCTGAAAGCATACGAAAAGAGAAATATGGACGCATCCAAGGTCAAATTCTCAACTCATATCGCCACTGTGGTTTTCACTCCAAGATGCTGTGCCTCGTATTTCCAGTACATGGCGAAACACGGATATAAGGTGGAAACCGCCGGTATCAGCTATTATCCCAGCGCACCGGCGATGTCGTTCAACAAGAAAAAACTGTTGACCAAAACTGTCACCAAGATCAACAAAAAATGCCATGTGCCTGTTTTCATCGGCGAGTTCTCTTATCCCTCCGGAAAAATGGAAGGTCCTTTCGCCGGCTGGAACAAGAAGCTGAAAGGTTATGAGAAAGACCAAAAGGGCCAGGCAGATATCTATAAGGATGTGATTGCGTGGGGAAAAACGCATGGCTTAGCCGGCATCCGCTACTGGGCTCCGGATTACGAAGGCTGGTACTCGATGTCGATGTTCGAGTTCTCCAACAAGAAAGGAACCGCGAAGACGATTTTGAAGAGCCACAAGGAGATAGTGGGAAATTAAGAACTAAGGACATGCTAATGTGCCAAATTTTTTCGGGGAGTTTCGGTCAATGCCCTCAAGGGGAATTTCGCACTGCGTGCTCAAGGGGAGTCTCGCTATGCTCGAGGGGAGTTTTTGAATTTTGAATTTTG
>JAGBPS010000035.1 GCA_017633255.1 Bacteroidales bacterium
AGTTTATAGTTTATAGTTTATAGTTTACAGTTTATAGCTTTTCAGTTTAATTGGCACATTAGCACATTGTTAATTAGCACATTAAAAAACTTTCAGTTTTCAGTCAATTTCATTTGCATCAGTTCTATGAAGCAGTCTTCGATGTTGGGGGTGATGGGTTTGATTTCACCATATTGGCGTCCATGGTCCTGCAGGAAGCGCTCGAACGCCGGCAGGGCTTTTTCCACCTCATCGTAAAAGGCGATATGGAAATGCTCGCCGTAGGGATAGTAGTTACAGGTCAGCTCAAACTGGCTCATCAGCTGCATCAGGCCGAAAATATCATCCATCTTCACCGTGTACAGATGTCCCCGGAAGTTGCCAATGATATTGTTAGGTGTATCAATCTTGATGATATTGCCATTCTGAATCAGCGCGATACGGTCGCAGCGGGTGGCCTCGTCCATGTAAGGAGTGGACACCACCACCGTAACACCCTTGTGCTGAATGTCTTTCAGAATATCCCAGAACTCCTTACGGGAAACCGGGTCCACACCCGTGGTAGGCTCGTCAAGGAAAAGAATCTTGGGCTTGTGAATCAGGGCGCAACAGAGGGCCAGCTTCTGTTTCATACCGCCTGACAGCTTGCCAGCAGGACGAGACTTGAACGGCAGCAGCTGCTTCCAAATCGGCTTGATCAACGACATATTGTCCAGAATCGAGCTCTTGTACATGGTGGCAAAAAAGGCCAGATTCTCCTGCACCGACAAGTCGGGATACAGCGAGAAAACGCCCGGCAGATAACCGATGGACTGGCGGATTTGCAGGTAGTCCTTCACCACATCCATGCCCATGATGTCCACCTGTCCCGAATCGGGCAGCAGCAACGTAGTCAGGATATTGAAGAGGGTGGACTTCCCTGCCCCGTCGGGACCGACCAGACCGAACACCTCGCCCTGCTCCACTGTGATATTGATATCGTGGAGGGCCTCGATTTTGCCGAAACGCTTGTTAATATGCTGAATATCAATTTCAGGCATGTCCGCGATTACTTAAAGACCACATCGCCAGGCATACCGATTTTCGCGCTGCCATCGTTGATGAAAGCGATTTTCACCGCATACACCAGATTGACGCGCTCATTCTTGGTCTGAATCATCTTGGGCGTAAACTCCGCCTTGGGAGATATCCAGGATACCTTGCCATCGAATTTCTTGACTTTTTCTTTCTGAGAGTCGATGCGGATGACCACATCCTGATTCAAGTGCACATCCGACAACATGTCCTCAGTAATGTACACCTTTATAAACATATTGGTAAGGTCAGCCATTTTGAACAGCGGTTTGCCCTGGAATGCCAACTCGTTAGGTTCGATATATTTCTTCAGCACTGTTCCAGTGATAGGAGCTTTGATATGACAGCTGGCGATAGCGGTTTCAGCCTGCAATTTCTGGAAACGCATAGCCTCAATCTCGCCCAGTACCGCCCGGTCTTGCGTACCCAGCATCGACTTGGTGGCCTCCAGTTGGCTCTTGGTCATGGTGATTTCAGCCTGAACATCGTCCAATTGCTTGGAGCCAGCGGCGTTGGCTGCCACCAGATTGGCCACACGGGCTTTTTCCTTCTCCAAGGTAATCAGTTTTTCCTGTAAAGTCCTGATTTGCGAAGGAATATCGGGGCGACGGGTCATGGCGGCTTTCATGGAAGCATCCAATTGCATCATCTGAAGATACAGCTGTGTGGTATCGATAAGGCCTATCTCCTCCCCTTTTTCGTAAGTGTCGCCTTCTTTCACATTGAAAGACAGCAGTTTGCCATTACTTTCCGAAGAAACGATGATTTCCGTGGCCTCGAAAACGCCATAGGCATCCGCATGTTTTTTCTTACGACGGCAGGAGTTCATACTGGGCAGCAACATCGCCGCAGCTAACAACACCACGATGATTTTCACATTTTTTGTCCAAAAAGTCAACTTCATTTTTCCTTCTGTTTTGCTGTTCGTCCTCTTAACTAGTTAAATCTGAAATGTTTTTAAATGTTAAAATTCTAAAATCTCATTTCACATCATTTGGCAAAGATACGAATTTTTTCAATGTGATTCCACAACTGCGGATGAAGAGGGTTTCTTTCTCACCATTTCAAGCATTTCACCCAGGGGGCAGAGAAAACGGCACCACGGACGGGCCACAAAAATGGACAGCACCAACGACAGGATTGCCAGCACCAAAGCCACTATCGGGGCCGACTGCGGACGGAAGATGGTAAACGCTTCTATATCAGCAAAATCAAAACTCAGACCAATACCTATGGCCAACAGTCCGAACAGCAGGATGGCGGTGCGCAAAATCTGCAACCACTTCACCAGCGTAGGCGAAAGTTTCAGTTTATGCTTCTTGTTCACCTCGCCAAGCAAGGATTGGGCCGCTCCCATCGGACAGAGCCAAGCACAATAATAGGCCTTGCCGGTAATCATCGGCAGAAGTACCGCCAACAAGAATATCAGCAGCACCAGCCATTGGGCAGCGAGCGGTATGCCGCCCATTAACCACATGGTGAACTGCGCCATCGAAAGCATGCGTCCCTGCCAAATTCCCAAAATGAGCACAGCGGCAAGCAATATCCATCGACGGCACTTGCTCACTTTTTGCGGGCGCAACCACGCCCACAGTGTCAGCAGCACAAACAGCAGCAACACTCCGTCGCTGAGCCACTTACGCCAGTCGAAATGACGGGCTTCCACTTTGCCCGCCACCTCCATACGGTACTGCATTCCCTGGATAATGGCACGGCTGCTGAAAGTGGCGCCACTGACGGCGTCGACAACCGCCGAAGCGGCCTCGTCCGTACTCATACCCGACCAACTGTCAAACAGTCCCGCCTCTGAGACCCGCGACATGAATGACGGTGTCTCATCATTGTCCAAAGGCAACACCTTCAGCACCTTGCCGTCAGCATCGAGGGCAATCAGCAAAGGCACGGGTCCCATATAACCAATAAACTGGTCGCTATACGGGCTGGACTTCATCACAAAGCCGAGGAGGGCTCCCCCACCCCGCACTTCATAAATGCCTTCCGAAGTCAGTTTGGCTGCCGTAGCGTCACTCCACACCATGCGGGCCTCGTCAAGCGAAACCTGCGACGGATCGGCAACTTTCTCTTTCGGATAAAACAATTCATCGATATCATAACCCAAAAACTTGCCGCTATGTACCACTACCAAAGCCATGAGCAACAGCAAGATCAACACATTCAGCCATCGTTTCATTTTCATAATTCAGAATTTTAAAGCAGTTTTTCAATCCTGTTTTGCATGTGGCCATCATCCTTGCGAACAGTCACAAGCAATGTTAAATTTAGCTTTGGCAAAAGTACAAAAAAAACGCCTAATACGCTCCTAATCATTCAAGATAAAATCTGCATGGCACAGGTCCTTCCTCATAAGTTTTTCTTACCCGACAGCTGCTGCCATAGTTTATCAACAGTAATTTGTTAACAAAACGTGGAAAGTTATCAACAAAATGATGTTCTTATTTGGTAGTCTCAATATATGTTTCTAATTTTGCATTTTCTTTAGAGTATAGCGAAAAAAAACGATGATACTAACGAACATAAACAATAACTAAAAAAACATCTGCTATGAAAAAAATTCTATTCTTTTTGATGATGTTCACGCTATCATGCTTACCGTGGGCGACACGCGCGCAAAACGCACAATTCACACTGTTTGAGTATGAAACTGGCAATAATGCCAACTGGTCTTGCCCGGTTTGGGGCTATAACCTCAACTATGGGGATTGTGCGACCGAATTCATTATTCCCACCAGGTATCTCGATTTTGCGGAAGGGGCAACCTTTACGAAGATGAGATTTTATATACATGATTTTTATTTTCCCGAAAATGCAGCCAGTGTTAATTGGAATGTGCCTTACCGGGTTTATCTTAGCGAAACTGAGACCTACTCATTTCGAACAGTATCGGATACTATCGGACGTGCTAATGCAACCTTGGTGTTTTCCGGGATTCTGAATGGCGACAAATCTAATCGGATACTGGATGTTGTGTTTGATACCCCCTATCAATACCACGGGGGTAATCTCGTTGTAGGCTTCTGGCAAAATGGCAGTAGTTCCGTATATGCAGGCCAAGGAGGTTGTGCTTTCATAACCACATCCGTAGAAGACACTGTTTACTGGGTTGGATACACTGACTATGACCATTATGATTTTTCGGTGGGCACGATGATTCCCAAAATAACCTTCGACTACTATGGGATTTCCTGCCTAAAACCCAGAGACTTGCAAGTTTATTATTATGTCCCTGGTTCCACAACCGCACAGATAAGCTGGGTTTCCGATGCCAGCGATTTTGAAATCGAGATAAATGGGGTCGTCTATAATTTTAATGATGCTTCTCCCAATTCTGAACACTATTACGACATTAACGTTGTCTCCGGAACGGAATATACCGTGAAGGTGAAGGCCCACTGTAATGCCCAGGAAGAAAGCGAATGGTCCCGTCCACTCGTATTTCTCACTGCCCCACAGTGCGAAGTCACGCTTGAACTTAGCTCAAACTCCATTTATGGCTGGGATTTTGATTCTATCGAAGTATGGGATAACACCAATAACCTAAGTCTGGGAACTTTTAAACACAGAGGGACCAACCCCTGGAATTTAGAAAAAGAAACCTATACTGTTGCTGTTAGCGAAGGTCAAGATATTTCATTCAGGTTCCCGAACGGATATCTTATGTATCCACAACAATGTTCATGGATTATCATAGCTCCTACGGGCGATACCATTGCCCAAAAAGATCATCAGGACGATTTTACAGGTAGAGTAATTGCCAATTATACTGCAAGCTGTTCTGCCTGTTACATCACTGTTGAGCTCAACGACCCCGATGGTGACAACTGGAATGGCAACGCCATAGGCATAATGGACAATGGTGAATTTCTCACCTCAATAACTCCAGATTATAACGAACCCATCCGAGTTTTTAACGGACATTATATCGGTTTTACATGGATGGATGGATATAGCGGTAATTACAATTCCCATCTTGACCAATATTCCTGGACCATCAGAGATGCCGGTGGAAATATCATCACCCAAGGCTCTGATGCCAGCAACTTAACAGACGGCGATTGGATTGACGATTACACCGTGGACTGTTCCGCCCAAGCACCAGCTGTTCCTTCCCAGTGCAACATCACCTTTGATCTTGTCGACAGTTGGGGTGACGGTTGGAACTACAACACCATCGAAGTGAGGGATGCTTCGACTGGTGAACTTATAGCAACCATGTTCAATGAAAATATGGATGGCACTTCCGGCAGTGGCCAAAACGAACACAATGTCACCCCCCTTACTGTTGATAATGGACGAGAAATCGTATTATTATGGGTTTTCGATGAACAAAACAGATGTTGTCCTGGCGAATGTTCATGGGTCATCACAGCTCCCAATGGCGAGGTTATCTCCGAAGTTGCAGCAGATAGTGCCAGCAGTTTTGAGACTGGTCGTGAGCTCGCCACTTACACCGTAAACTGTGCTCACGCTCCCACTCCCACTCCATCAAACTACTGCGTACCAGCACCTACGACAGTGGATGGAGAAGGCATTGTCAATGTGAGCTTTGGCACAGGCAACAATATTGTCAACAACAGCACACACCCGACCAGCGCACCCTACTATGGCGATTATTCTTCGCAAATTGGGGCTGTCGCTGCCGGTACGACCGCTACGGTTGCCATCACCTATAATACATGTGGTTATTCCAGTTGTTACAACTATGGAACTCTCATTTGGGTGGACTGGAACAATGACGGGACCTTTGGGGACAATGAAATTGTATTTACAGGTCAGAGTTCAACAAGTAATCCTACAGGCGTCCATACGCTCAATGCATCATTTGCCGTTTCAGCTAACCAAGCTACAGGGGATTATCGCATGCGTATTGGTGCTGCCGACAGCTACTTTGACGGCTATATCCAATCTAGTCAAGGCAACCACGACCCCTGCTACTCTGGAGAGAATGCTAACTGGGCTGTTTTCCACGATTACACGCTACGCGTGACAGAGACCCCTTCCTGTCTGCCTCCTGTGGTAACAGTGGATTATTGGACCAGCACCACGGCCAACATAAGCTGGACTGACAACAACAATGGAACGCCTACCTATATTGTTAAGATGGGCAACGAGGTGCTTAGCGGTTCCACAACACCTGCCGTCAGCATTAATGGCACCTCTGCCACACTGACAGGCCTCACCGCTGAACACAACTATGCCGCTGGTGATTTCACCGTTACAGCCAACTGTAATGGGAACGACTTTTCCGATGCTGCCAATGTACCAGCTTTCTATACGGGCTACTGCGTGCCAGCACCTGTGTCAGTAGATGTAGAGGGCATTACCAATGTAAGCTTTGGCACAGGCAACAATATCGTCAACAACAGCACACACCCAACCAGTGCACCCTACTATGGCGATTACACCTCGCAGATTGGGGCTGTTATTGTCGGACAAACCGCTACGGTTGACATCACGTTTAACACCTGTGGCAATAGATGTTTCAACTATGGTACCATCATCTGGGTGGACTGGAACAACAATCAGGCTTTTGAGGACAATGAAATTGTATTTACAGCTCTGAGTTCACAAGAAGAGAATCCTGCAGGCGTTCATACGCTCAATGCAACATTTGCTGTTTCGCCTAACCAAGCCACAGGGGATTACCGTATGCGTATTGGTGCTGCCGACAGCTACTTTAATTCCTATATCACCAATGGCTCCGGCCCCCATGATCCTTGCTACTCTGGATCCTTCGCTGTTTTCCACGATTACACCCTGCGTGTGACCGAAGCAACCACCTGTCCTCCCTTGCTCAGCCTGGAAGCTACAGCTCAGAATCCTCACACCATCACTGCGGCATGGTCTCCTGATCAAACTATTGAGCCCGAGGGCTACGTTGTACGTTACGGTATTGTTGACGATCCTGAACAGTACCTCCATGGTGTAACTCCTGATGGTCAAACTTGTGTCATCAACAACCTGTGCAGCGACTCTCTGTATTACATTCATGTAAGAGCCTATTGTGGTGGCAATGACTATAGCGAATGGACAACCGTTAGCCAGCGTACTCTGGCAGGCAGCTGTTCACCCATTACCAATCTCCATGTGGATTTGACCGGCAATGGCACCAACAGCGCCACCATCTCATGGACTGCCAGCGAAAGCACTACCGCAGATTTATATGACATTCATGTGTGTACTGCGCCCGTGCGAGACCTTTCCACTTTGGAAAATGGCAACTGCGAGTTCCCGCAAGCTACCCGCGGAACCTCTTTCAGCATACCCAACAACAACTATCCTAATTTTGTATTGACACCCAACACCACCTATTATGTGTATGTACGCACTCGCTGCAATTTGAACGATGGCAACAGTGACTGGGCAGAAACTACGTTTTCCACACTTCCACCATGCCGTCAACCGATGAATGCCAGTGTGCATTTGATAAGAAAAATGTTAGCTGAAATCTCTTGGGAAAGAGGAGATACCAACCAAGCTGACAATTACATGTTGATCTTTGCCGACCAGGAAATGAGTGAACAAGCTTTGGAGAATGCACAAGCCCATGTTTCCAACATTCACGACACCACCTATTCCTTCTCTGGAAATTATAATCAGACCTATTACATCTATGTAGCCAACAACTGCGGCAACGATGGCCGTAGCGCATACACATATGCCGGTTCTGTCACCTTCCCCTCTTTATGTCCGCCAATTCAGAACCTGACCGCCAGCAATGTCACCTCCAATTCGGTCCAGCTCTCTTGGAATCGTGGCGAATGGGGAGAAGAGACCATGTGGACCATCGAAAGATACATTGTGGGTAATTGGGACAGTCCTGACAATACAACAACGGTAACTGATTCAACCGTCACCTTGAACGGACTGCAACCCGAAACGAATTATTCGTTCCGTGTGCAAGCTAATTGTGACGCAACCTATAGTTCTATCTTCTCAGACTGGGTTAACGTAACCACATTTCCAGCTATTGACTCCTGCTTCCCTCCGACCAATATCAACATTTATGATATAACCAACTCTACCGCAACCGTGTCTTGGGAATATGTATATGGTGCAGTTCCCGAAAGCGGCTGGATGATGTTCTACGGCACCGACCAGCAGTTCTCCGACGACACATACACTAGTATTTCCAGCATAAGCATGGGTTCTCCTTTTGTCATTGGCAGTCTAAATGATCCTTTACAACCTAACACCACTTATTATGTCAAGATGCTCAGCAATTGCAGCACACCTATGGAGCATGATGCGAGCGTCTGGACCGATGTATATAGCTTCACCACCCTGGACGGCCCGAGTTGCTTAGAAGTCACCAATCTCGAAGTGATCGGAATGGATCCCGATGCCGCACAAATCACATGGACTTCTCATGGCAATGAAGAGTATTGGGACTTGTACTGGAGCACCAGCCCGGTGGCTCCCACGGCTCAGACCAATCCCACAGTGGGAAACACCACTAATCCTCGTCCATGGTTGGCTGGACTTACTCCTGGCACGCACTACTACGCATACGTACGCGCACGCTGTAGCGATGCTGACCGCAGTGCCTGGAGTGCCCCACTGGAGTTCACCACCTTGGAGGAAATCCCCAGTTGCCGGAGAGTCACCAACCTCGAAGTGATTGGAATGGATCCCGATGCCGTACAAATCACATGGACTTCCAATGGCAACGAAGAGTATTGGGACTTGTACTGGACCACCAGCCCGGAGGCTCCCACAGCTCAGACCAACCCCACAGTGGGAAACACCAATAATCCCCGTCCATGGCTTCCTGAACTTACTCCTGGCACGCACTACTACGCATACGTACGCGCACGCTGTAGCGATGCTGACCGCAGCGTCTGGAGTGACCCGCTGGAGTTCACCATCCCATGTCCTGTTGTCACCAGTTTCCCATGGACAGAAAACTTCGACAGCTACTTTGTAGAACACGTCTACGACAGACTTCCTGAATGCTGGAACTATATCAATACATCCAGCTGTGCAGTAACATTTCCTGCAATTTGCGGCATGCAACAATTCTCCCATTCCGCAAACAACCACTTGAGATTAGACTCTTATATCGGCTCTGACCCACAAGATGAATACGCAATTCTTCCCAGAATGCAGAACATCAACAATTTAAGAATCCAATTGGATGCACGCAAACATTCCGACAACATTGGCGGAACAGTTTTAGTAGGTGTGATGACGAATCCCGCAGACGCTTCCACTTTCACAACGATAGGCAGCCTCACTCCCGACAGCACTATATACGAACATTATACTTTTTCCTTCAGCGACTATACCGGTTCTGGAGAGTACATCGCCCTCTTGATGCGGGCTGCCGACCCAATTAATTATTCTCTCGCTGTCTGCATTGACGACATCATTGTTGAGGAACTTCCCATTGAGCCCCACAGCATCACTATCAACCAGGTGACTGGCGGTACCATCTACGTAAATGTGGTTGACAACCACGGAAACGCATATAGCTCTACCACCGATACTATCGCCGCTTATAACGCTTGGGTTAATCTCTCTGTTGAGCCCAATGCCGGCTATACTTTCGACGACTTTGTGGTGACTACCGCATCGGAGATCCCTATTGAGATTATTAACAGCGGCTTTGTGATGCCCGCCGAGGATGTTATCGTTTCAGCTACTTTCACGCTGAACACTTATACAGTGACCGCCACTGTTGACCCTGAAAATGCCGGTTCTGTGACTGGCACAGGCACATACAACTACAACGATGAGGTGACCTTGACTGCCACACCGGCTACTGGTTACAGTTTCGACCATTGGCAGAACATGAACATCGCGGACAACGTAGACTCCGAGACAGCCAACCCACTTTCTTTCAACGTGACAGAGGATGTGACTTACAAGGCATTCTTCAGCAAGGTTTATTATGAACTTGTTTACATGGACGGTGAAGAATTATTTGAAACCGTAACTTACAATTATGGTGATATTATTGATCCGATGAGCGCTCCCGAAAAAGAAGGCTACACCTTCATCGGCTGGAATCCCGCTGAACCCACTACCATGCCGGATCACAATGACACCCTGTATGCCCAGTGGGAACTCATTCCTTGTTTGGCAGCTGAGAATTTGACTGTGGCCAATGGCTCACTTACCGCCACTTCGGCCCTTATCACCTGGAACAGCAGCCAAAACAATACTTTTGGAGGTGTTTATTATGAAAACGGTGAATTGGCCGGTTCTAACAACCAGCTGTATCAGAGATGGAACCTCTCTGCACTCCAACCCGGCACCAATTACCGTGTGGGAGTGTTCGCTTATTGTTCTCTTGACAGAGTCAGCGACACCGTATGGGTTGAATTCAACACCAACGACACCTGCTATCCTCCTGTAAGCATCAGCATCAGCGAAGTGACAGCTCATAGTGCGAAACTCTCTTACGCTTTTGTCGCACAAGTACCTGGCGACATCCTAGTGAATCTCTCAACTGATCCTAATTTTGCCAGTTGCGTACATATCTCCACGACGACATCCTCCCATCCAGAATCGCTGATTCTCAATTCTTACTTCAATAATGCACCTTTGCAGCCCAACACCACCTATCATGTGAGGATGTCTTCTTTATGCGATCGAAACGCTGACCTCACCAGCGTATGGAGCGAGACACTCAGCTTTACCACACTTCAAGAATACGCTGTAACCATTGATGCCAACATCACCAATGGTACCGTAACTGTTAGCGACACAGCAGCTATCGAAGGTGCTGTCGTCAACTTGACAGCAACCCCCAACCATGGCTACAGCTTCGGCGAGTGGGTGGTAACCACCGTCAACACTCCTGCTCCTGAGTTGGTGACTGTGACCAACAACAGCTTTGTGATGCCGGAAGACGGTGTGAATGTTTCCGCAACCTTTATTCCTAACAGATATGTCATCACCTACAAGAACGGTAACAATATCCAGCATCAGGACTCTGTCGCTTACGGCACTGCTATTAGACCTATCACCGACCCGACGAGGGAAGGCTATACCTTCACCGGTTGGGTTCCTGAATTGCCTGCCACCATGCCCGCTTATGATGTGACAGTCCATGCTCAGTGGAACATCAACAAGTATGCACTCACCTATATGGATGGCAATGACATGCTCTCTCAGGATTCTGTTGAATTCGGCGCTGACATCACACCTGTCGCCAATCCGACCAAGGAAGGCTATACCTTCAATGGTTGGAATCCTGAAGTGCCCTCCACCATGCCCGCTCATGACGTGACGGTGACTGCCATTTTCACACTGAACACCTACACAGTAACTGCTACTGTCAATCCGGCAAATGCCGGTACTGTAACCGGTGCTGGTATTTACAACTATGGCAGCGAAGTGGAAATGAGAGCCGAAGCTGCTGACGGATACCTTTTCAGCAACTGGACTAACGCTCAAGGTGCCGTTGTCAGCACAGATGCTATCTTTGACTTCGAGATTGCCAATGACACCGCATTTACCGCCCACTTTACCGCTATGGGCGTTGTTGCCACTCCGACCTTCAGTCCTGCTGAAGGCACATACTACGATGCTGTGAATGTGGAATTGGAATGCGCCACCAGTGGTGCCACCATCCACTATACTACCGATGGTTCAACTCCAACAGCATCCTCAGCTATTTACAATGGTCCCATCGCCCTCACCGCAACTAGCACCACAACCATTAACGCTATTGCCATGATGGAGAACATGACCAACAGTGCTCTGGCAAGTGCAACATATACTGTTATGCCGACATACACGGTCACCATTGCCGACAACATCGTCAATGGTACAGTTCGTGCTAATGTAACAAGAGCCGCTGAAGGCGTGACAGTTAACCTGACCGCCATCGCCGACGAAGGTTATCACTTTGCCGCATGGGATGTCACCACCGAAACAGGCGCTGTTGAAGTTTCCGCCAATAACAGTTTTGCCATGCCTGCTGGTAATGTAACAATTTCCGCCACCTTTGAGGCCAACGAGCACATCATCACCTACATGGACGGCAACACCGTGCTTGATGTGGACACCTTCACTTACGGTGCTACCATCACGCCTATCGCTGACCCGACCCGTGAAGGCTACACCTTCATCGGTTGGTTCCCCGAATTGCCTGCCACAATGCCCGACAATGATGTGAGAGCTACCGCACAATGGTCTATCAATAGATATGCCCTTACTTACATGGATGGCAACGTAATACTGGCTCAGGATTCCGTTGACTACGGCACTCCTATCACACCTATCGCTGACCCGACCAAGGAAGGCTACACCTTCACCGGTTGGAATCCCCAACTGCCGCAGACCATGCCGGCCAACGACGTGACCGTCAATGCCC
>JAGBPS010000036.1 GCA_017633255.1 Bacteroidales bacterium
CATTTAGGAATGGACCAATAGTCGCCTTGGCACTTTATCACTTTATACCATAGCATTGTTCCCAAAGTGTCAAATTTGGACAATAAGATAGAATGCTCTGAAGTAGTTATCACATCCGAATTACTTGAAAACATAAGCATTTCCCCGTCTAACCTGACATTGCCACCCATCGTGCCAAATACGTAAACATTGCCCTCCTCGTCAAAGGCAGTATTTGTAATATTGTTGAAAATGTTGTTTAAGTCGCCACCGCTTCCCGTCCAATAATGCGCCCACTTCCACTCGCCTTGGGCGGAGGCGGAGGGTAATGCGAGGAAACTCGTCATGAGCAAGGTGAATAAAAATAAGGGTACAGATTTTTTCATATTTTCGAGGTTTGTGGAATTACTAATATAAAGACGAAAAAACTGGAAATTTGTTGCTCGGAAGGGTGATTTTTTTCACTTTGACAATTTATTTTATGCCATACCGTTTCGCGGCGGCACATTCACTGCTTCGGCGCAAACCTAACCCGCGCCGCGAACATGATGCATGACAATTTCCGTTTCTATAGACATGGAACCCCTAACGGGGTTCTATGATGGTGTACATCCATCTTCCCCAGGGCGATGCCCTGGGCTACCGAGCCATGCAGACCTAAGGCCTGCATACGATAGCAATTTGTAAGCTCATGGCAACATCAGATTATTGACGGATAAGTACAGAGAATGCAGACACACGGAGCGGACGCGATAAATCGCGTATCTACAGGAAAATCTATACGTCCATGTATAATTCGGGAATTTTGTGTAAATTTGCCACAGAAATTGCAACAAGAAAATGAAATTCCGCACTGAAATCCCGACCCCGGAATACCCCTTCCACATCAGCTATCAGGATAAATTGATGTTGTTGGGCTCGTGTTTTTCAGACCATATCGGCAACTTCTTCCAGGAGATGAGTTTCAATACGCTGTCGAATCCATTTGGCACGCTTTTCAATCCCGTCTCCATCGCCACTGCGTTGAAAATGTGCATGAATCCGGAACTTTTCAACGAACAATATATCGATTTCTTCAATGAAAAGTGGATCAGTTATGCCCATCACGGCAAGTTCTCCCACCCCGACAAAGAAACTTTTCGGCAAAACATCAGTCAATGTTTAAATAGGGCTCATGATTTCTTAGCCTCTGCCGATTACCTCTTCTTAACTTTCGGCACCGCCTATTGCTACCGCCTCATCGAACGGGACCTCATCGTGGCCAACTGCCACAAGATTCCAGCCAATCGCTTCAAGAAAAAGCTGTTCACAGTAGAACAAATTACAGCTATTTATCGTGAATTGCTGCCCCAATTACTGCAATTCAATCCTAAGTTAAAAGTAATTTTCACCGTCAGTCCCGTGCGGCACTTAGCAGATGGCTTCCACGAAAACCAAATCAGCAAAGCAACGCTTCATTTGTCTATCAATCAATTAATTGATAATAAAAATACCTTTTATTTTCCCTCCTACGAAATGGTGCAGGACGACCTGCGCGACTACCGCTTCTACGCCACCGACCTCTGCCATCCCTCTGAGGCGGCGGTAACCTACATCAGTGAGAAACTGACTGAAGCATTCTTTACCAAAGAAACGCAAGAGCGAATGAAGGAGGTGGTGAAAGAGAATAAGGCAAAGGGACACCGGAAGAATGTGCTAATTAGTTAATGTGCCAATGTGCTAATTAAGAGGAGTGCAATACAGAATAAAACTGTTCGTCTCAAAAATAAATCTCCTTATAAACAAACTCAGTGTGAGTTTGCCTAATCTGAATTTCAGAATACAGCATACACACACTGAGTGTAAGTATAAAGTTTGATTTCTTCACGAAACCATGAATTATTTTGCCAAAGCAGCCACTGCGATAGAATACAGTTTCGTCTTGGTGGAATCGCCTCGGGAAGAGAGCACGCAAGGAACCTTGGCTCCCATCACGAAAGCAGCGATTTCGGAGTGGTCAAACTTGGTGCAGCATTTGTAGAACACATTGGCACTCTCGATGTTCGGGAAGAGCAAGCAGTCGGCATCACCAGCCACTTCACCAGCCATCTTCTTAATCTGGGCGGCTTCCTTGTCGATAGCCAAGTCCAATGACAGCGGACCATCAATGATAGCGCCTGAAATCTGACCTCTTTCAGCCATCTTGGCAATCAAGGCGGCATCAACACAAGCCTGCATACCTACAGACATCTGCTCAGTGGCAGCCAAAATAGCCACTTTCGGTTTGGCGATTTCCAATGATTTAGCGGTGCTAATCAATGAAGACAGAATTTTCTGTTTCTGTTTGAAATCGGGAGCGGGGATGATAGCGCAATCGCTCACGCACAGCAACTTATGATACTGCGGGTTCTCGATAACAGCCATGTGCAACAAGGTGGCGTTGGCAGGACAAAGACCACGTTCCTTGTTCAGGATAGCGCGCATATACTTGTCGGTAGGCAGCAAACCCTTCATCAGGATGTCACCTTCACCGGCATTGATCAAGTCACAGCTCTTAGCAGCAGCTTTGGTATCCACGCTTTCGTGAACGATTTTGAACATGTTCACGTCAATTTTCAAATTGGCGCACACCTGCTTGATGGTATCGGTATCGCCTACCAAAGTGGCATCCACAATACCCAGTTCCACTGCGTGATGAACGGCATCGATAGTGTGTTCGTCGTTGGCGTAAGCTGCCACTAATCTTTTTTTCGGTTTTGACTTTACCAGTTCAATGACTTGGTCTAATTTTGTAATGTTCATAGTATCAGTATTTTTAAGGTTTTCAGTTTGAATGCGCAAAGTTACAATTTTTTTTGTATTTTTGCAGCGCAAAAGCAAGCCACTTTAGCTCAGTTGGTAGAGCGACGCATTCGTAATGCGTAGGTCGCGAGTTCAAGTCTCACAAGTGGCTCTGAAAGGCGGTTTTCACCGCCTTTTTTTATTGATGTCTCACCCACTTCCATATTTCTTTCCAGCTCACCTTCTTGCCATACATCAGGATGCCGGTCCGGTAAACCTTGGCGGCAAACCACACCACAAAGACGAAGAACAGCAGCATCAGCACCATCGACAGCAACACTTCCCACAAAGGCACTCCCGAAGGCAGGCGCGTGAGCATAGCCACCGGTGAGGTCAGCGGAATAATGGACAGCCAGAAGGCCAGTGGACCGTTGGGGTTATCGGCAATAGGCATCACCAGCACAATGGTCAGCAGCAGCGGCATGGTAATCGGCATGGTCAGTTGGGTGGAATCCGTTTCATTGTCGGCGGCGGAGCCCACTGCGGCAAACAAAGCCGAATACATCAGATAACCTGTCAAGAAGAAGAACAGGAAACACAGAATCATCTCCGTGAAGGAAATTGGGAAATAATTGCTGATTTCAGCAAAAATGCCGCCCGCATCTATGTCACCTGCTGCCATCTGGCTGTTATTGACTGCCTCCACCACCTGACTATCTCGAACGGTTTCCATTATCTGTTCCTTATCCACACCGCTCAGCTCCATGAATTTTTCAGGCATAGCAAGCTGCACACCCGTCAAAATCACAAGGGTAAAGACTATCCATATCAGGAACTGGGTCAGGCCCACTAAGGCGATGCCTATAATTTTACCCAATAGCAACTCAATAGGTTTAACAGAGGAAATCAGCACCTCCACGATACGGTTGTTCTTCTCTTCCAGCACGCCTCGCAGCACTTGTCCCGAGAAAAAGAAGATGACGAAATAGATGATGAAACCACAAATCATACCGATAGACTTGTTCATCTCCGCCATGCTTTCTTTCTCGTCGCCATATTCGTCAATCTGAATCATAGTGATTTGCGAGCGAGCCAAATCCTTGATGGTCTTGTATTTATCCAAATCTATATGGAAAGAATCCTGCAACACATGATCGAAGAACATATTGTTGATTTGGCTTTCCAACTCAGAGCGCAAATACATGGATGGCTCCTCGTTGTAATACATATTGGCATTCACTTTCTGTGAACTTTGCGGGAAATACAGCACCACATCATAGTCTCCTGCCAGAGCTTCCTTCTTGATCTGCTCGATATCACCGGAACGATAGGAGAACGACGTTTTCTCATCCTCAATAAAATTATTGATGTATATCTCATTATCATCCACCACCATCACATTCACATGCTCACGGCCTTTGGTAGCCAGCAGTACCGGCACCACCATCAGGGCGGCGAGCAGGAGAGGCACCAGCAAAGTCAGAATGATGAATGACTTCTTCTTTACACGGGTCAAATACTCGCGTGCCACGATTAGCATTGTATTATTCATAGGTTGAATCGTTTTTTTATTCGTTTGATAAGGTTAGAATGGTTAGGAGGGTTAGGAAGATTATGGATTTTGAATTTTGAATTCTGAATTATATTTCTCCACTTGCTGAATAAAGATATCGTTCATGGATGGTAATATTTCGTTGAATTCCAATACATTACCATAATCCATCACAAACTTCAGCAGTTGGTTGGAGTTTCCGCCTTCATGCACCTTCACCACATAATGGCGTTGGTTTGAGGAGGTGGAAGTCTCCAAAACACTGAAGGCCTCCGGAAAAACCGGAATCTCGCGCTCGGCACTCAAGGTAAGACTGAAAATGTTCTCCTTGAACTGCTGCTTAATCTCCATCAGATTGCCATCCAAGATCTTGTGCGACTTGTTGATAAGACAGATTTCGTCACAGATTTCTTCTACCGAGGCCATGTTGTGGGTCGAAATAATGATGGTGGTTCCCTGGCGTTTCAGTTCCAACAATTCCTGACGAATCAAATTGGTGTTGATGGGGTCGAGACCACTGAAAGGCTCGTCCAAAATCAGAAAATCGGGACGGTGCACCACGGTGATGATGAACTGCAACTTTTGTTGCATACCCTTTGAAAGTTCTTCCACTTTCTTGTTCCACCAATTTTGGATTTCGAACTTGATGAACCAGTATTTCAATCGCTCCAAGGCTTCCTCCTTAGATAAGCCTTTCAGGCGTGCCAGGTACATCGCCTCCTCCCCCACTTTCATTTTCTTGTACAAACCACGCTCTTCCGGCAGGTAGCCGATTTTCTCCACATCCTTACGGGACAGCGGATTGCCATTGAACAGCACCGTGCCGCTATCGGGAGCGGTGATTTGATTCAAAATACGGATCAACGTAGTCTTACCCGCGCCATTGGGGCCAAGCAAGCCATAGACTATGCCTTTCCGTATCGACAAAGAAATATTGTCCAAAGCCAGATGGTTGGAATATTTCTTCGTGACATTCTGAACTTCAATAATATTCATTTATTTATTATTAGCTTGGTTTTCCTTTTGACTGTCTTTTTTCTTTTTCTTCTTCTTGGATTTCTTTTTGGCATTCAACGGTTTATTCTGATTAGCCGTGGAAGTGTTTTTCAGAATATCACGTGTGGAATCCAGTTCAAAATCCTCAGGCAGGGAAATTTTACCATGAGACAATTCATTCAACTGCTCCACAATCAACTTATCGTCCACCGTCTCACGATTATAGGTTAAATATAACTTTTTCAGATGGTTAGCTAAAGTTTTGCCCATTCTGTCCCGTTGGTCATCAGGATAGGAAGACACCTTCTTAATGATGTTCTCCATGTTCCTTCCATAGGTACGGTAATGTATCTGATGCTTGTTATAATCCGGTTTCTCAAACGACAATTCCTCTTTTTTCGCTTCCGGTTTCGGGAATGGGGAATCCACATCCAACTTATAATCGGACATGATGAACAGGTGATCCCACAGCTTGTGCCAATAGTCCAACGACTCCTTCTGGTTCTTGTTTTCCTTCTCGTCAGGATTGATGAGCGCCATCATGCGCACAATCGCTTTCGCCTTCTCGCTTCGCTTTTGATAGTCAGGTTCCTTCAGCGTATCCTCAATCATCTTTTGGATATTCCTACCATATTCCCTGATTATTAAACGATTACGATTTACATTATATTCAAACATACATTCACAAATTTAAAAGTCAAAAGTACGAATTTTTTTGGAACGGAAACAGAGAAAACATCATTTTTCTTATTTTTGCAAGTGGAAAATTTTTTCGCTTATGAAAAACGTCAAAAATCTCTTTCTCAACGACAAATTTATTCTTGCTGTCATTCTGCTGAATGCGGTGGTGATATACTTGCAGACCTGCGCTATCGACAATATATGGATTCAAACCATTGACATGGTGTGCACCCTGATTTTTCTTATCGAGATGATCATCAAGCACAAAGAATATGGGGTCAAAGGCTATTGGTCGTCAGGCTGGAATCGCATGGATGGCATTTTGGTTCTCATTTCCCTTCCCTCACTGATTACATTCTTTATACCGACAAGCCATTTGGATTTATCGTTTTTACTGATACTGAGACTATTAAGAACCTTCCGTTTTCTGCGTCTTCTGCATTTCTTTCCTAACGTCACCCCGGTGTTCAAAGGCTTTAAATTAGCTTTGCGTGAATCATACGCCATTTTGTTTTGTTTTTTCATTATGATCATCGTATTCGGCCTCATCAATTGCAGTCTGTTCAAAGACATTGCCCCCACCTATTTCCGCACACCCATGACCTCCATTTACTCCGTTTTCCGTATCTGCACTATAGAGGGTTGGTACGACATTCCCGATGCGATTGCCACAGCCACAACACCGGCCATAGGCTCACTGGTACGTTTTTATTTCTGCCTGTTGTTGGTGATGGGAGGAATCATCGGCATGTCCCTCATCAACTCCATCTTTGTAGATGCCATGGTAAGTGACAATAACGATGATGTGAAGGCTAAACTGGATGAGATCGAAAAGAAACTGGATCAATTATTGGAACAAAAAAAATGAAAATATTTTTTGTTTCCAATTTTAATTATTAAGTTTGCAAAAGGTAAAAAGCGAACTCTTTTTAATCTAAATGAATATAAATCAATTAATTAAATACAATAGATATGGAAAAACTTTTGGAACAACTGTCAAAAATCGGTATTACCAACCCTCAGAAAATTTATCACAATTTGTCATACGACGAATTATACCAGCATGAAACCGACCCGTCACTGACCGGTTTCGACAAGGCATACAAGACCAAAAGCGGCGCTTTGTCTGTGGACACTGGCGTATTCACCGGTCGTTCGCCCAAAGACAAATACATTGTGATGGACGATGAGACCCGCAACAACATCTGGTGGGCTGGCGAAGGCAAGAAAGGTTCCGACAACCACCCCATCAACCATGAGATTTGGGAACATCTGAAACAGCTGAGCCAGAAACAGTTGAGCGGAAAGAACATTTATGTGACCGACGGTTACTGCGGCGCAAACGAGAACTCACGTCTGAAAATCAGATTTGTGACGGAAGTAGCTTGGCAGGCACATTTTGTCAAGAACATGTTCATCCGTCCCTCCGAAGAGGAATTAGTGGGCTTTGAACCCGATTTTGTGGTGCTGAACAGTTGCAAGACCACCAATCCCAAGTGGAAAGAGCAAGGCCTGCACAGCGAAAACTATGTGGCTTTCAACCTGACCGAGCGTATGGCTTTGATTGGCGGCACCTGGTACGGTGGCGAGATGAAGAAAGGTATCTTCTCTGTGATGAACTACTTCCTGCCGCTGCGTGGCATGGCCGCTATGCACTGCTCCGCCAACGAAGGCAAGAAGGGCGACACCGCCATCTTCTTCGGCCTCTCCGGCACTGGCAAAACCACCCTGTCCACCGACCCGAACCGCGCCCTGATTGGTGACGACGAACACGGTTGGGACGAAAACGGTGTGTTCAACTTCGAAGGTGGTTGCTATGCAAAATGTATTGACCTGAGCGAAGAGAAGGAACCCGATATTTTCCACGCTATCAAACGCGACGCTTTGCTGGAAAACCTGGTAGTGGATGCCGAGGGCAACATCGATTTCACCTCAGCAGCCAAGACTGAAAACACTCGTGTTTCTTATCCTATTTACCATATTGACAATATTGTGAAGCCCGTTTCACGCGGTACTCACCCCAAGAAAGTCATCTTCCTGTCTGCTGATGCTTTTGGCGTGCTGCCTCCCGTTTCTGTACTGAACAGAGAACAGACCATGTACTACTTCCTGAGCGGTTACACTGCCAAGTTGGCCGGTACTGAAGTGGGCGTGGTGACCCCGCAGCCTACCTTCTCCTCCTGCTTCGGAGCCGCTTTCTTGCTGCTGCATCCGACGAAATATGCTGAAGAGTTGGCCAAGAAGCTGACCGAGCACAACGCTACCGCCTACTTAGTAAATACCGGTTGGACTGGCGGCGGTTATGGTGTTGGTAGCAGAATCTCTCTGAAGGCCACCCGTGCCATCATCTCAGCCATCCTCAACGACGAACTGATTGGTTGCGAGACTGAGATTGTGAAGCCCTTCAACCTCTCCATCCCGAAACATGTGAACGGTGTGGACGACAGCATCCTGAACCCGCAGAACAGCTGGACCGACAAAGCCGCTTACGCTGCCAGCGCCAAGCAGTTGGCCGAGTCCTTCATCAAGAACTTCAACAACTTCACCGAAACCGAAGAAGGCAAGAAGCTGGTGCCCTTCGGCCCGGTAGTGGAATAACACTTACAGATTATTCATACAAAAAAACAAGGGGCGCAATTGCGTCCCTTGTTTTTTTTGTGCGGATAGGGGGACTCGAACCCCCACGGCTTTCACCACTAGATCCTAAGTCTAGCGCGGCTACCAATTACGCCATATCCGCTTTCACTATTTCACTGTGCTGCCCGGCTTCACGGGCTTGGCAGGCTGCACCAGCGACAATTCGCCGTCGGCATTCTCAGCCATCAGTACCATACCGTGAGAGGCAACTCCTTTGATTTCCTTCGGTGCCAGGTTGATGAGCATCAGCACTTGCTTGCCCACCAAAGTTTCCGGCTCGTAATATTCCGCAATGCCCGACACAATCTCACGCTGGTCCACACCCGTGTCCACTTTGAGTTTCAGCAGTTTTTTGGTCTTGGCCACTTTCTCTGCCGCCAACACGGTGCAGATTCTCAAATCCATCTTCTGGAACTCATCGTAAGTCACATCCGGTTTAGCTTCCTGGGCAGGAGCTGTGCTCAAGAGATTGGCTTTCTTGGTGTCTTCCAGTTTCTTCACCTGGGCGGCTACCACCTCATCTTCCACCTTCACAAACAGATACTCTGCCGGATTGATGCTGTCACCGGCTTTCAGCAGGTCGCAACGACCGCCTTCGTTCCATTCGTGAACATCCATGTTCAGCATCTTCTGCAACTTCTGTGAAGTGAAGGGCAGGAAAGGCTCGCACAACACCGCCAAATCAGCACACAACTGCAGCGACAGATGCATCACTGTTTTTACTCTTTCAGGATCTTCTTTCTGCTTCTTCCAGGGCTCCATGTCGGTCAGGTACTTGTTGCCCAAACGCGCCAGATTCATCAGTTCGGCCTGTGCCTCGCGGAAGCGATATTTCTCGATAGAGTTGCCAATCAGAGTCGGAAATTCTTTCATCTTTTCTATCACTTCCTTCTCATAATCGGTCAGCTCGCCCATTTCGGGAATAACACCACCATAATACTTGTGCGTCAAAACAACGGTTCTGTTGACCAAGTTGCCGAAGATAGCCAGCAACTCATTATTATTTTTAGCCTGGAAATCAGCCCAGGTAAAATCTGCATCCTTGGTTTCGGGGGCGATGGAAGTCAGCGTATAACGCAGCACATCCTGCTTGCCCGGAAAATCTTCCAGATACTCGTGCAACCATACAGCCCAGTTGCGGGAAGTGGAAATCTTGTCACCTTCCAGATTCAGGAACTCGTTGGCCGGCACGTTGACGGGCATGATATAGCTGCCTTCAGCTTTCAACATACAGGGGAAGATAATGCAGTGGAACACAATATTGTCCTTGCCGATAAAATGCACCAGCTGGGTATCTTTGTCCTTCCACCACTTCTCCCAATCCTGATTGTGGGCAGCGGCCCATTCCTTGGTAAAGGAAATGTAACCGATAGGCGCGTCGAACCATACATACAACACCTTGCCGGCGGCTTCTTCCAAGGGCACTTTCACACCCCAGTCGAGGTCACGGGTGACGGCACGTGGCTGTAAACCCGCCTCAATCCACGATTTGCACTGTCCATAGACATTGCTTTTCCAGTCTTCCTTGTGGCCTTTCAATATCCATTCTTTCAGCCAGGGTTCGTACTCGTTCAAAGGCAGATACCAGTGTTTGGTTTCCTTCATCACGGGAGCGTTGCCGCTTAACACAGACTTAGGATTAATCAAATCAGTAGCGCTGAGGCTGGTACCGCAAGATTCGCACTGGTCGCCGTATGCGCGCTCATTGTTGCAATGAGGGCAGGTTCCAGTAATATAGCGGTCGGCCAAAAACTGATGAGCTTCCTCGTCATAATACTGCATGCTGGTCTGCTCAATCAGCTTGCCTTCGTTATACAGCTTGGTGAAGTATTCTGAAGCGGTTTTGTGATGCTCCGCTCAGGAGGTTCTGGAATAAATATCGAAAGATATACCTAATTTCTCAAAAGAATCCTTGATGATATTGTGATAGCGATCCACAATGGCTTGGGGAGTGGTATGCTCTTTTTTTGCCTTCAGGGTGATGGGCACACCGTGTTCGTCGGAGCCACCGATAAACAGCACTTCATTGCCAGTAGCTCGGAGATAACGGGCATAAATATCCGCAGGAACATACACGCCGGCCAAGTGTCCGATATGCACGGGACCGTTGGCATACGGCAGCGCGGAGGTTATCGTATATCTTTTCTTTTCAGTATTCATCATGGATTTTTTTGAGGGTGCAAAGATACGGAATTTTTCAATGTGCCAATTAGCAAATGTGCTAATGTGCTAATTGTTTTTAGGTTAGGAGGTTAAAAGGCGAGAAGGGGAATAAATGATTAAAGTTTTTAATAATTTAATGAGAAAACGCATATTTATTTGTCGGATGGTGAAATATTTTTTAGTATTTTTGTAGGATGTTTTTTTATGTCAATTTCATTTCTGAAAAATATCAAAAAACTAAATTCAAAATATATGCAAACTATCAACCCTCAAGAGAATTACGAAGCCAGCAAAGACGCTATCGGCTACGTAAACCGTAAGCAAGCCACCCAGGCCGACTACGACCGCATCGGCTTCATGTCGGGACTGGAAGTTCACCAGCAACTGGCTACCAAAGAAAAACTGTTCTGCCGCTGTCCCGCGGGAATTTTCCAAAAACCCGACCAATATGACGCCGAGTTGTTACGTCACATGCGCCCCACCCTTTCCGAAATGGGCGAGTATGACGGCACCGCGCTGATGGAGTTCAAGACCCGCAAGAACATCATCTACCGCATCGCTCACAAAACCGCCTGCACCTATGAGGTGGACGACACTCCCCCATTCCCCATCAACCCCGAGGCACTGCAATACGCTTTGGAAATCGCTTTGGCCTCCAAACTGAAAATTGTGGGCGAAGTGCATATCACCCGTAAGCAATACCTCGACGGCTCCATCCCGACCGGTTTCCAGCGTACCGCTATTTTGGGTATCGACGGCGAGATTCAGCTGAAAAACAAGAAAGTGCGCCTCATCCAGCTCAGCGTGGAGGAAGACGCCTGCCGCGAGGTCTCCGATATCGGTCACACCCGTATCTATCGCACCGACCGTCTGGGTATGCCTTTGATTGAAACGGTAACTTATCCTGAAATGATCAACCCCGACGAGGTGGAAGAAGCCGGCAACTATATCCGCTTCCTGAACCGCAGCACAGGCCGCGTGCGTACCGGCATCGGCGCAGGCCGCCAGGACGTGAACGTGAGCTGCAAGGGTGGTACCCGTATCGAGGTGAAGGGTGTAGCCCACACCAAATGGATTCCCGAGGTTACTCACGTGGAGTGCTTCCGTCAGTGGGCCCTGCTCGCCATCCGCGATAAACTGAAAGCCCGCATCAAGAAGGAAGACTGGAAGATGGCCTTCACTGAACTGGATCCCAAGCAGTTCCATTTTTATTTCGACCCCATTACCGACGCTATCAAGCGCGGTGAGAAAGTATATGCCGTCAACCTGCCACAGTTCGCTGGTTTGATGTCACACTTTACCCAGCCGGGACATCCCTTCTACTGCGAGTTTGCCGATCGTCTGAAAGTTATCGCCTGCCTCGAGCGCCCCAACATGGCCTGCAGCGAGGACTTGGAGGATGTGGTGAGCCGCAGCGTTTTCGAAAGAGCCGCCAAAGTGATGAATGCTGGTGAGAATGACGCCCAAATCATCTTCTGGGCTCCCGAAGACGATGTGAAAACCGCATTGGAAGTGATTGAGGAACGTGCCCTGATGACCTTCGACGGTGTTCCTTTCGAAACCCGTAAGGCCCTGCCCGACGGCACTACTATTTTCGAGCGTGTGCTGCCCGGTGCCGACCGTATGTATCCCGACACTGACTCGGCTCCTATTCCATTACATGCCGACTATATTGAAGAATTGCGCAAAAACATCCCCGATGCTGTGGCCGACCGCTATGCGCAGATGGTGGCTTGGGGTGTACCGCAAGATTGCTTCAAATATATCTTCACCCATAATTTCTTCCCGAAGATTAAGAAAATCGTCACCGAACTGGATATGTGCCCGAAATATATCGGCACCTTCTTCGGTCAACGTCTCAAACACCTGCACGGCCAATATGGTCAGATTCCGTTCTGCACCTGCAGAATCTTCGACCTTTTCGCCTTCCTGAAAAAAGAAGGTTTGGACAAGGCCATCGCAGCCGATATGCTGAAGCTGATGTTCGAACAGCCGAAGGCTGACTTCCCCGAACTGCTGAAACTTACCGGCTATCGCAAGGCTTCCAAAGAAGAAATCCTGAAAAACCTCAGTACGCTGAGTGGCAGTTTCAAACCCATGCGTTCCCGCACCACCGAAGAGGACAAGAGAAACAGCCTCCTCGGCCAAGTGCGCTCAATGGCCATCGGTAACATCTCTTTTTCAGAATTAACCTTCTAACCTCCTAACCTTCTAACCATAATCATTAAACCATAAACATTAAAGAAACTTAACATGGACGACGATAAAAAAACATTCCAAGGATATAAGGGACGCGCCTTAGAAACGCTCAAAAAATATGATGTTCATGTGTGGGACAAAGCTGAAGTAGAGACCACCCGCGGACATTTCTCGGGCAAGATTCTGCCCCGTGCGGAAAACACCGACGACATCCACATTGTGATGAAAGTCAGCACCGGTTACAATATCGGTATTGACATTGACACCATCACCGACATGAAGGGCGAGCGCGACCCGCAGCCCGTTTTCAAGATTCCGGAGAAGGAATTCCCCTACACTCCCGGTCTGCCCCACGTGAAACTGCTGGGTACCGGCGGTACCATCGCCTCACGTCTGGACTACAGAACCGGTGCGGTGATTCCCGCTTTCTCTCCTGGCGAATTGTATGGTGCCGTACCCGAACTGGCCGACATCTGCAACCTGCAAACCGAGAAAGTTTTCGCCGTGTTCTCCGAGAACATGTCACCTGTTGAATATATGGCTTTGGCCAACAAAATCGGCAAGGAAATCGAAGCCGGCATCGAGGGTATTGTGATTGGCCACGGTACCGACACCCTGGCTCACACCGCCGCCGCTTTGACCTACATGTGCCAGAATATGCCCATGCCGGTAGTGCTGGTAGGCTCGCAGCGTAGCTCCGACCGTCCCAGCTCCGACGCCGCTTTGAACCTGATGCACGCCATGACCGCTGCCGGTCACGGTGACATCGCCGAGGTGATGGTTTGCATGTTCGGTCCCACCAGCGACGACTACGGTTTCCTGCACCGTGGCACCCGCGTGCGCAAGATGCACAGCTCTTACCGCTCCACCTTCCGTACCATTGGCGACACCCCGCTGGCCACAGTGAACCGCAAAGACGGTGTACAGCCCATCAAGGAAGTGTACAACCACCGCCGCAGAGGACAACGCCAGATTGAGGTCATCACCAACTACGAGGACTACAAACGCAGCATCGCCAAAAACGATCCCAATGTCACCCGCATCGTACCCACCTTCGACGACCGTGTGGCCATCCTGTATTACTATCCAGGCATGAAACCCGATGTGCTGGATGCCCTAATCGACAATGGTTACAAGGGTATTGTATGGGACGGCACCGGCCTCGGCCACGTCAACAAAGGCATGTTCGACGCCATTCAGCGTGCCACCGACGCTGGCATCCACCAGTACATGAGTGTACAGACCATCTGGGGTTACACCCACATGTTTGTGTACGACACCGGCCGCGACATGATGGCCCGTGGCATCATCCCCGCTGACAATATGCTGGCGGAAAGCTCCTACATCAAGCTCGGCTGGGCGTTAGGTTTGACCAAAGACAGCGGCCAGAAGCGTGAGGATGTGAAGAAGCTGATGCTCACCCCCATCAACGACGAAATTACCAAACGCGAACCCTACGACGGTTACCTCGTTTACCAAGGCGGTGTTCCGGAGGTCGAGGAGTTTGTGAAAAAGGTAAGGAAATAATATTGTAGGGACGCATCGAATGCGTCCACATCACATAGAATATGACGTAGAGACGTAGCTGTGGCTGCGTCTCTTTTTTTGTCACTCAATAGCAGGGAAATTCCCGAACTGTATTGTTTTCACGCTGGCACCACCAATACGTGGAATCTCAAAAATCACTGTTTTTCAGGAAGTTCCGGACAGAAAAGACAAAATTAACATTTATTAAGATTTTTTGTATCTTTGCAATCTATAATGCTAATATCAACGATATGCAAGAAAACAATTATTTCCCGTCCATGCTTCCTGCCGAGGAGCTCGCGCAAGTGAAGTACATCCCCACACTTCCTGAATTTGTAACTTGGATTGAACATAAATGGTCCGATCTGCCGTGTCTTTCTGATACGGTGAACACGTATACATACAGCCAAGTCTGTGATCGAGTGGCACGCAAGCGCGCCCTGCTCAACAGTTTTGGTCTGCAAAAAGGCGACAAAGTTGCCATCCTCGACAATTCCACTACCGATGCAGTAGAGTACTTCCTCGCTGCCACCTCAGGCGGCTATGTGGCCATCAACTTGCCGGCCATGTTGCCCGCACAGGCTATAATCGGCTGCTGCATGAAATTCGGCGTAAAGGTGCTGGCCTCCGGTCAAGCCTTCATCGAAGCTGTGAAAGAGGCTCCCTGCAAGGTTATCGCCATCTCTGACATGGCCGACCACACCGCACCGGTTGCCACAGTTGACAAAAACGATCCCGCGGCTATCTTCTTCACGGGCGGCACAACGGGCGCGCCTAAAGGTGCCATCCTGCCTCACCGAGCTTTGATGCGCGGCGCACTGAATGGTGTTTACGCTCCAGGACATCAACTGGGTTGCCATCGCTATGCTAACGTGCTGCCCCTCAGCCACGTGTTTGGACTGATTCGTGGCACTTTGTCAGTGCTTTTCGAAGGCGGCGAATGGTTCTCGGCAGGCAACTCGAAAGACACTATCGGCAAGTTCCCGATGATTAAGCCGACCTGCTTAGTGGCGGTTCCAGGCATCTGCGAAATCCTGCTGGGTCTCGTCAAGATGTACGGAAAACCCTTCCTTGGCGGCGAGCTGAAGTTCATTATCTCAGGTGCAGCCAACGTACCCCCGAAACTCATCGCTGAATTTGACGAACTGGGCATCAACCTCTTCGGCGGATATGGCATGACCGAAGGTGCCAACCTTACCACCGGCAACATTGACGTGAAAACCCGACCCACATCTGTCGGTAAACTCTATCCGGAACAGGAAGCTAAGGTAGTTGATGGCGAACTGTGGTTCCGTGGCGACAACGTTTTCCTCGGCTACTACGGTGAACCCGAAAAAACCGCCGAAACCCTCACGCCCGACGGCTGGGTCAAAACCGGTGACCTCGTCCGCTTCGACGAAGATGGCTACATGTATATCGTGGGCCGCATCAAGAACCTCATCATCCTCTCTAATGGCGAGAACATCAGCCCCGAGAGCATCGAGGAGCCTTTCTACAAAGACTCCAAACTTCGCGACTGCCTCGTGAAAGAGGACGAAATGGATGGCCGCAAGGTGATTGCCATCGAGATTCTGCCGCGCATGGAAGAGTTCGGCAATAATCCTTGGGAAGAGGTGGAAGCTTATTTCAAGGATCTCGTCGGCAAAGTCAACGCTACACTGCCAAGCACGCACCAAGTCAGCAAAATTATCGTGCGCAAGGAAGACTTCAAACGTACTGGCGCTCTGAAAGTTTCACGTAATCAATAAAAAAATGGAAAAAGAAGCTATTTTTAAAGAATTGAAAGAGATTCTGGCTCTCATAAAACCCTCGATGGATTTGTCTTCAATCTCTGAAGATTCACAACTCGTCCGCGATGTCGGCCTTGATTCCCTCACCATCCTGCTGCTCAGCCTCGCCGTTGAGAACAAGTTCGGATTCAAGTTCGAAGGAACTCCCAAGTTTGAAACTGTGGATGAGGTAATAAACTACATTAGTTTACACGCAACGGTTTAAAGGTTAGAAGGTTAGAAGGTTAGGAGGTTAAAGGTGGTTAAAAGCCTACTCCATTTTTCCTACTGCATATAAAATAATAGAATTATGAACATCAATATTGTCAAGGTGGAAAGTCGCAAGCAGCTGAAGCTGTTTGTGACTTTTCCTCTTCATTTGTATAAAGATTGTGCAAATTGGGTGCCCGCCTTGGAAGGCGATGAATACGACACCTTCAATCCTGAGAAAAACGGGGCTTACGACTTCTGCGAAGCCGACTGTTTCTTAGCCTATCGCGGTGGCGAAATTGTGGGTCGCGTGGCCGCCATCATCAACCACAAAGCCGACGACGAGCAACACTTGGTTCGTTTTGGATGGCTCGACTTTATCGAAGACGAAGAGGTTCTCAAAGCCCTGATTGACACCGTTGCCGCATGGGGACGCCAACGCGGACGTACTGACATGCGGGGACCGTGGGGATTCACCGATATGGACAAGGAAGGCTTATTGGTGGAAGGTTTCGAACACCTGAGTCCCTTCACCTGCCTATACAACTATCCTTATTACGGACCCATGTTAGAGAAGCTCGGCTTCACGAAGGAGGTGGATTGGACCCAACGGACGCTGGAAGTGTGCAAAACATTGCCCAAAATGTTCGAATTATCCAATTTGATTGAGGAAAGATTCCACGTGCACGTTGTTCAACCGAAAAGCATGAACGACATGTGCAAGCGCTACGGCATGGAAATTTTCCACATGTACAACGAGGCTTTCGCTCCCTTGCATGGTTTTTCACCTCTGACAGACAAGCAGATTGATGCGTATCTGAAAACATACGTACCCATTTTGGACAAGGATTTCGTGGCAGTGGCCGTCAACGACAAAGACCAACCCATAGGCTTCCTTTTCTGCGTTCCTTCCCTTTCCAAAGCGGTGAAAAAATCCAACGGCCGTCTCTTCCCCTTCGGCTTCATCAACATCTTAAAAGCGTTGAAGAAAAACGACACCTTGGAAGCCTTGATTATGGGCGTATTGCCTAAGTATCAACAATGTGGAATCCCGATGTTGATGTTCAAATACCTGCACGAGAATTGCATCAAACGCGGTATTGACACCATCATCATGAACCCGCAATTGGAGGAGAATTACAAGGTGCAATCGCTATTCAGCGAATATACCACCCACCCGTTTATGCGCAGAAGAGCGTACAAACGCCACGTATAAAAACAAAAATCGTTTTACAACGAAACAAATTCCAACCCGTAGAGACGCGATTAATCGCGTCTCTACAACGAAAACACGATACCGCAGGGATGCGGAATGTTACAATTTGTAATAACTACCCAGGATTTTCGCGAACCATTTAGCGGGCAGAATACGTTTCAACAATACTGAAAGGCGTTGTTCGAATGAGGCCACCACGTATCCGTGTCGCGGATTCTTTTTACGGATGATTTGACTGATTTTACGGGCCAATACCTGCGGTTTTAAGCCGCTGGTTTCGTCGTGTTCCACTTTTCCCATTGATTCGGCATAGGTCTTATAGACTTGCGCCGCTTCGAGGCTGACAGTCTTTTTCCGACTGGCGGTAAATCCCGTGGAAAAATCGCCAGGACGGACAACTACCATTTGTATACCAAACTGTTGTGTCTCAAGTCGCAGCGCTTCACAATAACCTTCAATGGCGAACTTGCTGGCAGAATAGAAACCTTGGAAAGGCAGTCCCATTACACCGCCGATAGAGCTCAACGCAACGATTTTGCCTTTTCTTTGCGCACGCATATAGGGCAGCACAGCAGTCACGAAATGCACCAAACCCATGAAGTTGGCATCCATCTGTTCCCGAATTTCTTCTTCAGTGGCAAACTCCACTGGTCCACCAATACCCATGCCAGCGTTGTTGACCAGCACATCAATGCGTCCCTCTTTTTCAACCACCTGTTGTACAATACTTTTCACAGCTTCGGTATTGCGGACATCCACTTTCAAATAATGCACTCCAGGCAGCCGTTCCACCTCACGGCGCACTGTACCATACACGATGTGACCTTCCTGCGACAGCTGTCGGGCGGTTTCCAAACCGAAACCTGATGAAATACCGGTAATCAGAATAACCATGACTATAAAACTCCAGCTTCCTTAAACGCTTTTGTTATTTTATCGATGGCTTCATCCACCTGTTCGTTAGTGTGCGTAGCCATTAGGGCAAAACGAATCAGCACATCGTTTTCGGGGACAGCAGGCGCAATAACTGGCGTAACGAAAACCCCTTCTTCCAACAAACGGGAGCAGAGCCAGAAAGCCTTCTCCGAATTCCGAACAAACAACGGAATAATGGGCGTTTCGCTGCGACCCGTATCAAAACCGCGCTCTGTGAATTGCTTATGGGCGTAATTGCTCACATCCCAGAGGTGCTGAATGCGCTCCGGCTCATCCAACATGATATCAATAGCCTTGCTGACCGCTGCCACATTGGAAGGCGGCATACTGGCACTAAAAATCAGCGAGCGGGCATTGTGTTTCAGATAGTTGATAGTATCGGAATCGGAAGCAATGAAACCGCCCAAAGAACCGAAAGACTTGGAGAAGGTACCCATGATGAGATCCACTTTGTCGGTCAGACCGAAATGGCTGGCTGTTCCCCTACCCTGATGTCCCAAAACGCCTATGGAATGGGCATCATCGAGCATGATCTCGGCATCATATTTCTCAGCCAATGCCACCATATCGGGCAGCAGAACGATGTCTCCTTCCATGGAAAAGACACCGTCAGCCACAATTAGCTTGACAGACTCGGGTTCGCATTGCTGCAAGCACTTTTCCAAATCCTCCATGTCGTTGTGAGCATACTTCAACGATTTGCCGAAAGACAAACGGCTACCCTCAATGATAGAGGCGTGGTTGAGACGGTCGAGTAACAGATAATCGTTGCGGCCGCACAATGCGGAGACCACACCAAGGTTCACTTGGAATCCCGTACTGAAGCATAGTGCTTCGTCCTTGCCTACCAATTGAGCGAGCTTATTCTCCAATTCCACATGAATGTCGAGTGTTCCGTTGAGGAAACGGGAACCAGAGCAACTGGTACCGTATTTGTCAATAGCAGCCTTGGCGGCTTCCTTAAGGCGCGGATCATTAGAAAGACCCAGGTAGCTATTTGAACTAAACATCAGCACATCCTTGCCGTCAATCTTCACCACTGTGCTCTGTTCCGACTCTATGGCCTTATAATATGGATAGATTCCCTTTGCTTTTGCAATTTGTGGTGCCCGGTATTGCGCGCATTTGTTTCGTAGAAGATGATTTTTCATATTTAGTAGTATTTTTCTGCAAACTTACCCAACAAATCCTGCATAATCAAAAAATCAAATCGGCATGATGATTTCTACATTCTCCTGATTTTCAGTTTTTTTAACATTTATAAACCCCACCAAATCAATCAATTTGCCGATTGGCAAAGATACGCAAATTTTGCGTACTTTTGCCGCCGCTAAAATGACAAACCTTTTTTTGTACATGAATTATATAGATTGGATATGGTTTTTGTAAAGATTTACCGCTTCTTCTCACAACACAAGTTTCTGCTATATACTCTTTTAATTGTTAGTAGTGTCATCTTTGCCTTTTTCGCATCGAAGGCGCAATTTGAGGAAGACTTGATGAAACTTCTGCCGAAATATGACAAATCGGAATGCGACGTGGTGTTCGGAAATGTGAAAGTTAAGGACAAATTATTCATGCAGATGACGGGCGCGGCCCCCGAAGTGATGGTCGGCTATGTGGACGAACTGATGGATTCCATTCTCACCAACGACGACGGCATAGCCAACACACTCTACAAACTGGAACCCGACATGGCCCTCAACGCACTCGACTATGCGATGATGCACGTGCCCTCGTTCGTGGACACGACAATGTATGCCCGTTTCGACTCCGCCATTGCGCATGCCGACGAGACGATGGCCCGCAACTACGAGATGATCATGAACGACGAGACCGGTATGGCTGCCGAGTTGGTATCCACCGACCCGCTGGGACTGCGCGAGTGCCTGATGCCCGACATCTCCGGAGGCATGGGCTTCACCCTCATCGATGGACACCTCTTCTGCGCTGACAGCACCGTGGCTTTGGTCTTTATATCACCTGATTTCCAAACCTTTAACTCCCAAGAAGGCGGTAAACTGATCAACCATCTTCGCGACTGCATCCAACAGTTCAACGAAAAACATCCAGAGGTAGAGGTACTGATGCATGGCGCGGTGGTGGAATCAGCTAACAACGCCAGCACCATGAAACGCGATATTGGCATCACCATCGGCATCTCCTTGGTGCTGATTCTCCTCTATTTATGCATCAGTTTCAAAAGCTATAACATTACCTGGCAGAATGTGTTACCGATAGTTTACGGTA
The DNA here is from genome assembly GCA_017633255.1 of Bacteroidales bacterium. Taxonomy (GTDB): domain Bacteria; phylum Bacteroidota; class Bacteroidia; order Bacteroidales; family WCHB1-69; genus RUG11690. The sequence goes on from JAGBPS010000036.1 coordinate 20,876, forward strand.
CTATCTTCGCATTGGCCTGCATGTATTGGATCAAGGGCGGTATGTCGCTCATGGCGTTGGGTATGGGCTCCGTGATTTTAGGCGTTGCGCTCAGCTATTGTATACATATAATTGTACATCAGCGGTTTGTGGGAGATGTGGAGCAGATGTTGAAAGATGAGGCTATCCCTGTTTGTCTCGGCTGTCTCACCACCATCGGAGCATTCCTCGGTCTGATATTTACAGAGAGTGAGCTACTGAAGGATTTCGGTCTGTTTGCCACCTTCGCGCTCTTTGGCAGCACCTTCTTTGCCTTGGTTTTCCTGCCCCATTTCCTGAACGTGAAGGATGCCAAACACAGCAAAAAAGCATTCAAGCTGATTGACAAAATCAACAACTACCCATACGACCGTAATCCTTTCATTATCATTGCTTTGTGCATTGTTATCGTGGTCGGGTTCATCTTTTCCGGCAAGGTGCAGTTTGACAATGATTTGAAAAACATCGGTTATGAGAGCGAAGCTTTCAAGAAATCCCAGCAATTGTATGCCGAGAAAAACGACCACGGCGGTGTGCAGAGATATTATGCTGTAACGTCCACGGACCTGGATGAGGCTTTGGATGCCAATATGACGATTTCCGCCACCTTGGATTCCTTGCGCCAGTCTGGCGAACTGATCAATTACACGCCAGTTGCGTCCCTCTTGTTCCAGTCGCAGGCAGAACAAGAGCGCCGTATTGCCGCATGGCAGCGTTATTGGACTCCCGAGAAGGTGGCGCAGGCAATGGCTAGCGTGAAAGCCGCCGCAGTGAAAAACGAACTCTCTCCTGACATTTTCGTGCCATTCCAGGCGATGGTCGAAGCGGAATACGAGCCCGGCAACCTCTACGAGTCGGGCATCGTTCCCGAAGGCCTGCTCTGCAACTTCATCGAAGAGACAGATGGTAAATATTTGATTTTCAACGCTCCGCAGTTATCCAAAGATAAAGTGGGTGAAGTCAGCGACTTGGTAGCCTCCAGACCGCATGTTGTGGTGATGGACCCCTTATACTACACCGGAAGCATGATTTCCCTGATTCACAAAGACTTCAATATGGCGTTGCTCATTTCATCCATCTTTGTATTTGTGGTATTGCTCCTCTCTTTCAGGGATATTTTAATCTCTCTTCTCGCCTTCATGCCGATGTTCCTGAGCTGGTATGTGGTGCAGGGCTGGATGGCGATTCTCGGTCTTTCATTCAACATGATCAACATTGTGATTTCCACCTTCATCTTCGGTATCGGTGTGGACTACAGCATTTTCGTAATGAAGGGACTGATTGACAGGCAGCGTCAAGAGAGCAGTAAGCTGTTGGAGTACCACAAGGTGGCCATCTTCTTCTCTGCCCTGGTGTTGATCATCGTGATGGGCTCGATGTTGTTCGCCAAACACCCGACCATCGTCTCCATCAGCGAATGCGCATTGATTGGTATGATCTCTACCATATTGATTACCTACACGTTACAGCCGCTTATTTTCCACTGGCTGATGAAATTTCCATTCATGAAGCGGAGAGTCGAAAAATAAAGATTATACTTTTGCCGCTCATTCTAGTCAAGACAAAAAATTAATCTACAAATGAAAAAATTACTGACCTTTGTCATCGCAATGTTGACCTTTTCCGCTTCTGCCCAGAAAGTGGAGGCTCGTTTCACCGAATCCAAATTCATCAAGGCCACTGGCAAAACACTCGAGGCGGAGGGCACGTTCAAGCTCTATTCCGCGGACAAGATGGAAATGACCTATACCCAACCTGCCGGCGACTATTTCAAGATTGACGGCAAGATCCTGAGCATGAACCTCAGGGGCAAGAAAACGGTAGTGGACACCGAGAAGAACACCACAGTACGTATACAGCGCAACACCTTGATGAACTGCATCAACGGCAAATGGGAGCAGGCGGCGACCGACAACAACGCCGAGACCTCCGTGGTGGAGAAGGGCGGCAACAAGGTAGTGACGCTGAGTGTAAAGAAGGCGGCGCCACGCGGCTACTCAAAAATCACCATCACCTATCGCAAGTCCGACAACTTCCCGGTAGAGTTGGTGTTCGAGGAATTCAACGGCACAGTGACCACCTACAAGATGTCCAACATCGTTAAGAAATAGTTTCCTTTGTCCGCCTGAAAATCTTATAGCCAATGAAAGCGATAGTAATGGACATCAGCGGGGAGATGAGATTGAAGAAACAATAGGGCAAGTATTCCAACGTGGGAACTTTAAGCACCATGGACTGCGTCATACCGCAAGTGTTCCAGGGGACGAGCACGGAGGTAACCGTGGCGGAATCTTCGGTGGAACGGCTCAACAGGCGCCCCTCGAAACCCATGTCCTTGTATAATTGCTTGTAAATATTGCCTGTGAGCACAATGCTGAGATACTGGTCACCTGTGGCCATGTTGGCAAAGAGACCTGTACCCACCGTAGTGGTCACCAGTGAGCGACGGCCGCTGATGCCACGGGCTAATGCTCCGGTGAGGCTTTTCATCATGCCACCTCCATTGAGAGCACCGCCGAAAGCGGAAGCGCAGAAGATGAGAAATACGGTACTCAGCATACCTTTCATACCACGAGTCTGCACCAGATTGCTAAGCGTTTCGTTGCCCGTATCGATGGCTGTGCCGCTGTAGTAGGTGAGTATCAGTCCCCGGAAATTGCTGCCTTCGCCTATTTGGGCCACAATGTGGGGTTGGGCTACCAGCATGACCATTCCCGCTACCAGGGCCGACAAAAACAGAATAACAGCCGCTGGCAGACGCAAAGCAATGAGGACAGCAGTAAAGAGCGGAACCAGCAGCAGCCATGGACTGATGACAAAGCTGCTTTGCAGTCCTTCAGCAAAAGAAGCGGCCTGGGTGCCACTTGCAGCCGAATGGTTCAGGCTTACCACCAAGAAAATAATCAAAGCAATGGTGAAAGAAGGCACGGTGGTGATCAACATATAGCGGATATGCTTGAACAGGGGCACTTCGCCCACCGAAGAAGCCAGCACCGTAGTGTCGGAAAGAGGAGAAATCTTGTCGCCGAAATAAGCACCCGAGATGATAGCCCCGGCTGTCCATCCCACCGAAAAACCGTGTGCTGTACCAATACCAATCAAAGCAATACCAACGGTAGCCACAGTCGTCCACGAACTGCCCGTTATCAACGACACCAAAGCACAAATCAGGCAGGCCATGAAAAGGAAGAGCGAAGGCGTAATGACCTTCATGCCATAGTATATCATAGTAGGCACCACCCCGCTCATCATCCAGCTACCTGAAATAGCACCGATCAAAAACAAAATCAGCACAGCGGGACCGATGGTTTTGATGTTGTCGCCAATCGCCTCGTTGATGGTTTTCCAGGACACCTTGTAGCCTACCATGGCGATAGCGATGGCCACCGCAGCAGAAAAGAGCAATACTGTTTGGCTGGCCCCGTCAATAGCGTCCGAACCGAACTGCTTGATAACAAGCACCTGCAACACCACCAGCACCGCAAAAGGCACCAATGCGATGAGCCAAGGGATTCGGGGAGTCTCGTCTTTCATAAACTTATCGTCCATTCAATTTTATACAAATCTTTACAAGATGAATGGTATAATCTTGTTTAATTCTGACTGCAAAGATACACAAATTTTTCTTCCGACTTTTCCATCAAGGGAAACCTTAGATTTGCGGTTTCAAAAAAAGAAGCTTCAACAAGTCTAAAAATGAAAGAAGATGGAAAAGAAAGAGAAGGTAATTAGTGTGTTAAAAACAATTAGTAGAGCGGATTACGCTTGGAGCGTAGCGGAAAG
>JAGBPS010000037.1 GCA_017633255.1 Bacteroidales bacterium
TGCGTTGACTGTGACAGTCAATTTATATTCAATATGTGAGCCGGCTTGACTTACTCCACTAACCGAAATGTTGTCACCCTGCCAAGTGCCTTCCACATGGATAGGTACGCAATAGTCACATCGCGTGACTACACCCATCACATCATTACCGTTTTTATCAAGCACCATGCTGGCTTTGTCTTCACCAATGGTACCCGTCAGACTGTAGCTTTGGGGATGACTTGTCATCGAGTCCGTTTCTTCCGGCGCCATCACTTCCGTTGAATCAGCAACGGCTACACCATCACTTTCTGCCTGCTTTTGCCTGCCACTACAAGCCGAAAGCATTATCAAGGCAAAGATTATCAAAACATTTTTTCTCATATTTATTATTTCATTTTTTGAAGCGGCAAAAGTAAAAAAATCATTTTCAATGTAACAAAATCGGCTTTTTTTGCGACCAATGAGGTGTAAAGGGAAATGTGTGTCAAATCCAATGAACAATCATCAAAAGTATTAGATATGAAACATTTAAGCATTAAAAACATCACCGTCCTTACCCTCGCCACCATCCTGATGACAGCCTGCGGCAAAGACAACATGAACAAAGACGCTCTTATCGGCCAATGGGTCAACACGGCGCAGACGTTCGAAATAACCATCGCAGGGCAGGAGTACATCCCAGAAGGATGTATCTGTATGGAGTTCACAAACGACAAGGTGTGGATACTCGACTCACGGACGGACCGTCTCCCAGCGTGGCATAGTTATACTCTCTCGAAAGAATCCGGCAAATGTTTGCTGGAGATCCAAGGAGGTTGCTATGAAGGAAGGGTATTTATAGTGGAAAAGCTCACCAACGACGAGCTGGTGCTTTGTCCAAGATACAATGAAATCGACATCGACCGGAACTTCCGCTACATCATGAAACGAGACGAGTCATCGATTTGGCCCAATTAGCCGTATATTGTTTTTACGCCGCGAAAACACGCATTATCTAATACTGAATCTCGTCAGAGATCCCATATCTGTAGTTTGAAGATGACGATTTTTTTCAAAGAATCTCGTTAGAGGTTCCATGTCTGTATCATTTCGATTTTTCGCCCGCCTTAGGGCGGAATTTTTCTTTCAGACCGCTTTGGCGATTCGTGCTTTTACGGTCTGCTCTAATCCCGAAGACAACGGACCGAATATCCGTAGGACTTGTCGTTGCCGTTCCTATACAAGTAGGCTCCACTGTAGGTAATCTGCCGGTAGTAAACGAAGTTGCCATAACTCTGCGTAGCACTCCAGAAGTCGGCGTCGCTGCCAAAAGAGCTTAAGTTGCTGCCGTAGCAGCCAGCAGGAAGAGCCGAAAAGCCCGTGGAATTATTTGAACTAGGCTCAAGACCCACAGCACATAAATTGGACATAATAATGGCCCATCCTGATGTTGACGCCAACGCCTTGGCTATATAGGCGCTATTAGCGCTACACTGATACTGCGTCTGGCTACCCACATAATCACTCAGCTGTGTCCACTCCGCATCACTCGGAACATGCCAGCCTGTTGGACATATACCCTGAACACCACTGGGATTAGCACTGCTGGAAGATGAATTACCCATTACCGCAGGCCAGTTGTACAGATAGCCGTAAGTGCTCACATTGGAAATGTTATTGTCAACATAATAATATGCGGTTGTATTACTTGTACTGTTGCCCATAGGTATGCTTGTGCCATCGCTGTAGTGTGTGGTGCGTAAATTCTCCTTCATCCAGCACTGGTTGCCAATCTGCACCGTGTTGTAAGTATTGTTGTCATAGTCTGTCACTGTGGCAGCACCTGGGCAAGAATATCCAGCATCAACAACAGCAGTAAAACTTCGTTGTTCCCCATAGCTCGTACCTGCACTATTGGTGGCATACGCCCGCACATAATAAGTAGTGCCAGTAGTCAGACCTGTAATATTACTGGTAAAACTGCCCGTACCGCTGCCATCGATGGTGTAGCTTTCGCTCACAGTAGGGTTCTGCGAAGTACTCCAGCATACACCGCGAGCGATAACGGAAGAGGCGCCATTTGAAGTAACGTCACCACCACAAGTGGCAGAATTAGTCGTAATAGAAGTTATCGTATTGGTGGTAACCATTGGCAACTGATGCTGCGTTTCGGAGAACAGCAAAGTGAAGGTCTGGGAAGCTTCCTGCACCTGTGTAATACGCTGGCTCTCTGCCTCAGCGCAGTTAATGGTTGCATAGCCCACGTATTCCATTTGGTCGCCAAAGGTGAAGGGGTTGTCGGTGGTGTATTTGGAGGCGTTTTGCGATTTGGGCGATTGTAGAGACACAAAATCTTGCATCGCCACAGAACCTGCATATTCAATCATGTTGGCATCAGTGCCGCCGTTGCATACCATTTTGATGGAGGAGGTCTGGCCGCTCTGGCGGGCGGTCATCACGTAGGTGCCAGCGGTAGCAAGGGTGATGCGGAATTGGTGGGGACCGGGTTGTAAGGCGTAATCATTCGCCACAACAATACGGCCGTTGATGTCAGCAATGTCCAATGCCACCGAGCCTTCGTTTGTTACCATCAAGTTTACCTCGGTGGTGCCGGTGAAGGGGTTGGGGTTGTTTTGCGACATTTGTAGAGACACACGGCCGAGGGTCTCTACATCGGCGATGCCCGTGCCGTTCTGCATGGTTAAGGTGGTGTCGGGCCAATATATCGTTTCCTGCCAGCCCTTGGTCAGGTTGGTGATGGACACTCGGTGGAGCTGTACATGCTGGTTGGCCGCATCCTTAGCGGTGAAGGTGAGGGTCACACTTTGGGCGAAAGCAACGGTGCTTATCAATATTACTACCAAAAATGATAGGAGTCTTTTCATAATCTTATTATTTTAGGTGTGTTTTTTCTATGTTCAAAGTATGGGAGCATAGCTCGTGTCAGATTTTCTTTTTCAAAATTTCAAATCACAAAGACAGTAAAAATACAAACCTGAATCTTCTGTTTTTACTGCCGCAAAAATACACA
>JAGBPS010000038.1 GCA_017633255.1 Bacteroidales bacterium
GATGTCGCCGGTGTTGAAGCAACGGGTCACCACGTAGTGCCGCGCGTTGATGACCGCCACCACGCCGGCCACGGAGTTCTGGTCGTTTGCGTTCGATTGTTGGTATGTGGAGGTGATATGGCAACGGTTGGAACAGTTGGAAATCGTGATACTGTCAGCTTTGTAATAATCGGATAACTGACCTACCCAACCTATCAGGGCACCACAATCTTTGCCGCTGAACACCAAGTCGTTGCCCGTGACGTGACAGTTGTCGATGGTGCCGCCCATCACGTAGGTGGCTAATGCCCCGCCGTCGTTAAAAGTGCCTTCGAACACGGGGTTTTCGATGGTGAGGTCAGAAATATGGCCTTTGGAGTAGCGAAAGAGTGCCGGATTGGCGGCCGACAGCGTCAGATTCATGATTTTGTGTCCACCGCCTAAGTAAGTGCCTTCGAATCCTTTGTTTTGCTTGCCAATAGGAATGTTCCAATTAGCACTGTTCATGTCGATGTCGGCGGTCTGCTCGAAGTAAGTGCCCGCGCCGCCCGCCGGGATGTTGCCGTCTATATCGAAGACGAACTTGCCGTTTTCGAATGAGAAAGGCTGATTGTTGTTGATGCATTGTGCAAAAGAGATGAGGGTGCTTATGTCACCGATGGGGTAAGGGTGCTCCCGGGTGCCGTCCGGAGCCCCGTTCTGAGCCATCAAACCGTTCGTCCACATCAATGTGGATAGGGTGAGTATCGCCACCAGTGTGGTTGTGATGCCCGGCTTTGATTTTTTCTTCTTGTGCAGAGGTCCGTTGTAGGGCCAATAGACCTCGTCAGGGTGGTTGCGGCGGTAACGCCAAGCCTTGACGATGATGCATAAGAGGGCCCCGAAAACAAGGAGGGCAATAGCGACGAGAATAATTAGCTTTGTTGTCATATTGCGTTTTTTGTTTATATTTTTTGTCGAAAAATGAAGTTGCAAAAATACGGTTAATAAAAATATTGGATTTTTCCCTGATGGAATTTTCCACAAATGGAACAGCATTTTCCATCTAGAGAAAAAAAATTCGTCCAGAGGAAAAACCTTTTATCATAAAAAGAAGAAAAACTACCCGCTGACTCTATACCGTGATGGCGGTTCTTTACCCTGTGCTTTGAAGGCCTTGGCCATGGAGGCTTGGGAGGAGAAACCACAGAGGTCGGAGATGTCGGCCAGACGCTCGTCGGGATGTTGATGGATAAGGGCGATGGCATACCGCACACGATGTTGGCTAATCATATCATAAAACGACTGGTAACCACTACGGCGGATTACTTCGGCAAGGTACTTGCTATTAGTGCCCAGATGTTGTATAAGCGTGTCGAGGGTGATGTGCGGTTCGGTGAAGATGTGGTCCTCGTTAAGCAGCTTGTTAAGCCGATGCGCAAGCTCGTCGTACTTGGCATCACTCAATAGATGGATGCTTTCGCTGTTTCGTTCCGTCAACCCCGGAGTGACATCACGATCATTATTATTATCAGTGTCATCCTCTTCCTCTTCTTCAAATTCCGACTCTTGAGACTCTAATTCTGAATGCTGAATGGAAAATTCCGAATTAACTTTCCGCCATGGGTTAAGGGTTAGGATACAGAACCAAACGTTGGCGAAGATAAAGATGAGGTCACGGCCGAACTTCACCCATGGGTCGTCGGCATAGAAGTTGATGGCTAACAAAATGAGGACGAAGGTGGGGAGCCATTTGATGATATTGGCGAAGCGTACGGGGAAGTCGTCACTGTCGGCATACTGTTCCTCATTGGCACGCTGCACAGCCCGCTCTATTCTTATGGTCATATGGATATTAAGCCCAAAATAAAAGGCAAAAAGAATACTCACGGCTACTATAGCCCAATTGCGCCAGCCTTCGGGGAGGGAGATGAGTTTCACGGCCTGCAGGAACATCGGTACCAACACCAGAATTGCCGGCAGGTAGACCAAGGGGTATTGCCGTTTGTGTTTCTGTTCCGGAAAGAAATAGACCTCGCACATGATGAGCAACTGGATGGAGAGGAAGAGCAGCGAGAAGGCGTTGACGTAGAGCAACGCGTCGCTATCGCCGATCTGCAGCAGGTAAGGCAGCTCAAAAAGCTGCAGGAGATAGGTGACCCCCATAATCCGCTGCGCCGGGAACAACTCGTGGAAGTGCTCCCCATAGGCCTTGGGACGGTAAAACCGCTTGAGCAGCCATCCATAGAAGTGGGTGACCAAAAACATCAAGTTGGCAGCGAACAATATAAGATAAGTTGTATCCAAAGAATAGATATAAATATGAAAAAAAAGTTTGCAAAAATACATAAATTTTCAACACCGCAAACTCCCCCTCCGAAGAAATGCAATTTACTGACTTGCGAATTGATTTTTTTTGTATCTTTGCACGCTTAATAATATTTAAAGTGGTGATGATTTTGTGCCGGGCGATTTCATAATTCAGATTTCAAAATTCAAAAATTATAGATAACAGAAAAACTGAAAGTTAACATGGCAAGCAGAAGAAAAGAATTGTTCCCGAACGTCACTGACGAACAGTGGAACGACTGGAAATGGCAGGTGAAAAACCGCATTGAAACCTTAGACGAATTAAAGAAATATATCGACTTGACTCCTGAAGAGGAAGAAGGTGTGGCACAGTCGCTCAAGACTTTGCGTATGGCTATCACGCCTTACTACCTGAGCTTGATTGATCCCAACGACCGTCACTGTCCGGTACGCCGTCAGGCCATCCCGACCATCGCCGAAACGCACCAGTCACCCGCCGACCTGCTCGACCCGTTGCACGAGGATGAGGACTCCCCCGTTCCGGGTCTCACCCACCGCTATCCCGACAGAGTGCTGTTCCTGATCACCGACATGTGCTCCATGTACTGCCGCCACTGCACCCGTCGTAGATTCGCCGGCCAGAATGACTGCGAATCCCCCTCAGAAAGAATCCAGAAAGCTATTGACTATATCGCCCGCACCCCTCAGGTTCGCGACGTGCTGCTGTCTGGCGGCGACGCCCTCATGGTAAGCGACCGCATGTTGGAGTCTATCATCCAGCGTCTGCGCGCCATCCCTCATGTTGAGATTATCCGTCTGGGCACCCGTACCCCCGTGGTTTGCCCGCAGCGTATCACCGACGATCTGGTCAATATGCTGAAAAAATACCATCCCATTTGGCTGAACACCCACTTCAACCATCCGAACGAAGTGACCGAAGAGTCAGCGGCCGCTTGCGCCAAATTGGCTAACGCCGGTATTCCGCTGGGCAACCAGTCCGTATTGCTGCGCGGCGTGAACGACTGCCCTTACGTAATGAAGAAACTGGTACAGGAACTCGTCAAAATGCGTGTACGTCCGTACTATATCTATCAGTGCGACCTGTCTATGGGACTGGAGCATTTCCGCACCCCCGTTTCCAAGGGTATCGAAATCATTGAATTCCTGCGCGGACATACGTCCGGCTACGCTGTTCCCACTTTCGTGGTAGACGCTCCCGGTGGTGGTGGCAAGACCCCTGTGATGCCGAATTATGTCATCTCCCAGAGTCCGCATAAGGTCATCCTCCGTAACTTCGAAGGTGTGATTACCACTTATACTGAACCCAGAGAATATCACGAAGAGTGTCAGTGCCCCGAATGCCAGGCTGAAAAACACCACACCGAAGGCGTAGCTTCCTTGCTGGCCGGCAACCAGATGGCTCTGGAACCGATGGATCTGGACAGAAAGAAAAGACACAGAAAATAGGAAATAGGGATTAGTGATTAGGGGTTAGAATTCAAAATTCAGAATTCAAACAACATTTTAATATGATTTCATGAATTTTGGACTTTGAATTTTGAATTAAAAAACAACCTTAATCATTCATAGCAACAAAAATGGGAAAAAACATCATCGAAAACGCCAAAAGAGTTCTCCAGATGGAGTCGAAGGCAGTGCTGGACCTTCAGCAGTACCTCGATGATGATTTTGTGCGCTGTCTCGAGGTGATTTTACAATCCAAAGGACGCGTGGTGGTCACCGGCATCGGCAAGAGCGCCATCATCGCCCAGAAGATTGTGGCCACCTTCAACTCAACGGGCACCCCGGCGGTGTACATGCACGCCGCCGACGCCATCCATGGCGACCTGGGCATTATCCAGCCCGATGATGTGGTGATTGCCATCTCCAAGAGCGGCAATACCCCCGAGATTTCTGTGCTGATTCCCTTCCTCAAGCAAAGCGGCACCACGCTCATCGCCCTGGTCGGCAACACCCAGTCATTCCTGGCCAAAGAAGCCGACTATGTGCTCAACTGCACTGTCGATAAGGAGGCCTGTCCCAACAACTTGGCTCCGACCTGCAGTTCCACAGCGCAGCTGGCTATGGGCGACGCCATTGCCAGCTGCCTTATCGAACTCCGGGGATTCTCCTCCAACGACTTTGCCAAGTTCCACCCCGGTGGTATCTTGGGCAAACGACTCTATCTGAAAGTAGCTGACTTGTATAAGTTCAACGACGTTCCCCTCGTTCACCCTGATGCGGCAATGCCTCAGGTGATCCTGGAAATCTCAGGCAAGTGCCTGGGTGTGACCGCTGTGACCATTGACAAGAAGGTGGTGGGAGCCATCACCGACGGCGACCTGCGACGTATGCTGGAGAAAAATCCTGACTACGCCCAGCTAACCGCCCGCGATGTGATGACCGTCAACCCCAAAACCATCAATGTGAACAGCCTCGCCCTTGACGCACTCAACCTGATGAAACAAAAGAATATCACCAATCTGTTCGTGGTGAACGATGCCAACGAATATCTGGGTGTTATCCATATCCACGATTTAATTCGGGAGGGAATTTTTTAAAACCGACTATCAAACACACTATGAAAAGCACCAAATTAGCAAGCCGATATGCCAAAGCGCTGTTCGATCTCTCCTTAGAACGGGGAGAACTTGAGACTGTAAATCAGGATCTGGCTTTGGTAAAATCCGTCATCAAAGAAAATCGGGATTTCAGGGGAGTCATCGAAAGCCCTATCATTTTCCCCGACAAGAAGAACGGTGTCTTCAAAGGGGTCTTCAACGGCAAACTCAGTGACACCTCTTTCGGTTTCCTTTCCCTGATTATCAGGAAGAAAAGAGAACCCGCTCTCGGCACCATTTGCGACGAATTCCTGGCATTGTACAATAAACACCACAATATCAGGATTGCTCATGTCCTCACCGCTGTGCCCATCAAGCCTGAATTGACGGAAATCCTGCGGCATTTGCTGGAAGAAGACTTACATTCCACCATCCAGATTACTACCACCGTGGATGAGAGAATTATCGGGGGCCTTATGGTTGAGATTGACGGCTATCTCTATGATGCGAGCCTCCTGACAAGAATCAACAGACTCAGGGCTGAATTCTCGCACAATGTTTACAGAGCTGCATTCTAAGCAATTGATAATTGATAGTTGACAGTTGACAATTAAGAATTAAGAACTAAGAACTAATACTCTACTAATACTACAAGACCTTACCAGACTTTTACGACCTTAAAGACCTTACGACTTTAAAATAAAACACAATATTATGGCAGAAATTAAACCATCAGAAGTAACCGCGATTCTGCGGGAACAACTTCAAAACTTCGAGGTCAAAGCCCAGTTGGAAGAAATCGGCACCGTGTTGGTAGTAGGCGACGGAATTGCACGTGTTTACGGACTCTTCAATGCCTGCTCTGGCGAGCTGGTGACCTTTATAACCCAGGAGGGACAGTCCATCACCGGCATTGTGCAGAACCTGGAAGAGGACAATGTGGGTGTTGTGCTCCTCGGCGACTCCAAAAAGCTTAACGAAGGTGACGTTTGCAAACGTACCGGCAAGATTGCCTCTATCAATGTGGGCGAAGGTCTGCTGGGCCGTGTCATCAACACTTTGGGCGAGCCCATCGACGGCAAAGGCAATATAGAAGGCAAACTGTATGAGATGCCCATCGACCGAAAGGCACCTGGTGTTATCTTCCGCCAGCCTGTCAAGGAACCGCTCCAGACCGGTATCAAGGCTATCGACGCCATGATTCCCATCGGCCGCGGCCAGCGTGAGCTGATCATCGGTGACCGCCAGACGGGTAAAACCGCTATTGCCATCGATACCATACTCAATCAGAAGGAATTTTACGACAAAGGAGAACCCATCTACTGTATCTATGTGGCTGTTGGCCAGAAGGGTTCATCAGTAGCTGCCATCGTGAAAACGCTGACAGAGAGAGGTGCTATGCCCTATACGGTTGTGGTTACCGCTACCGCCTCCGACCCCGCCGCCATGCAGTTCTACGCACCGTTTGCCGGAGCCGCCATCGGCGAGTACTTCAGAGACACCGGCCGTCCCGCCCTCATCATCTACGACGACTTGTCCAAGCAGGCCGTAGCTTACCGTGAAGTGTCCTTGCTGCTCCGTCGTCCGCCTGGACGTGAAGCTTACCCCGGCGACGTATTCTACCTGCACTCAAGACTGCTGGAGAGAGCCGCCAAAATCATCGAGTCGGACGAGATTGCCGCCAAAATGAACGATCTTCCCGAAAGCATCAAGCCCATCGTCAAGGGTGGTGGTTCACTGACCGCTCTGCCCATCATCGAGACCCAGGCTGGTGACGTGTCAGCATACATCCCGACCAACGTCATCTCCATCACCGATGGACAGATTTTCCTGGAGACCGGCTTGTTCAACTCCGGTGTACGCCCCGCTATCAACGTGGGTGTGTCCGTGTCTCGTGTCGGTGGTAACGCCCAGATCAAGTCCATGAAGAAAGTTGCCGGTACGCTGAAACTCGATCAGGCCCAGTTCCGCGAATTGGAGTCCTTCTCAAAATTCGGCTCCGATGTGGACCAAGCCACTCAGAATGTGCTGGACAAGGGTGCCCGCAACGTCGAGATTCTGAAACAGCCCCAGTACTCTCCCCTCAAGGTGGAAGAGCAGATTGCCATCATCTTCTGCGGTGTGAAGGGACTGCTGCAGAAAGTGCCCACCAACCGTATCAGAAACTTCGAAACCGAATATCTGCAAACCATGCGCGAAAGCCATCAGGATGTTCTGGACACCCTGAAAAGCGGCAAGATTGACGACAGCATCATGAAAACGCTGGAGGAAGTCTGCGAAGAAGTATGCAGAAAATACGAGAAATAATCTATGGGAAATCTAAAAGAAATACGAACCCGCATCTCCTCTATCGAGTCCACCGAGAAGATCACCAGTGCCATGAAGTTGGTGTCGGCAGCCAAGTTCCGCCGCTCGCAACAGGCTATCATCGCCTTGCGTCCATACTCCAACAAACTGAGTGAGATCATGCGGAGTATCGGCGATGCCGCCGACAGCGTCGAGGATATGCCCCTGTTCGCCCAACGTGACCCCGAGAAAGTGGTGATCATCGCCATCACCTCCAACAAGGGATTGTGCGGCAGCTTCAACTCCTCCATCGTCAAGGAGACTAACCGCCTGATTCAGGACCGGTATGCCAAACAGATGCAAGAGGGACAGGTACAACTCGTTTGTCTGGGCAAGAAAGGCAGAGATACGCTCGGCAAAAGCTATCCGATGATGCATTCGAACGAGACGCTGCTCGACAAACCTGAATTTGCCGAAGTCGCCGCCATCGCCGAAGATCTGATGGACAAGTTCGCCAAAAAGGAAATCGACCGGGTGGAAGTGGTTTATAACCAATTCGTTAATGCAGCTACCCAAAGGGTTACGGTAGAACAGTTTCTGCCGGTAGCTCCGCAACAGAAAGCCGAAGGGCAAAGCCGCATGAAAAACGACTTCATCTTTGAACCCTCGAAAGAAGAGCTGTTCAAAACCCTGACCCCCAGAATCCTGAAACTCCAATTGTTCAAAATGCTCATCGACTCCATCGCTTCAGAACATGGCGCCCGTATGACCTCCATGTCAAAGGCTACCGACAATGCCAACGAGATGCTGAAAGAACTGCGCCTGAAGTACAACAACGCTCGTCAATCGTCCATTACCAACGAATTGATTGAGATTGTGAGCGGTGCCGACGCATTGAACAACTAAAGCAACAAGCACGATATGCCATAAGTCGGGACAACCTCCCGGCTTATTTTATATATACAAATAACATATCAAACTCAACTGGCTTGGTTCAAATCAAAAAACTTCTTCATCAGCAAATAGTAACACTAAAAAAAATTTCATCAAAGAACATGGCATTCATTTCTACAAAAAATCTGAAAGGAGACATTTTCGGAGGTATCACGGCGGGTATTGTAGCCCTGCCTTTGGCCTTGGCATTCGGTATTCAGGCATTTGGCGGTGTTGACGACCCCGCAGCCAGCTCCATGGGAGCCATCGCAGGTCTGGTTGGCGCTACCCTGCTGGGCTTTTTCGCCTCACTTTTCGGCGGTACCCACTCACAAATCAGCGGCCCCACCGGCCCCATGACGGTAATCACCGCCGCCCTCATCAGCGGTGTATGGGCCTCTCAGCAGTCCATGAGCGCGGTGCTCATCAGCATGTCTCTGGCAGGACTCTTCTGCGGTCTCTTCCAGATTGTTTTCGGCATCATCAAGTTAGGAAAATATGTGCGCTACATCCCCTACCCTGTCCTTTCGGGCTTCATGAGCGGTATCGGTGTCATCATCATCCTGCAGCAGATTTATCCGCTGATAGGTCTGAAATCACCTGTGTTAGTAGTGGATATGATTACCCAATTACCCGAACGAATTACCAGCGGCATCTCCCTCACCGCCTTGTTCTTAGGTTTGGGCACCATTGCCATCATTTATATTTTCCCATTGATAACCAAGAAGATACCCTCAACTTTGGTAGCTTTGGTGGTGATGACGATTATAGCCCTGTTTTGCAATATGGAGGAGAAGCTGCTCATCGGCAGTATTCCGGCAGGCTTCCCCATGCCCTTCTTCGCTAAGGAAGGCATTTCCTTGAGTGGCCTCAACTGGGGTGAGATTCTCAAAGCTTCTATCATTCCTGGCTTGACCTTGGCTGGCTTAGGTTCTATTGACACCCTGCTCACCTCTGTGGTGGCCGATAACATCACCAAAACGCACCACAACAGTAACCGCGAGTTGGTGGGCCAAGGTATTGGAAATATGATCAGTGGCTTGTTCTGCGGCATTGCCGGTGCCGGTGCCACCATGCGTACCGTCGTTAACGTGAAAAGCGGCGGCCGTAGCCAAATCAGCGGTATGGTCCACTCTTTGTTCCTGCTTGCCGTTCTGTTGGGCTTGGGAAGTCTGGTAAAATATGTACCCCTCTCTGTTCTGGCAGGTATCCTGATCACCGTTGGCTGGGGCATTATCGACTTCAAAGGCTTCAAAGATCTGTTCAAGATCCCCAGAGCCGATGCCGTTGTCCTCGTCATCGTCTTCCTGCTCACCGTCTTTGTTGACCTGCTCACCGCTGTCGGTATCGGCATGGTCATTGCCTGTGTGCTCTTCATGAAACGCGCCAGCGACTTGGTGGAAGGAGGCTACAGTTCCAGCGAGATGACCAATTTCGACAAAGAAAGCCCCTGGAGTGATGAAGGCGGTATCCCCGACGAGATGCGCCATAAAATCTATATCCAGCGTTTGAATGGACCTATCTTCTTTGGCACCATCACCAAGTTCCAGCATGTGATGAACGATGTGCCGGAAGATGCCAAGATTGTCATCATCCGTATGCGACTGGTCAGCTTTATGGACCAGTCAGGATTGTATGCCATGGAGACCGCCATCAAGGACATTCAGGACCGCGGGGCCATGGTGCTGATGACCATCATCCAGCCCCAGCCCATGTACATGCTGAAGACCATGAACCTCATTCCCGACCTCGTTCCCGAAGAGCACACTTTCAAGACTTTCGAGGATTGCACCGAATTCCTGAAAAAACTGTAGGACAGCGGTTACACGGTTACTCGGTTACACGGTAATGCGCTGATGCGGCAAAATTTTGCCAATGTCAACAACCGCACCTCATTGGTGAAACCCCATTACTGGCATTAAAGATGCCGAATCTCTTCTTCCGCCAGACCTGTTAAATCGGATATAATGTCAACGGCGTAGCCCCTTGACAGCATTCCTAACGCTATCTCCCGTGCCTTGTTTGCCTCACCTCTTGCTTCTCCCCTTGCTTCACCTTCGGCCAGGCCTTCTGCTCTTCCTTTTGCTTTCCCTTCCTCAAAGCCATCCTCCTTAGCTGCAACACAGGCGTCCTGCACGTCCTCATACTCCATTATGCTCTTTTTGTACTCTTTCATCTCCGTTTCATTTAAGTTCGACATTCTGCATTCGTTCACAAATTCCTGGAAAATCCCCGTCTCTTTTCTCACATCAGATTCACTCAGTTTCCCGATGTTTCTTATGTAGTATGCCCACTTCTGACGCAGGTCCCCGAAATCCACCCCTGCATTATCGATTGCAAAGATACTCAAATCCACGAAAAAAAACATGATCTTCTCTGAAAAAATTTCATTGTCCTCGTTTTTCAGCATCACACGCTGCAGAAACCTCCTCCCTCCCATGATTTTCGCATGATGCTGCTCAAGGAAATTCAGCGAGATAATGTCGGGGAAGCTGTATTTACGGTCACCCCTCTTCAGTTCGTTGCTCACGGCTCGGCTCACGTAGGCGATGGCCCTGCGGCTATAAAAAGTCTGTCCTTCCCGCTGCATCTCAATGAGAAAGCGACGATCGCTGCCTTCCTTGGCATACACGTCATACGACAGTTTCTTGTTGTTCGGCAGAATGCCCAACTGCTCCGTCTGAAGCAGTTCAATATCTTTAATCTCACCGATATAGTCCTGCAAAAAGGCGTTGAGCACAGATATTTGGATGTTTTTGTTGTGGGGAGTACCGAATATCCGCTTGAAGGCGTAATCGACAAGCACATTCATGAAAGGTAAGGATTTGGATTCGGACAAATTAGACGAATTGTTTTCCATAGCTATTGTTTTTTTTAATTGATTTAAGATTTATTTAACTGCAAATTTACAGTATTGTCTTCAAAAAATCAACAGCAAAATAATACATAATTTGCTTAAATACAATATTTTAAAAGATGCAGAAACGATTCAAAAAGTTGCAATTATTATGCAAAAAGTAGCAGAAATATCGTGGTTTAAATTTTCGGACAAAATCCGTAGTTTATGGATGGACAAAAAAAATTTGGAAGTTTTTGGGAAATTTTTGTCTTGAGTGCCCCACTTAATAATTACTGTTACTGTTTCCTGCGTCAATCGTAAACCATGAATTTCGTTTGCAAGAGCAAAGTTTTTTGATCTTTAGTTTCATTTGGTCTTGTTTTTATGAAAATAATGTTGTATATTTGCAGTCATAAATCATAGAAATAAATAATAACGAAAATAAATGCTTATGAGTAAAAACGCATAATACCATTATGCACATCATAGAATAAGGAAAAAGCGAAGTAGCTTACTACTGGTTGTTCTGAAACTTGGACAATTTCATTACACCACCAAGAGTAAAGCGACGGCGCTCCCGCCAAATGGCGTGGGCTTTGCTCGTTGTAATTGGGTGGTGTAAGGTAGTCCAAGACCTCAGAACAACCAATGAAGGCGAAAAAGTGCCACGCTTTTTTTGTGTGTATAAATATCCTTCAAATGGCACAAAAAACAAGCAAATAATCACAAAAACCGATGTGCCAGATGGGATATAACGCGGCAAGAAAGGGAATGAAAAGAGTTCTTTTTATTTTAGTATTAGCTTACTGTTGGACTGTTTTACAGTCATCTACTTCAATCAATTCGCAAACACAGAATCATCAAAAAGATACTACGGAGAGACTGGCAGTCACGCTGTCTGACAATTGCGATTATGAGCTATATGTGGACGAGAGTGTTGGAATGTGGTACCTTAAATTAAAAAATTACTGTGATGAAATGCTTATCTGTACATGTAAGTATAGAATATATTATCAAGACGATTCAAGTAAGACATTTACAACCACACAAAGGATTCGAGGACGCTCTGAAACTGTCATAACCAGTGGATATTCTGACAGAACAACTTGTGAGGCAATTTCCGTTTCTGCAAAATTTGCCGACGATTAAATAAATTCTATTACCACACAAAAACCGACGGTGCCGGATGGAATATAACACGGCATAAAGAAAATGAAAAATATAATAATGTCAACGGTGTTTATATTATTATCAGCAGCCTTATTTGCTCAACAACCACAACGTGTTACTTGTTCGAAATGTGATGGTTCAGGGAAAACGACATACCAAAGTTGGGTAAATTGCTCGAACTGTAATGGATCAGGAACCGAATTATATTATGTTAAGAAAAAATGTCCTCAGTGCAAAGGAACAAAAAAAATGAAAAGTGTTGATAGACAAGGCAACATCATAGAAGTTCCATGTAATTGGTCTTACTGCGACAATGGCTATTATATGGATCCACAATCTCGAACCTGTGGAAAATGTGGAGGAAAAAAAGGACATTATGTTAATAAAGAAACAACATGTTCCAAATGCTCCGGGAAAGGATACATTTTAGAATACTAATTATATACATAAGCGGGAAGCACTTGTTCAGCCTCTTGTAAAAGTGCTTCCTGTTAGAAAAAACTATAAATAGAAAACATGAAAAGATTAATATTAACTATGGTTGCCTTTTTTGCTTTTGTTTCCCTTTTTGCCCAGCCCGGTAGCAAATATGACATCAGTGGAAACTAGTATGCGTATGATGCGAATGGGGAACGGCAATGGAGATTGGACTTTACTATCTTCTATAATGAAGACACGGAAGCGTATTATGCGCAATATAATGATCGGTATGTTGAAATTACTACAGATGGAACTATTCATTTTGATGAGCAACACTCTAAAGCTATGAAAGCGACGACCAAACTCTCTTTTACGTCAGATTCATCCTTTACTTTCACCAAAGATTGGCAATATATTATTGGAGATGCTCAAAATAAACGTAGGACATATCAGGTGTATCTCACTTTTTTTTCATGCTCTTGTTCACTACGCTATATACCCCGAAAGAACAAATTAGTCGGTAGAGTTGAATATAGTCGTAATTTTGAAGCAATGGGAAACTCCTATTATGAAACAGTTATGGATGCTGTTAAGCATGGGCATGGAAATGTCCTAAATGATTGTGACGGAAACTGTGGAGGTATGGATGTGGTATATCGAAGAATGTGAAGTAGAACCATAAATTTTAATAAAACCTAGGTGCTAACGATGTATAACGAACAATATTTAATATGAAAAAAACAATCCTTATTTTGTTATGTACTATTTCTTCTGCAACAATGTCTGCACAATCCTATGGTTTTTGGGATGGTGCGCCAACATACAGAGATAGTTACATGAATTTTCTAATAACGGGTGGTTATCAGATGTTATTTCATTCTGGCTGCCAGTATCATACAGGAACTCTTCATGTGGAAACAGTGTATAGTTTCTTTGGAGCTCGTGCAGGTATTACTATTGGACCAGATTACTTTGTATTCAGTCCTGTAGGGTTAATCATGTTAGCTCCCGCGGTTTTTATGAGAACCTTGAGTGAAACTGGCGGATCAGGAGCCGGAGCAGGAATATTATTAGCACTAGCTTTCTCTGCAGCCCAGTGGCATATACGGGTTTCCGACCATTTTGAATTTAATTTGGGATGGGACGCATTGAAGTTTGTGAAAATGAGAAATTTCAGCAAAGGAACTTATATTGCTGGCAGTCTAAATGCAGGAGTAACAGGATATATTGGGGATATTTTATTTTTGAGCGCCTATTATGAGTTTAATCACAGTCATAATCTCATTGTCAAGTGGACTTCCGGATTTGGAGGGGCTGTGGGGTCACAACCTAAATTTCTGAATGGACATTCATTTGGTATTCGAGTTGGATGTCAATTATAATATTTTTTAATCAGAACCGATGAGCCGATGGGATATAACAGGCAATAAGAAATATGAAACAATATTTATTCACTTTGACAATTGTTTTATTCGGATTTTCAGCACACTCAACTCCGACAACAGATACCATTCCTACACAAAAAATACAATTCGAAGTCTCAAATACAACTGATTCATGGTGCTGTTCAACGGTTGATTGGAGAGAAACTAAATACTCACAATACATATTGCATGAAGTAAAACTTAAAAACACTTGTTCAAATAAAGTACGAGTTAGCTATAAATACCGATATGACAACGGCAAATTGGTTCCTAACACTTATGAATTATCTCCTGGCCAATCTGTGTGGTTACCGACAGGATACGAAAAAAAGATGTATGAATACGATGAAAAATGACAAAATGAAAAAAACTTTCTTAACAACGATTATATTATTTAATTTTGTTTCCCTTTTTGCCCAGCCCGGTAGCAAATATGATATCAGTGGAAACTGGTATGCGTATGATGCTGAAGGGAATCGTATTGAGCGTATGGACATTATGATCGTCTATAATGATGATCTTGAAGATTATTATGCACATTTTTCAGAATGGGTGACATCTTTTCAAGGAGAGAGAGGGTATGACAATGGCATTGGTAAACCTGGTGAGGAAAAAGTGATGTTACATAATAAATCACGAATCATCTTCACATCCGACTCTTTATTTAACTTTTCTATGCATATCTTGCGTGATATCGTGTATAATGGACGACAAGTTTACGTGCTCCATCACTGGTATGATCTCAATCTTCGATATATCCCACAAAAAAATAAAATAGTTGGATATGGTAATAAAACGAGAGTGTACGAAGCGATGGGAAACAATAATTATAAATCTGTATCCGAAGCAATTGAACATGGCCGGGGTAACGTTGGAATAGACTGTTCTGGTGATTGTGGGATCCAAGAGGTTATTTACCGACGATATTGAACATGCTAATCGTATGTTTTCTAATGACATTTCAATACAACCGATGAGCCGATGGGATATAACAGGCAACCTGTAATTATGAAAAAGTTTTTCGTTTTAATTTCTTTTTGTTGTCTGCTTACAGCAACTCAATCATTTGTAACAACAAGCGAAATCTCAAAAAGCGTATCCTATGTATCGTTGATACAAGGTGATAAAAGCCCTATTGAAGGTGATTGTGGTTGCAATTTATATACTGACGATAGTGTAGGTTATTGGTATTTGAAGTGCAAGAACACTTGCGGTGAAATGGTTAAAGCCACATGCACATATAAAATACATTATCCGGACGGTTCAAGCAAAAAACAGACAGTTACCAATCATATTCGCGCATACTCGGAAATTGTAGTTACAAGTGGAAATCTTAGCAATAATTATTGCGAAGCTATTGCAGTAAGTTGCGAAATTGTGGAGTAATAAAACTCATCCTTCATATATGTCAACACTTTCAAATTAAACCATTTAAAATAGAAAGAGATGTAATGTCATTGTTGTTTGTATCAAGGACATCTTCGAATTTTGCTCAAACGTACCAATCGTAGTCCCATTCCAAAATGGTGTAACAGAAAGATACTGTCTTCGACAGTCATCAATTGCAAGTGTGGTATCATTCTATGTTGGCCTGAAAGGCCGGCAAGCGACCAGCCCAATGGCAACGCCTTGGGTATAAAAACAGCAACAACCCAGGGTGTGAGGATATAAAATGAGGATAAAAAATATAATAGCCGCGCCCTAAAATGGCGGAAGCTTTTGCCCCTGCTGGGCGAGGGATAGTATCAAAAATATATGTATTTTTGCATCTGATAAAAAGATTGCAAAAACACGTCTTACGATGAAACTTCCGAACCGAATCATCCAGTTTTTGATACTATGGATACTGATTTTATGTAATAACGCACAAAGTTCAGCCCAAGTTTACGACTTAACATGCGGCGGTTTGCATAATCCTCTCGGAATTGAAAGCATTGTACCTCATTTCAGCTGGAAAAACACGCTGACACATAATGGCCAATTGCAAGTGGCTTATGAATTGGAAGTGGCTTCCGACAGTTTGGCACTCATTGAAGGAAAAGCAGACCTTTGGCGCAGCGGGCGCATCAATTCCAACGAGCAAGTAATGATTCCCTACCTCGGGAGAAGCTTAAGCGAGAAACAATTATGCTACTGGCGAGTACGCACTTGGGACGAACGTGACAGCTGCTCGGCATGGAGTACACCCAAGCGTTTCGCCATCGGTCCCCTGACAGGTATAAAAGGAGATTATATTGGCCACATGCTAACAGATGGGAAGCCTGCCGAAACACCCATGCTGCGCAAAATCATTCAACTTTCGCGCTCAAACCTTAGTTCATCAGCAAAAAAGAAAGCATCAGCATCTACCCGCACTAATCCCGTTTTTGCCCACATCAAGTCCTTGGGCTACCACGAATTGTATGTCAACGGGCAACGCGTAGGCGACGAAGTACTGCAACCTGCAGTTTCCCAACTGAACCGCCACTCGCTGATAGTGACCTACGACATCACCCCCTACCTTCACCACGGACAAAACGAGATTCTGATATGGATAGGGCAAGGTTGGTATCGCGACAATATCTTCAATACTCAAGCCTATACAAAACAGGGTGAACATTTTAACGGTCCGTTGGTCAAAGCCGAAATCTGTGAACTTACTGACGGTCAATGGCATACACTTGCACAAAGTGACAGTTCGTGGGAGGCTTCTGTCAGTGGCTACAGCTACACAGGCAGCTGGCTTCCCCTGCAATTTGGCGGTGAACGTTTCGATGCCAATGTCAAAGCGGAATGGAGTCCTGTCAGTATTATCACTGTTGATGGAATGAAGACTACCCCCCAACAGTTTGAAGGCAATCATATTATCGACACACGTTCACCAGACATCACAAGATTAGATGACGGATCCACACTTCTTGATTTCTCAAAGGTGATCACTGGCTGGTTGCAGGTTGATTTTGATCCAATGAGCCAAGGTCAGGAAGTAATGATGGAATACAGCGACTATATCGCCCGTGACGACACCTTCCAGAGTCAAGGAGAAAGCGACATTTACATCGCCAACGGCAATGGGAAAGAGCAATTCTGCAATAAGTTTCACCACCACGCATTCCGTTATGTTCGTGTCAAGGGTGCTGAAGTATTAGATGCCAAAGCACTCCAGATCAGTGCATTAAACCCCAAGCAATCCTCCAAATTTTCCTGTTTTGATTTCATACGATTGGGAGCCATCCACGATATGATTCATTACACCATGCAATGCCTGACCTTCAGCGGCTATATGGTGGATTGTCCCCATCTGGAACGCATGGGCTATGGCGGCGACGGCAACTCCTCAACAATGACTTTGCAAACCATGTACGATGTGCTGCCCACCTATCATAACTGGTTGACAGCATGGGGCGAATCTATGGGAGAAGATGGTTCTTTGGCATACGTGGCACCCTCTTTCCACACTGGAGGGGGGCCTTACTGGAGCGGATTCATCATCAAGGCCCCATGGCGAACCTACCTTAACTACGGGGACAAAAGGATGATAGAACACCTCTACGAACCCATGAAAAAATGGCTCGGCTACGTCAAACAATACTGCGACACGGACGGTTTGCTACAACCTTGGCCTGACACCAAAGAAAGGATGTGGTTCCTTGGCGACTGGCTCGCCCCTAATGGGGTAGATGTTAAGGGAGAATCAGTTATTCATGTCAGCAACTGTTTCCTCAGCGAATGCTTGTCTGACATGGCCAAAATGGCGCGATTGCTTGGTAACAATGAGGATTCCGAGCAATTCACCGCACAGCGGAAACAACTCAACAAAGTCATCCACGAGCACTTTTACCACCCGGAAAAACACAGCTACGCCAACGGCACCCCCCTCGACCAAGCGTATGCCTTATTGATAGGTCTCGCCCCTGACAGTGCCATCGAAAATGCTGTCACCCAACAATTGCTCAAGGACAGCTACGACAAATACAACGGACATATTGCTGCTGGGCTCATGGGCATCCCCATTTTCACAGAATGGGCCATCCAAAACCGGCAGTTCCAACTGATGACCGACATCCTACGCCAATGGGACTATCCCGGCTATATGGATATGATAAGGAAGGGAGCCACCACCACTTGGGAGTCATGGGACGGCAAACGCAGTCATGTGCACAACTGTTACAATGGCATAGGTATATGGTTTTATCAAGCTGTGGCCGGCATCCGTCCCGACGAGGACGCCCCCGGATACCGCCACTTTTTCATTGATCCACAACCTATTGATATTGGATATTTTCAAGCGACAAAAAACACACCATTTGGAAAGATCAATGTGGAGATTTATGACACACTACTGTATCTGACCATCCCCGCTGGCACCACCGCCACGCTTTTCCCAAACACCCCCCAAGAACAGATACTTCCTGCAGGCTGGTGGAAAATTGAGCAAGGCAAAACAGCTGTGGAAGACACCATGCACAATTTTTCAACCATCATCAACGGACAAAAGGTAACCATACCTCTCGAAAACCGTTATTATAATGATTGCAATTACGAAATCAAGGAACCCTTCACAGAAAATGACACCCTATTTCTCTTACGACATTTCTTTTTATGGGATATGAAAGATAGTATTGACACCTGTATCTTAAACTATTATGTCATCACCCATGAGCAG
Source organism: Bacteroidales bacterium (assembly GCA_017633255.1). GTDB lineage: Bacteria > Bacteroidota > Bacteroidia > Bacteroidales > WCHB1-69 > RUG11690. Next base: position 18,547 of record JAGBPS010000038.1, read on the forward strand.
GACAACTTTAGGAAAAACATAGGAAAAATGCGGTTTGACTACTCCTATCTTCCTTCAGAGAATGAAAACGATATGTATTGCTGTGATTATGTGGATTACCCGAATTTTCGAGAAAGACACCCTGTTTTAACACGGAACAATATGCACAACATGCCTCGCTTATGGTATCCCGTTCATATTTACCATGGAAATTATTACGTAACTGTTGATTATCGCTACTTTGAACATTTTACAGACTCCATGAGCATCTATCATGGAATGGAAACGACATTCCAAGCAATCAGTAATGTTCAAAAAAAAGGAAAAAAGGCATGGACCTACAACACTCTTGACGAAATCGACAACACAATGTGGACGGTCGAACTCAAACCATCAAAGAAAATAAGGGGACTATACATTGAGACCCGATATAATCCGGAAGGGAAATGTATGGAAAAGAGACTGGTAGCACCTCATGAAAATTTAAAATACTTTCCCGTCATCGACAGTGACCAAAATTGCTCATTATGGTATTTGGATTATGACGAACCTGACTATCAATGGCTAGAGGAATAATAAATATTTTCTGTCCGTGTGTATTTCAAGAATTTTATGTAACTTTGCATGTTTAAACTTCAAAACACATTACGCATGATTATCGATAAATTATATGAGCATGTGGCCAAGAATGGCCATGTTTGTGTCGGCTTGGACACCGACTATTCCTACCTTCCCGAAGCATTTGCAGCACAATTTGCCACCAAAGGCGAAGCTGTTTTCCAGTATAACAAAGCCTTGATTGACGCCACCCTCGACGTGGTGGCCTGCTACAAGGTGCAGATTGCCTATTACGAAGCGATGGGCCTGGAAGGCATGGAATGCTACCGCAAGACTTTGGCTTACCTGCGCGAAAAAGACGCCATCATCATTGCCGATATCAAGCGCGGCGACATTGCCAAAACCGCCGAAATGTACGCCAAAGGACATTTCACCGGTGATTTCGAAGCCGACTTCATCACCGTCAGTCCTTATATGGGCTTGGATAGCATTTCTCCATATCTTCCTTATGTTCAGAATAATAACAAAGGTTTATTCGTCCTGATCAGAACCTCCAACGAGGGTGCGAAAGACATTGAATACATTGAAACCGCTGACGGCAGACACGTGTATAATATTGTGGGAGAAAAAATTAACGAATTAGGCAAGGCTTACAAAGGCAACTGTGGTTTCTCCGCCATCGGAGGCGTGATGGGCTGCACCCATGCCGACGAGGCTGCGGAAGTGCGCCGCCAGCTGGACAGCACCTTCTTCCTGATTCCCGGCTATGGTGCCCAAGGTGGCAAAGCCGAGGACATCGCCCTTTACCTGAAAGACGGCAACGGCGGTGTGGTCAACGCTTCCCGCTCCATCTTGCTGGCTTACCGCAAAGTGGAAAACGGCACCGACAAATTCGCCGAATGTTCCCGCAACGAGGCCATCAGAATGAGGGACGACATCCGCGGAGCAATAACTAGAAACTGAAAACGGAAAGTTGAAAACTGAAAACCATAAATATAAAGTTCAAAATTCAAATAATAACTTTCAGTTTTCAGTTCTCAGTTTTCAACTTAATAAGACTCCCCTTGAGCGAAGCGAAACTCCCCCCACTATCCACTATTCCCTAACCCCTAATCACTAATCACCATGCAGTACAGCAAACAAACCATAATTACCAACAAACGACTGATAGGAGACATTTTCCTCCTTCAGGTCACCCGTCCCGAAAGGGAAATTCGTCCCGGGCAGTTTTTCATGCTGAAATCCTGGAACGAAGAGCTGACCCTCATGCGCCCCATCAGTGTATATCGTTTCGATGAGCAGTCGGTATCATTTATGTACCGTGTGGCGGGCAAAGGCACCCGCTGGCTCAGTGAATGCGGCCAACGTGACCGCAACAAAGACATCATGCTATTGGGCCCGCTGGGCAACGGCTTCCCCTGCGAGGAAGTGAAGGGCCACATCGCCCTCGTCGGCGGTGGCATCGGCATTCCCCCACTCTACGAGACCGCCAAGAAACTGACAGCCTTGGGCAACCATGTGGACATGTATCTAGGCTATAAAGACGTGCTTTTTGCCTTCGAAGAGTTCGAAGATGTTTGCGAGAATATTTTCATCTCCTCCGAAGCAGGTTTTGAAGGCTACAAAGGATTCATCACCGACCTGCTGAAACCAGAACAATACGACGCTGTATTCACTTGTGGTCCCCTGGTGATGATGCGCAAGATTGTGGAGATGTGCCAACAGCATAACACTCCCATCTGGTGCTCGATGGAGAAACACATGGGCTGCGGCATCGGAGCCTGCCTCACCTGCAGCTGCAAGACTACCAACGGCATGAAACGCACCTGCAAGGACGGACCGGTGTTCAAGGGAGAGGAACTAGTGTTCTGACAGTTGAAAGTTGAAAACTGAAAACTGAAAAAATTGAACCTTAACCTTCTAACCTTCTAACCTCCTCACCTTCTCACCTTCTAACCAAAAACAACATCTTACATCTAACATCATACATCTTACATCTCATGAACAACAGATTAAACATCACCCTTCACGATAAAGAATTCAAGAACCCCTTGATTGCGGCTTCGGGGTCCTTCGGTTTCGGCAAAGAATACAACGAACTCTACCCCATCGACTGCTGGGGAGGCATCAGCAGCAAAGGACTGACCTTACACGGTCGCGAGGGCAATCCTGGCATCCGCATCACCGAGACACCCGCGGGTATCATGAACAGTGTGGGACTGCAAAACCCTGGTGTACGGGCATTTATCGATGAGGAACTGCCCTGGATGAAGCAGCACGACACCGTCATCCTCGCCAACCTCGGCGGCCATAGCACCGAAGACTACCTGACAGGTGTGGAATGGCTAAACGACAGCGACATAGACATCTTAGAGCTGAATATCTCCTGCCCCAACGTGAAAAGCGGCGGCATGGCTTTCGGATTGAAAGCGGAAGTAGCCCACGAGATTGTGAGCCAAGTTAGAAAAGTTTGCCGCAAGCCCCTGATGGTCAAACTGTCGCCCAATGCCGAAAACATCATCGACATGGCCAAGGCCTGCCAAGACGCCGGTGCCGACTCCATTTCTTTGGTCAACACCTTCAAAGCCCTGGCTATCGACATCCGCCGTCGGAAACCCGTCTTCGAGAACGTTTATGCAGGATTGTCAGGTAAAGCCATCAAGCCCATCGCCTTACGCATGGTACATGAAGTATGTAAAAATGTCAGCATTCCCGTGATAGGCATGGGAGGCATCACCACTGCCGAAGATGTCATTGAGTTCATGATGGCAGGCTGCACCGCTGTGCAAGTCGCCACTGGCAACTTCACCCACCCGATGCTCGGACAAGAACTACCCCTTCAGCTCCTCCAACTGATGGACGAACTGAAGATTGAGCATATCAATGATATTAAGGGAATTATATAATTAGTTAATTAGCAAATGTGCAAATTAACCAATTAACTAATTTGCTAATTAAGCAGATCCGTATAAGGTCTGAAATTCAGATTCTTGGTCCATTGACCGTGCGCCAATGAATCTTCATTGTGATTGATCACATCAAGTTTGAAAGTTCGCTTATAATAAGTACGTGAGGCAAAGAAACCCAAGGCCATGTTATCGTCAGTCTCAATATTGGTGTAATTCACACGATCTTGCACAATCGAAGAGGAGGGCTGGGCAGTTTTATAATAAGTATAGTAAACTTGGTCACATGCCCACAATTTGATGTCAATACACTCATAGGTATCCGGGAAACGCCACACATTGTTGTTGACTTCGATATTGTCATGCAAAATCCGGTAAATCACATTCGGCTTGAACGAAGTCTCATTGCCCGCAGTGAACCCCGGAGTAACACGAATATCTCTCACCGCTTTATGAACCGTATCGCCGGTCAAAGTATCCTTTTCAATATAACGGAAGGTGACGTATGCGTCCACCGCATAGGCATTTTCGGGCCAAGAATTGGTCTTAAAGCCCACCGACCATGGATCATCCCTATTCAGATTGATTGCAGAAATCGACTGGCTGGTACCCAACGGAATATTAAAAGCCATGTTGGCAATCGTCGTCGTTTCAGAAGTAACCTTCCTGCCTGTTTTCTTATTGGTAATCACCAGTTGATATAGACAACCCTCACGTATCGGTACGGGGCGATGAGAATTTTCATAAACAGGACGATACAGCACTTGTGTAGGACTGGCAAAAGTACCGTAATTTTTGGACACCGACATGACAGTATCCATGGGATAAGTCACCACATTTCCATTTTCACGATGTTCAATCAACTGTACATCAATCTCATCATAATACGAAATATTGTCCAAATCTTTGGCCCATACCAACGCATTATCCTTGGTCAAATATCCCTTATAAATTTTAATATACTGATAGCGATCCAAAGGATTCAGCAAACCATAAACCACTGTAACATCTTTATAATCAGAAGTAAGTTCAATGTCAGGTTTACACGACATCAAACTTATAACCATCAACAGGACAGCACAAAGCGACAGAAGTATTCTTTTCATATATAATTATCAGATATTCAATATTTTTAAATATTAATCATTATAGATATTGGTCTCACGAATCCACTTTACCCCCTGGCGCTGACCACGCTTGTTTTCACGCGTATTCTCCACATATTTTTCATTGAAAGAATATATCAGACGTATAGAGAAAAGATTGTTACGCTGTTTTTTATATTCCGTGGACTGAGCCACATTGCTATACTCTATCACATAATTCCGGATAGGCCTCAACGAATATTGCCAGCGCAACTCCATCTTCAAGCCCTTATAAATCATAAACTTAAGATCCGCGATAAAACTCCAGTCGCTGGTTCTGTAGGTTCCCGAAGTGATACTGGTGTTTCTCTTGAAACCATTATACCACTCTTTGGCGCGCACCAAACGTCCCCATGAGAAACCCAAGCCAATGGCACAACCCGTATGCCAATCCTCGAAATGAAAGAGCACAGGCACCTCCACATAATCCAAATCCAAACGGCATTTGTACTTGGAAGACGGCATAAAGTCGGCATTCCGGTCCACATCAAGGAACATCGCCGGTGCATAATTGGTGGTGTCGAAAGCTCTCGTTGTAGAAGAACGGGAGCCCTTCTGGGTATATAATAACTCGACCGTGGCGAACCACTGCATCTTTTTATCCAAAGCAATCATCACCGACGCACCACCCACAAAACCCGCTTTTTTGTAGCCACGGACATCATCGCCTTCCACCTGACAAGCATTGGCACCCGCAATGACAGAACCGATGAAACGCTGGCTGTATGCCATTGAAACAGTAAGGCAGCAAAACAATATGAGAACAAGTTTCTTCATTCCTAAAAAATTGAAGTGCAAAGGTACGTGAAATTTTTGGAATATTCGAGAATGATAACAATTTTTTCCGTAATTTTGCACCATTAAATTTTAACTGATGAAAAGAACGGTAAAAACGATAATCACCCTGCTGACCCTGACGATGTTTTTGGTCTATTCGTCGGGCCTGAAAATTACCGTTCATCATTGCTGCCACAAACACCATCACAGCGCCAACGACCATCGGCATTGCTCCGAAAACACATACATTTTCAAGATTACCGACCAGTACGACAGCGACCATAGTGTCAAAAAAAACACTCAGCTTCCACAACTTTCCCTTGATGGGGAAGCTTTCCCAGAAGTCCATGTCGTACAGCATTTTCATGAAATATGCAAAGGACATTGCCACTGCCTGTTTCATGCGGTACACCGAAGTATCTTTGACATTATTTCCCAACTGATTTTATGATTTTTTGTTTCCCTCACTTTCGCGGCAGGCAAAGAGACATTCTCTAAGCATGTTCTCCCTGTGCCGCAAGGAGAGAGTGATGACATCACATACCCCATACTTACATGCTAGGTTATTGAAATTCAGCATCTTCTATACTTTAATCGAACATCTCTCTCAAAATCTGATACAACTGATATTAGATTAAAAAATTGGAAACATAAAATCATATAACAATGAAAAAAATCATCAATTCAATCATATTGTGCTGCTTTCTGATGGTAACGCAAGCACAATCGCTGACGGGAACGGTCAAGGAGATTGGCGATGACGGCAAAGAGACTGCGGTAGTCGGGGCCATCCTGCAATGGCAGGGAACCGATGTGGGCGCATTATCCGATGCCGAAGGACATTTCACGCTGCCTCGCAGCCCCAAAACCGACATCCTGATTGTGGTATATCAAGCCTACGACAACGATACCATCACCGTACCCAAAACCCAAACAGAACTCAATATTCTGCTCTCCAGCGCCCACAACCTGGAGGCTGTGAATGTCACCGCCCACGATGGCTCCTATGTGTCCGTCAAGCCCATCCTCACCACCGTCATCACCACGCAGGGCCTGCGCAAAGCCGCCTGCTGCAACTTGGCGGAGAGTTTCGAAAACACCGTGGCAGTCGATGTCGAGTACGCCGACGCCATCACTGGCGCCAAGCAAATCTCCATGCTCGGTCTGGCAGGCGTCTATTCACAGATTTTATTAGAGAATGTGCCCTATATCCGTCTGCTCGCCAACCAGTTTGGCTTGGCATTTGTGCCCGGCACCTGGATGGAAAGCATCAGTGTGTCAAAGGGTGTGGCTTCCGTCACCAACGGCTACGAGGCCATCACCGGCCAGATTGACGTGGAATACAAGAAACCCGAGACCAACCGTGAGCGACTGTTTATCAACCTGTTCGGCAGCACCATGGGCAGGGGCGAGCTGAATCTCAACAGCCGCTTCGATGTGGGCAAGTCCGGCCACGCCTCCTCCATGATTCTGGCACACGGCGAAGGCCAGTTCGCCAGAATGGACATGAACAACGACGGCTTCATGGACGTGCCCCAGAACTACCAGATCAACCTGATGAACCGCTGGGATTACGATGTTCCCGACAAAATGGAAGGCCGCACCTGGATTTCCTATCTGTTTGAGGACCGTGTCGGAGGCCAAATGACTTACAACCCCAAAGAATCTTTTGAGCGTACCGTCGAGGCCAACATTTGGGGACTGCGTATCAAGACCCACAAACTGGACATCACCACCAAAAACGGCATTCTCATGCCCGGTGAGCACGAAAGCATCGGAACCATCGCCTCTTTCACCTTCCACGACAACCAATCGCAGTACGGCGACCGTTTATACAATGCCCGCCAATACAGCGGCTATATCAACATCTTGTATTCCAACCGTTTCGGAGCGAAAGAACGCAGCAAACTCACCGCTGGCGGAAGCTTCCAGATGGACTTTGTAAACGAGCAATTAGGACAGCATCTGCTCTGGTTGCAACACTCTTTATACCCCACAGAAGCAACTCCATACGCCGCTGACATCCGCCGCAAAGAGCTGGTGCCCGGTATCTTTGCTGAATACTCCTACTCCATCGACGAGAAATTCATTGTGATGGCAGGCATGAGGCTGGACTACAACTTCGCCTACAACCAGCTCTTCTGGACTCCTCGAATCCACCTCAAATGGCAGGCTGCGGAAAACACCTCCATAAGAGTTTCCGCAGGCAAAGGCTACCGCGTCTCCAACATTCTCACCGAGAATCAGTCACTGCTCATCAGCAACCGCGAATTTGTCTTCGCCGACAATGTCTTCACGGATGGCTCCATGCCCATGAACCAAGGTCTCCGTCCCGAGGAAGCCTACAATACGGGCATCAGTTTTGTGCAAGGCTTCAAGATGCCCGGTGGAAAATCCACCTTCAGCGTGGACTACTATTACACCCATTTCATCAACCAGACCATCATCGACATGGATTATGATATACATAGTATTTATGTATATAATCTCAACGGCAGTTTCAACGGCTATAAAAACAAAGCCTACTCCCACTCCACCCAGGCCGAGCTCATCCTGAACCCCGTGAAAGGTTTCGAGATTATCCTTGCCTATCGCTTCAACTATGTGATGCAGACCACCAACAGGATTATGCAGGAGAAAGCGCTGATCAGTCCGCACAAGGCCTTGCTGAGTCTGAGTTACGCCACAAAATACGACAAGTGGAAATTCAATGTCAGCCTCCAGTACCACAGCAAGATGCGGCTGCCCGACATGTCATCCAATCCCCCGGAATACCAGCCCTCACCGTCAAAAGGCTATTTCATGCTGAACGCCCAGATTACCAAGAAATACAAAGCTTGGGAATTCTACATTGGCGGCGAGAACCTGGCCAACCAGAAACAGGTCAACCCCATTCTGTCAGCTGACCAGCCCTACGGAGAATATTTTGACGCCTCGATTATACATAGCCCGATTAACGGAGTCATGGGTTATATTGGCTTCAGATATTCGATGAAGTAAGGGGTTCGGGATTAGGTTTTAGAGATTAGGTTTTAGGGAATAGGGGTTAGGGAATAGGGGTTAGTACCTTAATGACCTTAAAAACTTTAAGAACTTTACATTAACAACAAGAAACAAAACGAACAAAACAAATAAAAACATTAAAGACCTTAAATTAAACCAACTATGAAAAAACTTGCAATTTTAATTTTCGCGGCGCTGATAGGATTCAGTGCGGCAGCACAGGATGCAAAAAAAACAAGCACATCAAGTTCAAGCAGCAAGACGGCCACCACAAGCACCATCCAGAAAGTGGTTATCCAGACCAATGGAGTATGCTCAAAATGCGAGGCTCTCTTCAAAGAGAATGTTCCTTTCTTCAAAGGGGTAAAAGATTACGCCTACGATCCCAAAACCTCCAAAATGACCATCACCTACGACAGCAAGAAAACCAATCCCGATTTGTTACGCCAGCAAATCAGCAAGTTGGGTTACAATGCCGACAATGTGAAAGCAGACCCTGCTGCCAGAGCAAAACTTCCTGCATGCTGCCAGGTGGACAAGAAACCCGGACAAGAGGCTGGTTGTGGACATAACCACAGCGGTTGCAGTGGACATGGCAACAGCGGATGCGGTGGATGCAACGGACACAAGCACTGATAGAGCCAAGATGCTCACAGTCAGCACAAAGAAAGAAATCCTTCCAAACAGCCCAGATCTTGTTAAATTGAACTATAAATATATTTAAATAAAAGTAAAAAGTGTTAAAAAGGAAGATTTTTAGCACTTTTTTTCTTCAACCCCTTGCTATTATTACAAAAAACACTATCTTTGCATTCAAATTTATAGTTCTTATAACCCTTAAAAATTTTAGACTATGAACAAAGCTGAATTAATTAGCGCTATCGCTGAAAAAGCTGGCTTGACAAAAGTTGACGCTGGCAAAGCATTGGAAGCTATGATGGAAACTACCATCGAGACCTTGAAGAAAGACGAAAAAGTTACTCTGATCGGTTTCGGTACTTTCTCAGTTGTTGAGCGTGCTGCCAGAAAAGGCCGCAATCCCCGCACCAACAAAACTATCAAGATTCCTGCAAAGAAAGTTGCTAAATTCAAAGCTGGTGCCGCAATGGCTCTCTAATCCAGAGAATCACAAAGCACAAAAAAAAGAACTGCAAAATTGCAGTTCTTTTTTTTTGTGCCCAGAACAGGAATCGAACCTGCACATCTTTCGATATACGCACCTGAAACGTACGCGTCTACCAATTCCGCCATCTGGGCTTTCAAATGCGGTGGCAAAGATACAACTTTTTTCATTATCAATCAACAAAGCTGAAAATTTTATTTTTTACTGATTTTCAATAAGATAATTCTTCTTTCGTTTGAATTAAAATAACATATATCCTTACTCTGTAACAATTTTCGGAAAACTTCCCGCCGATTAAAGCAAATTCCTCGTTATAAAAATTGTAGACACTCCTTCTTGCTGTTTCAAAAATTAATATTATTTTTGCAGAAAATTTCATTATCATTAGCTATGGGAGCGGAAACACACTTAATTGGTCAAAGAGGAGAAGATTTAGCTGCGGACTTTTACGTGCGCAACGGATACGCCATTCTTGAGCGAAACTGGAAATGCTACCATCTGGAGGTGGACCTGATCACCCGGAACGAAGACACCTTAGTTATATGCGAAGTAAAGACAAGAAGCAGCCTCGCCTTCGGAGAACCGGAGACTTTCGTCACGCCCCAGAAACAGAAAAATCTGATCCGTGCCGCCAATATGTACCTCACCCGAACCGGCCTCAATCTGGATGTCCGCTTTGACATTATCTCCGTCACACTATGCGGAAATGACTACCAATTGCACCATATCCCTAGTGCGTTTCAACCAAAATGGTAAATATTTTTATTATTTTTGATTATCATATTATTATTTTATGTATTTTTGCAGCATGAAAAATTTAACGAACCATGCTCATAAAAACATATAGTTGCGCATTGATGGGGGTTAACGCGATTCCCGTCACCATCGAAGTAAACATTGGTCCCGGCATCAGTTTCTTTTTAGTCGGACTAGCTGACAGCGCCATCAAAGAGAGTCAGCAGCGTATTGACACGGCACTGAAGAACAACGGCTACAAGATGCCCGGAAAGAAAATCGTTATCAACATGGCACCCGCTGACATCCGCAAGGAGGGCAGCGCCTACGACCTGAATCTGGCGATTGCCATCCTCATCGCCTCCGAGCAAATCAAAGGCCAAGAGAAAGTCGGAGACTATTATATTATGGGGGAACTGTCGTTAGACGGACATTTGCAACCCATCCGCGGGGTACTGCCCATCGCCATAGAAGCACGCAAAAGAGGAATGAAAGGCATCATCCTGCCCGCACAGAACGCCAGGGAGGCAGCCATTGTCAGCGACATTGAAGTGCTGGGAGCGGAAAACATCCGGCAAGTGATTGACTTCTTTGACAAAGACATCCCTCTGCCACGCACGATAGTCAACACCCGCGAAGAATTCCAGCGCAGCTTGTGCAACTATGAATTTGACTTCACCGATGTAAAAGGGCAGCAGAACATCAAGCGAGCCATGGAAATTGCCGCTGCGGGCGGGCACAACCTCATCCTGATTGGCCCTCCTGGTTCGGGCAAGTCCATGTTAGCCAAGCGATTGCCCTCTATCCTACCCCCTTTGACCCTTTCTGAGGCTCTCGAAACCACCAAAATCCATTCCGTTGCCGGAAAAATGAGCCGATATTCGTCGCTCATAGCGGTACGTCCCTTCCGCGCGCCACATCATACCATCAGTGATGTGGCGTTGGTCGGCGGGGGCACCAACCCCCAACCCGGGGAGATATCGCTGGCCCACAACGGGGTTTTGTTTCTCGATGAGCTGACCGAATATAAGCGCCCCACACTGGAAGTGATGCGACAACCTTTGGAAGACCGTTACGTCACCGTCTCTCGTTCCAAGTACAGCGTCACCTTTCCAGCCTCTTTCATGTTTGTGGCAGCGATGAACCCTTGTCCCTGCGGCAACTACAACCATCCCACCCTGCCCTGCACCTGCGGCCAGGGTGTAGTACAAAAATACCTCAACAAGATATCCGGGCCGCTCATGGACCGTATTGACCTGCATGTGGAGGTACTGCCTTTGTCCACCGAGGAACTCACCACCGCCCCTCCCGGAGAGCTTTCCGCCGTCATCCGCGAGCGGGTGGTTCAAGCCCGTAAAATCCAAGAAATTAGATACAGGGACTATCCCGGCATCCATTGCAATGCCCAAATCAGCACCAAACTGTTACGGCAATATTGCGAAGTGGATGCCGATGGACTCGAACTGCTGAAGAATACCATGGACAGATTGGGCTTGTCGGCCCGTGCCTACGACCGAATCCTGAAAGTCGCCCGTACCATCGCCGACCTCGCTGGCGCCGAGTACATCGACAACGAACACCTTTCAGAAGCCATTAACTTTCGAAGTCTGGACCGGGACTCTTGGGGGAAGTGAGGGGACAGGTTACAGGTGACAGGTTACAGGTGACAGGTTACAGGTGATAATTCAGAATTCAAAATTCAGAATTCATAAACTCTAAACTCTAAACATTAACCCTCTAACCTTCTCACCTTCTAACCCTAAAACCATCTCATTTGCTAATCAACTAATTTGCTAATTAACTAATTAACTAATTTGCTAATTAATTCAGTTTGCTGATTTTCGCTGTTCCTATCAGTTGGTTTTGCTGGTACAATTGCAGCAGATACAAGCCCTGGGCATAGCGGCTGAGATCCATGACAGGATTATCCGTCTGCAGGAGTTGTCGTTGTAGCAACTTGCCATACAGATCATACAATCTCGCTTCCACCGCTGATGCTGTCAAATCCTCAGGCAATTTTATGCTAATAGTCCCCCTGCTCGGATTCGGGTAAACCACAATCTGACTCTGTTTGCCATAACTCTCCACAGAAGTCACAATCTCCAAATGTAAAATCACCACTGAATCACAGCCAGCGGCATTCTCCCAGATAATGGTCGGTCCATCAATACTTTCATAATAGGTAATACCATCACGCCAAGTATAGGGAGCTTCCGCCTGCACAGAATCCACAAAGGATGTTGAATAATTCACCGTAAGATTTAACTTCACAATAGAATCACAACCCTGACTACTGGTGTATTCCATCCTGGGAAAATTGGTGCTTTCCGTGTATTTCACACCATCGATCCAGATTAACGAATCACAAACAACCTGCTCATCAACGACCACAACACTATGATACACTGTAAGATGCAATGTAACAACAGAGTCACATCCCACAGCATTCGTATAAACAATAGTAGGCGCATCTGTGCTTTCCGTGTAAGTAACGCCGTTTTGCCAAGTATAAGAGTCACAAGCATAAACAGTATCTATCGAAGATGACGAAGACAAAACGGTAAGATTAAGGATCAGCGTGGCATTTTCGCAACCCACCACATCCGTAAAAGAAACGGTAGGACCATATATGCTTTCGGTATAGGTATTGCCGTCAAACCAGACCAAGGAATCGCAGACCGTCACAGAATCCACTTCAACAGCAGAATGCATGATGATAAGTCTCAGGGTCACAATCGAATCACATCCCACAGCATTAGTCAGCACCACTTCCGGTCCCCAAATGCTTTCCGTATAAGTGACCCCATCAATCCATTGAATACTGTCACAAGCCACAATCAAATCCGTATAACTGCTTGATTTTTTTACCGTCAGATATAAAGTATCCACATGCTCGCATTCCTCTTCATCATAATAATCATACAAGTAAACACCACTTTCTGTATACGTCACACTATCTCTCCAAACATAGCTATCGCAAGTAGTAACAGTGTCGGCCACATTTTGCACATGGCAGGGCTGTCTGAAATTCACCATCTGGGATGCTCCCCCCGAGCACAAGTCATTCCAAGTGGCACGCACTTCATACAAATAATGGGCGTATTCCGGTGGATAATCCGCATAAACATACCCTGTCACCGGAACAGCAAGGGGAAGACCATCTCTGTACACCTCATACTGTACAAACGGGTTGTCGACACGCGCTTTCATCACAAAATTCCGGTTATAAGGATACCAGAAAACATCACCTTCATAATAGTAACCATAAATATTACCTTTGAATTGCACAGATTCCAAACCTCCTGTCACCATGGCTGATGAATTGGCCGGAGCGGAAACATACAGTCCATACCACAACTCCTGGCTGGCATCAATGACCAAAGGAGAAGACAATTCCACTGTATTCCATGCTCCAGGGGTTAAAGAAGCCATATCCACTGGTTGGTCAAGAATAAGCGTGCCCGGATTCATCACACGACCGTGATCGGAGATTCTTCCTCCGGTATATACCAGCAGTCGATACTCAGTTGCCAAAGAATCCGCAATAAACGACAGATGAGTCAAACGATGTCTATGGAACGGATACAAATCCGATATTGCCATTCGATGCATCTGAATGATGGTATAATCAGCATTATCACCAAAAGAAGACTGCGGAATGGAATCCCACGAAGCGTATACCACATCAGGCACAGCTGGTTGCCACGTCAACAGCACCTGATTGGTATCCGTATCGATATCACCCTGCACAGCACTGAAATTCAACGGGGTATTACACTCCGGATAATAAGACACACCGACAAGACGGACGGTATCCCAAGAAGACCCCGTGGTCACAGTGACATTACCACGCTCATAATGAGCCTGTTGCAAGACAGGATTATATTTCACATACACGGTTCCACCCGTGGCAGGCAAGGTCAGATAAGAGACAAAATGTGTGGCGTCAGTTGAGACCTTAAAATTACCCGTAACAGATACTCTGATGGCACTATCAATATTAATGGTTTGTACTCCAAACTGTTGAATTTCAGCAGGAACACCCTCTTCCTCAAAAAAGTCCAGTTCTTCATTTGACACCATCAAAGATTGCGGTTCAATTTCTATATTGATAATAGCGGACTGTGACGTATTATAGCTATCCAAATCCGGATTCAGATTAGAAAGCATATAATAACCATCGGCATAGCCTCCCCAGCCCCAGTTCATGTGGAAATAGCCTTGACTGTCATAGCCATCACAAACGAAAGCGTGAATAGACGAGGTTCCGGCACCCGTGTAAAAAATGGGTCTCAGGTGGTCCAATTCACCCATCATCATGCTCCTCCAACTAACTGACGAATAGACACTTCTATACACATGCACAGGTTGATAATAGTTAAAATAATCTTCCAAGGCATCCCTCACCAAGGCAAAGACCGCTGAACTGCTGGTAACTCCATAGGCCATATCCAAACTGACGCCACATTGATACAGCAGCGTTGCCACCGCGTTAATCTGCGCGGGTGTACTGTTGGCCGTCAACGAATCGGGCATATTGTCATAATCATAATAAGTGTTTTCAAAATCAGCGGACAAAGTCCCATAATCTCCGAAATTCTCCCCCATAGAGCTATTGTTAGCCACATAGCTGTGACTTCCAACACCATGTTCAGGATGACGCCAATAACGCATAATCTGACCCATGGCCACTGCCGTACAACCGGCCACAGCATGACCTGATTCACTTCTTGGATCGGCAGGACATAGCGCATTATAATACGGACTTTGCGACCACGTACTGCTAATCAGAGGTTCCACAATGACATTGCGACTATGATTCCTGGTCTGTTGACGCAACGTTTCCCATTGGCCTGTCACCGACGCAGGTGCCTCTATCTGCCGGCGTGCAATTTCATCCATCTGCTCTTGATATTCTCCCAAGAGGAATGCCACATTCGAAGGCATCTGCTGTCCATCAAACACCGAGGAGGTAGAATAGGCCAAAATAGGGGTCACACGACTGTCGGCGGCCACAATCACAAAGCCCTCTTGTCCGATATTGACAATGTAATAATAGTCACGTTCCAGCCAACGTGTGCCTTCCTGACGCATACCCTGTCCTTTATAAACAATGACAGGTTCCCCCATCGAACGGGAAGTTTCGGGTGATATACCTCGGAAAAAATTATAAGCCGCCATCTTGGCAGTTGTCGTATCCACAGGTTCCGCTTTCAAGGAATGAACAGCTATCGCCATGATCAATCCTAACGCTACTAAATACTTTACTTTCAGTTTCATATCTTTTATTTGAAAAAAATTCTTGCAAAGATACAACATATTTTTGTATTTTTGCAGTTTATAAAGCTCTGAACTATGAACAACTCAAGCGGAATAACTCTCAGGGAGGAATCTTTCCCAAACGCAGTTTAAACCTTTCACTGACAATAGGATTCTATGACATTCGACCAAAACTTTCACTTATCAGATATCAACAAATAAAAAATAAACAAACAATGAAAAAGACCTTTATCGTATGCCTATTGGCAACATTTATTGGAATCAGTAGTAACATTAAAGCACAAGAGACTATGACACAAGAAGAAAAAATCAGCTACGCATTGGGAGCCAATATCGGCGAAAGTTTCAAACAACAGGGAATAGAAGTTCAGAAAGACAAATTTTTCCAAGGATTTAACGACGGCATTGCCGGAAAAAACCAATTCACCCAAGCAGAAATGCAGCAGATTTTTGAAGAATTTCAGAAAATGATGCAGCAAAAACAGAACAGCATGGTGGATGAAGAAAAAGCCAAGGGTGCAGCCTTTTTAGCTGAAAACAAGAAGAAAGACGGTGTGGTTGAAACCGCTTCCGGTCTGCAGTATAAAGTGGTGAAGATGGGAACCGGCGCCAAACCGAGTGCTACCGACAAAGTAAAAGTCCACTACCACGGCACTTTGATTGACGGCACCGTTTTCGACTCCTCTGTAGAACGTGGCGAACCTATCACTTTCGGTCTGAACCAAGTGATTGCCGGTTGGACAGAAGGCGTGCAGCTGATGCCCGTCGGTTCCAAGTTCATCTTCTACATCCCCTCTAATCTGGCATACGGTGACCGTGCTGCTGGCAGCATCAAACCTGGTTCAACCCTGATTTTCGAGGTGGAATTACTGGATATTGAAAAATAAAATCATCGAAGATTGAAATCTGACAATTTAGGCAATAAAATCATCGAAGTGCTCTCGCGCGGCAACGCGGGGGCCAAATACAACTACAAACAGATTTCCGCCAAAGCTGGTGTTTTTGACAAGCAGGGGCGGGAGAAAATCAAAGAAATCATCGAGGATTTTGTGGAGGCCCGCATCCTGCTGAAAGCCGGCCGCGGTCACTACAAAATCAACCCAAAATACCTTAGCAAAGAGACCACCGGCCGCAACTACGTCATTGGAAGACTGGAGATGAAGGCCGGTGGTTCGGCTTTTGTTGTCAACGAAAAACGAGCTGCCGAAGCAAATGCTGAGGATGAGGACATCTTCGTGGCCGACGGCAACTTGGGCAATGCCCTGCACAACGACCTGGTCAAGGTAATGGTTTTCCCTTCCCGTAAAGGAAAAAGACCTGAGGGACAGGTGGTTGAAATCATCGAGCGCAGCCAGAAACAGATTGTGGGCAACCTGCACATCAACAAAGGTATCGCCTACTTTGTTGCCGACAACCCCAACTTCCGCCGCGATGTGCTCATCCCCGGACGAAGCCTCAAAGGGGCTCGCAACGGCGACAAGGTGGTCATCCGCATTGTGGACTGGGAAGCAGGTACCCGCAGCCCGCTGGGCGAGGTCATCCATGTTTTGGGCAAGCCCGGCGACAATGAGGTGGAGATGCAGGCCATCCTCGCCGACAACGACTTTCCCCTGGGTTTCCCCGAGAATGTGGAACAGGAAGCCGCCAAAATCGACAGTCGCATCAGCGAGCAGGAAATCCTGCGCCGCCGTGATTTCCGCCAAGTCACCACCTTCACCATCGACCCCGCAGACGCCAAGGACTTCGACGATGCCATCTCCTACGAGAAACTTGACAACGGACTGCACCGCGTGGGCGTTCATATCGCGGATGTTTCTTTCTACGTGAAACCCGACAGCGACATTGACAAGGAAGCCTATCTTCGTGGCACTTCCGTATATCTGGTGGACCGTACCATCCCCATGTTGCCCGAAGTGCTGTGCAACAACCTCTGCTCACTGCGTCCTAACGAGGACAAGCTCTGCTTCAGCGCCGTCTTCGACCTCGATGACAACGCCAAGATACATAAGGAATGGTTTGGTCATACGGTCATCAACTCCGACCGCCGTTTCAACTATGACGAAGTGCAGGAGATCATTGAGCAGAAGCAAGGCGAGATGAGCGATGTCATTTTGCAGTTGCACCATCTGGCACAAATTCTGCGTAAGAAACGTTTCGACAACAACGCCATCAATTTCGAGACCGAAGAGGTGAAATTCAAACTGGATGAGAACAGCAAGCCCATAGGTGTTTATCTGAAAGTGCAGAAAGAAGCTAACTTCTTGATTGAAGAGTTGATGCTGCTGGCCAACCGCCGTGTGGCGGAGAAAGTGGGCAAACGTACCGCTCGTCAGCTGCCCCGCACTTTTGTGTTCCGTGTGCACGACGAACCTATGAGCGACAAGTTAGAGACTTTCAAGAACTTTGTCCATAAATTGGGTTACGAGCTGAAAACCAGCAGCCACAAGGCCTTCACCAACTCCATGAACCAAATGTTCGAGCAGGTGAAGGACAGCAACGAGTACAACATGCTCAGCAAGCTGTCGATACGCATCATGGCAAGGGCCGTCTATTCCACCGACAACATCGGGCATTACGGACTGGCCTTCCCCTACTACACCCACTTCACCTCCCCCATCCGCCGCTACCCAGATCTGATGGTGCACCGCCTGCTTGACCAATATTTAGCCGGCAAGCCCTCGGTCAACAAAAGCCAGTACGAGGAATACTGCCAGCACTGCTCGCAGATGGAACAGAAAGCCACTGACGCAGAACGCAAGTCGGTGAAATTCAAGCAAGCCGAGTATTTGGCCGACAAGATCGGACAGGTTTTCGACGCCACCGTGTCAGGCATCTCCAAATGGGGCGTTTATGCAGAATTGGACGAGTCGAAATGCGAGGGCATGATTCCCATGCGCACCTTCGACGACGACTTCTATTATATTGACGAAGACAACTACACCTTGGTGGGCCTGCATCACGGCCACGACATCCGCTTCGGTGACAGCATCAAAGTTCGGGTGGTGGAAGTGGACCTGCTGAGGAAGCAAATGACGTTTGAGAGAGTTGACAATTGAAAAAACTGAAAACTGAAAACTGAGAACTGAAAGTTAAGAATTCAAAATTCAAAATCCAAAATCCATAACATCCTAACCTTCCTAACCTTCTAACCCTCCTAACCATTAAACTCTAAACATTAAACACTATTTACTATTCACTAACCCCTAACCCCTAATCACTAAAACCTAATGAAAATCGTCCTTCAACGTTGTAGCAGAGCCGAAGTGCGAATCGACGGAGAAACCGTGGGTCGCATTGGCACAGGCTTTGTCATTTTGGTAGGTATCACCCACAGCGACACCCGTGAAGACGCTGATTTTCTGGCCAAAAAGGTGGCGGGGATGCGGGTTTTCGAAGATGCGGAAGGCAAGATGAACCTGTCATTGGCAGAGGTTGGTGGGCGGATTCTCAGCATCTCGCAATTTACCCTGTACGGCAATGCCCGCAAGGGCAACCGCCCCAGTTTTATCGAAGCGGCTCGCCCCGAAGTGGCGGAACCTCTGTACAACTATTTCAACCAGGTGTTGCGCGAACAATACGGATTGCATGTGGAAACTGGCCGTTTCGGCGCCAACATGCAGGTAGACTTTGTGAATGACGGGCCAGTGACGATAATAGTTGATAGTTAACAGTTGACAATTCAAAATCCAAAATCCAAAATTCAAAATCCAGAACCTCCTAACCATCCTAACCATCCTAACCATCCTAACCATCCTAACCATCCTAACCTCCTAACCTTCTAACCTTCTAACCTTCTAAACATTAAACTCTAAAACCTAAACTCTAAACACTAAAACCTAAACACTAAACACTAAACCCAGCTCACTAACTCACTAGCTCATAGCTCAATAGCTCAATAGCACATTAAAAACCATAATCATAAAAAACAAAAAACTATGTGTGGAATCGTAGGTTATATCGGAAATCGGGAGGCGTATCCCGTACTGATGAAAGGTTTACATCGCTTGGAATATCGAGGATATGACAGTGCAGGTGTAGCGCTCATCAACACCAATGGACAACTCAATGTCTATAAAGCCAAAGGAAAAGTGGCTGAATTGGAAGCATTTGTCACCGACAAAGACGTCAGCGGCAACATTGGCATCGCCCATACCCGCTGGGCCACCCACGGTGAGCCCAACCAGGTGAACGCCCATCCCCACTATTCAGAATCCGAACAGCTTGCGATTATCCACAATGGTATCATCGAGAACTACGCAGTGTTGAAAGAGGGTCTCATGAAACACGGCTACAACTTCCGTTCCACCACCGACACCGAAGTGCTGATCCAGCTCATTGAATACACCAAGCACACCTCTCAAGTGGACTTGCCCACAGCAGTACAATTAGCACTGAACCAAGTGGTTGGAGCCTACGCGATTGCCGTTTTGGACCGCCAAAACCCCGACATGATTGTGGCCGCCCGTAAAGGCAGTCCGCTGGTGGTCGGTGTTGGCGATGGTGAGTTCTTCTTGGCCTCTGACGCCACTCCTATCGTGGAATATACTGACAAAGTTATATACGTAGGCGACGAAGAGGTGGTGGTACTGGAACGTGGCAAAGAGCCTTCCATCACCACTATCACCAATGTCAAAAAGACTCCTGAAATCCAAAAACTGGAGCTCACCTTGAACCAGCTGGAAAAAGGCGGTTATCCGCATTTCATGCTGAAGGAAATCTTCGAACAGCCACAGACCCTGCGCACCTCAATGAAAGGACGTGTCAATGTGGAGGCCAACCACATCGCTTTGTCCGGTTTTATCGATAACCGCGAACGTTTCCTGAATGCCAAGCGTATCATCATCACCGCCTGCGGTACCTCTTGGCATGCCGGCCTGATCGCCATGTACGCCATCGAAGAGTTCGCCCGTATCCCCGTGGAGGTGGAATACAGCAGCGAGTTCCGTTACCGCAAGCCGGTCATCCACAAAGACGATGTGGTGATTGCCATTTCGCAATCCGGTGAGACCGCCGACACCCTGGCAGCCATCCAACTGGCGAAAGAAGCCGGTGCCTTCATTTTCTCCATCTGCAA